>JBILEY010000154.1:0-10954 GCA_044351865.1 Planctomycetota bacterium | reverse complement strand
CGACGATCAAGGCACCCGGCAGGCCGTGCAGATCACGCACACCTTCCAGGTTGCGGCGGATGCGCTTCATCTCGCGGCGCATCGTCGACTGGTCCTTCTTCTTGTACTTCTCGATGCCGCCCGTGGTCTCGAGCTGCTCGAGCTCGATCAAGCGAGCGAGGCGCTCACGCACGGTGGCGAAGTTCGTCAGGGTGCCACCGATCCAGCGTTCGGTGACCGGCGGCATGCTGCACTTCTTCGCCTCGGCGTCGACCACCGGACGGATCTGCTTCTTCGTGCCGAGGAACATGATCTGCGCGCCGGTCGCGGCGACGTGCCGCAGGAAGTGCGTCGCGCGGTACAGACCGCGGATCGTCTCCTCCAGGTTGATCACGTGGATCTTGTGCCGCTTGCCGTGGATGAAGGGCTTCATCTTCGGGTTCCAGCGGCTGGCCTGGTGGCCATAGTGGACGCCTGCGTCGATCAACTCTTGTGCGGTTACGAGCGGCACGTGCGGGTCGGCTCCTTGCCTGCGGTGGGTTTGCTTGCCTACGGTGTCTGCTAGCGACAGTCTCTCGCGAACGGTCGGCCAAGGGGGGCCGGCGGTCGGAACAGAAAGGGCCGAACATTGTAGAGACGAACCTCCCCCCGTCAAGGCAGGACCGGCGACCCGATCCCGGATCATCCCGCCTACGACCATCTCCGTGCCCTCTTCCCCCGCCCCGAGCCGAGGCTAGACTCCGCGCCCTGTCCCTCCCCTCGCCAGCGAGCCAGCGGACTCGCTTCGACAGACCTCCGCACCCCCGCCGTGTTCGAGCCATCCCTGGAGAGCCTGCAACGCGCCACCACCCCCCTGGCCGCAGCCGCCGCGCAGCCTGACACTGCGGCGATGTCGCCAGGCCCGGACACCGACGGCTCGCCGAGCACCCAGGTGGTGCTGGTGATGAACCACAATCGAGACCCGCTGGGGGATCTCTGCACGGCATTGGCGCGCAATGGCTACGAGGTGCACGTAGGCGACTCGCTGGCCCAGAGCCATCGGCTGGTGTCGGAGCTGCGGCCGGACGTGGTCTTGCTGAACCCGCTGGTTCTGTGCGCGGGCGGCGTCGAACTCGAACTTCTGGAAGGCCTGCAGCGCGAAGACGATCCGGTGCCGGTGATCCTGCTGGTCGAGGACCTGCAGGCATTGGCCAACGCCAGGCACGCACGCGTGCCGTTCCGTGACTTCGTGCTGAAGCCGAGCTCGCCGGCCGAGTGCCTGCAGCGCGTCGACCTCGCGCTGCAGACGCGGACCCGCGTGCGCGGCCTGCACGTGCGCGCGCGGCAGCTGGAGAGCCAGGTCAGCATCGACTTCAAGACCGGGCTGACCTCCGAGCTCTACATGAAGCGCATCCTCGGCCTCGAGTGGAAGCGCGCGCAGCGACACCAGAACCCGCTGTCGCTGCTGCTGATCGACGTCGACAACTTCAAGGGCGTCAACGACACCACCGAGTACGCGTTCGGCGACGAGGTGTTGCGCCGCGTCGCCGAGGCCCTGAAGACGAACGTGCGCGAGACGGACTTCGCCGCCCGCTTCGGCGGCGACGAGTTCTGCGTGCTGCTGCCGCAGACGAGCCCGGCCGAAGCCGTGCAGACCGCGCTGCGCATCCGCCAGCGCATCTCCGGCATGGTCGTGGCGAAGAGTTCCTACCAGCGCCAGGTCACCGTCTCGGTCGGCATCGACAGCTACGACGGCCGCGGCACCGGCAGCGTCGACACCCTGCGTCGCAACGCCAACCGCGCGCTGCAGGAGGCCAAGCGCCGCGGCAAGAACCAGGTCTGGCTCTACTCGGGCAGCGAAACCGCGAACTGACGGCCCGCCCGGCACGCGCTCCCTCGCGGCGGGCGGCGGCGGTCACGCCGCCGAAGCGAGCGGCAGCACGATGTGCACGTGGAACCCTTCCCCGGGCCGCGAGTCGACGCTGATCTCGCCGCCGTGGTTCTGCACGATCGAGTAGCAGATGAACATGCCGAGCCCGCTGGCGTCGGGGCGGTCCTTCTTGCTGAAGAACGGATCGAACACGCGCGGCAGGTCCTTCGCATCCATGCCGGGGCCGTCGTCGTCGACGCGCACGTGCAGCCGATCGCCATCGCGCTCCGCGCGCACGGTGATCGCACCGCCCTTGCCGCGCGCCTCCAGCGCGTCGAGCGAGTTCAGCAGCAGGTTCAGCATCACCTGCTGGATCTCGTGCGCATCGCCGTGCACTGGCGGCAGGTCCTTCGGCACGTCGACGGTGAACTGCACACCGGCCCGCTGCAGCCGGTGCTCGACCAGCGCACGCGCACCGTCGATCGGCAGCGACACCGGAAAGCTGCCTGGCGCCTTCGCGCGCGGTGAGAAGTCGAGCAGCCGCCGCGCCGTGCGGGCGATGCGCTGCAGGCCGTCGAGCACGAGCTGCAGGTAGGTGCGCTGCTTGTCGCTCAGGTCCGGCGCCTGCAGCAGCCGGTTGACGGCGTTCTGCATGCCGCCGATCGGGTTGTTGATCTCGTGCGCGACGCCCGCGGCCAGGGTGCCGATGCTCGCCAGGCGCGAACTCAGCACCAGCGCACGCTCCTTCTGCTTCGTCTGCTCGACCGCCTCGCGCACCGCCTGCTCCAGCGTCTGCGTGTGGTCGCGCACCTGCTTCGCCATGCCACGGAACGACGCCAGCAGCGGCTCGAGCTCCGGCACCGCGCGCCCGGCGGGCAACGGCGCGTCGTAGTCGCCGCGCCCCACCGCAGTCGCCGCGGCGCCGAGTGTCTGCAGCGGCCGCCGCACGGTGCGCACGACGACCAGGAACAGGACGACGCCGAACAGCAGCGACGAGGCGGCGACGCCGAACACCGACGTCCACAGCGGCAGCGCCGTCGGCAGCTGCGCTCGCACGCGCGGCCGGAACCACAGGTAGCCGACGACCTCGCCGTCCTTGCGCAGCGCGCGGCAGTAGCCGTCGGCGACCGGCAGCAGGCCGCCGTCCAGTTCGCGCGCCTGCACCATGCCGGCGGCGACGACGCCCTGCGGAAACTCGTCCGGGTCGCGATGCACGGCGCCGTGCGGATTCAGGTAGACGCCGTCGTACGGCGGCCGGCCGCTGGTGACGACGACGTCGTCGTAGAGGTCGCGCGGCGCTTGCACGGTCACCAGCCGCCGCACCACCGCGGCATCCACGGCCGCGTCGCGCAGCGCCGACGGCGAGTAGACGCGTTCGAGCTCGGCGAACGAGTTGCCCACGCTCTGCTGCACGATGCTGCGCTGGTTGTCGAACCAGTGCTGCTGCGCCAGGTGCACGGCGACCTGCACCCCGCCGACGGTCAGCGCGTTCAGCAGCAGCGCCAGCAGCAGGATGCGCCAGACCAGGGACACGTCAGCACCATTCCTGGACGCCGTGCCGACCGCCCACCGCGTAGCGAGTGCCCACAGCGTGCCAGCACCCGGCCATCGGCGTCACCGCTTGCCGATCGACTGCATCATCGTCAGCAGCGGCATGAACAGCGCGAAGACGATGAAGCCGACGACCACGGCCAGGAAGACCAGCATGATCGGCTCGATCAGCTTGAACGTCGTGTCGATGGTGCGATCGACCTCGGTCTCGTAGCGGTCGGCGACCTTCGCCAGCATGCGGTCGAGTTCGCCGGTCTGCTCGCCGACGTCGACCATGTTGACGACGATGTCGTCGAACATGCCGCTCTCGCCCATCGGCACCGCGAAGCCCGCACCCTCGCGAATCGACGATTGCACGCCGGCGACGGCCGACTTCATGTGCACGTTCTTGGTCGACGCCTGCAGGATGTCGAGCGCGTCGAGGTGCGGCACGCCGCTCTGGATCAACGTGCCGAACGTGCGCGCGAAGCGGGCGACGAGGCTCTTGTGCACGAGTCGCCCGAACAGCGGCATGCGCAGCGCCAACCGGTGGACGATCGAGCGATAGCCGTCGACGCGACCGAGCAGCACGCGGTGCAGCAGGAACAGCACCAGCGCCAGAACCAGGTAGATCCACCACCAGAACTGCAGGTGTTCGCCGATCGCGATCACCGTCTTGGTGGTCCAGTGCATCTCGCCCTTCACCGTGCCCTCGAAGATCTGCTTGAACTTCGGGATCACGAACGCGAACACCAGCAGCAGCACGGCCATCGCGACGACCAGGATCGCCACCGGGTAGGCCAGGGCCCCCTTCACGCGCGACTTGATCGCCTCGCTGCTGGTCAGGAAGCCGCTCAGGCGGTTCAGGATCTCCTCCTGCACACCACCCGCCTCGCCGGCGCGCATCATGTTGGTGTAGAGCGCGTCGAACACCAGGTCGTGCTTCTGCATCGCCTCCGACAGCGCGGTGCCGCCCTCGACGTCCTCGACCAGCTGCGCGGCGATGCGCTTCATCGGGCCTTTCGCCATCTGCCCTTCGAGGATGCGCAGGCTCTTGGTGATCGGGATGCCGGCGTTCAGCAGTACCGCGAGTTGGCCGGTGAACTCGGCCAGCACGCGCGCGGTCACGCGCGAGCGACCGAACGAGAACCCGCCGCCGCCGCCGGCAGCGCCCGGCGACGCAGCGGTGGCCACGGCTGCCGACTTCGGGGCAGGGATCTTGCGTTGCAGCTTCTTGGGCATCGGAATCGAGGGGGCGCGCACATCGTTGCGCATCGGTGCGACCGCGGCAACGCCCAGCCGCAGGACCTCGCGGCGACCGCGTCAGCGACCGAACCCAGGCCAGGCGAACGGCAGCCCGGGCCCACCGGCGAGGCGGCACGCCACGTCGGCGACGACGACCACGGCGGCGGCGAGCAACCACCATGGCCAATGCGGCGGGCGCAGCGAACGCGCCGCCGGCCACAGCTGGCGCTCGTCGGGCCGTTCGTGCCGCGGCAGGTCGACGTCGCGCAGCGGCGCACCGGCCGCGGCCGCGGCCGAGGCCACCTCGACGACGACGGCGGTGGCGTTGTCGGGTCCGCCGGCGCGCAGCGCCGCCTTGACCAGAGCCTCGGCCGCAGCCTGCGGGGGCACGAGCGCCGCGAGGCGCCCGAACTCGTCCGCCGCCACCACCGACCAGACACCATCGCTGACCAGCAGCAACCGGTCGCCGACCTGCAGGTCGAGCGACGCCTCGTCGAGCGGCAACGACGGCTGCCCGGCACCGATGCAGCGCGTCAGCAGGTTGTCGGGCTGGCGCACCGCGTGGTCCTCGGTCAGCTGCTCGCAGCGGCCCCCGCGCAGCCGGTAGGCGCGCGTGTCGCCGACGTGCACGAGGTGCAGCCGATCGTCAGCGCAGCACAACGCCGTCAGCGTCGTACCCATGTCGCGCAGCGCCGGCACGGCCGCCGCGGCATCCCGCACGCGCGCGGCGGCGGCAACGCTGCCGGCGCGCAGCCGCAGGTCGACCGGCGCGTCGGAGCCACCGTCGAGCACCGCACCGGCCAACGCGCGCAGCGCCGTGCGGCTGGCTTCGGCCCCGCCGGCGAGGCCGCCCATGCCGTCGGCGATCGCCGCCAGCAGGGCCCGTTCGCCGGGCAGCGTGCCGACCAGGTAGTCGTCCTCGTTGTGACTGCGCACCTGACCCGGGTGCGAACAGGCGCCGACCTGGAAGCGCGCGGGGACCTTCACGGCCCGCTCCCCGCAGCGAACGTCGCCGAGGCGACGCCACCGACGACCGTCGCCACGGCCACCTGCACCAGCTCGCCGTCGGCCACCGCCGGCAGCGACGCTTCGTAGCGGAACCGCCCGCCGTTGCCGCGACGCGACGCCAGCAGTTCGCGCGCGAAGCGCTCGGCCGCGTCGTCGGCGAGCCCGGCGCAACGCAGCCGCGCCAGGCTGAGCCCTTCGGGTGAGTCGACGACGACGAACGCCCGCTCGCCGCGTCGCTCGAGTTGGATGCCCGCCGGGGCCAGCACCCGCAATCGCTGCCGCACCGACTCGCTCTTCAGGTCGCGCGCCAGCGACAACAGCAGACGCCTCTCCGTCGTCGCCCGCACCGCCGTGGTGACCGCCGCCGGATCGTCGCCGACCAGGAACGGCGGCACGACGATCGACGACAGCAAGCCGAGAAGGTCCGTTCGTTCGGTCAAAGCCAGGTCGACCGGGCCCGCGGTCAACAGCGGATCGTGCAGCACGAACCCGGTCTGCAGGTCGCGCACGGTGACGCGCAGCGTCGCACGGGACTCGAAGGTGCGATCGGGGATGAAGGCACCGACGCCGAGCAGCACCCAAGTCACCAGCGTCACCGGCCAGCGCGCATTGGTGCCGAAGCGATCGATCGGGCCGTCCTGCAGTTCTTCGACCACCAGCAGCAGGTCGAAGCCCTGTTCGCGCGCGCGCGCCAGCGTGGTCGCCAGCTCGTCGCCGGCCTGGCGCGACGTCAGCATCTCGCGCAGCCGTTCGCGCCGCGCCGGATCGTCGTCGAGCGCCACCCGCTGGAACACGCGCGCGCGCTGCAGCAGCTCGTAGACCTCGCCGATCGCCAGGGCTTCGTCGCCACCACCGCCCTCGGCCGGCGCGAACGTGCGTTCGCCGGGGCTCGCCCGCAGGAACGCGCCGCCGGTGACCAGCACCGCGGCGTCGACCGGCGGCAGCTCGGCGATGCCCTGCAGTTCGCTGCGCGGCGACACGCAGCCGGCGAAGAACACGCAGCAGACGGCGACCGTCGCCAGCAACCGACGCCAATGGCGCACCTTCATCGGGCCCTCCGTTCGCGCAGCAGGCCCTGGGCGTCGGCGGCCGCGCGCAGGCCGACGAACACGAGGCGCGGCTCGCGGCCGCGGCCCAGCAGGTCGCTGCCGTCGCGCCGCAGTTGCTCGCTGCGCAGCACGCCGGGCACGACGTCGGGCACGGCGGCGAGCGCGCGCGGTTGCATCGCCTCGCCGTTGGCGCTCAGCAGGCCGCCGACCTCGGCGAACGCGAGGCCGCGCACCACCGCCAGTCGCCGCACCGGACCGACCGGATCCGGCATCGGCTCGAGCCGACCGGCGGCCAGGGCCCGCACGCTCTCGAGGTGCTCGTCGTGGTCGCCGATCCACTCGCGCACCAGCAGCTCGGCGCCGGGCACCGCCGGCAGGTCGAACACCCACTCGCGCACGCCGAAGTCGAGACCGACGAACGGCACGTCGAAAGCGCCCGGCACGAAGTCGCCGGCGGCGAGCGACGCCGCGGCCGACGGCGGCTCGGGGCTGCCGTTGGCGGCAGCACGGAACGGCGCGATGGCGACGCGCCCGCCGGCCGCCGCGGCCCCGTTGGCGGCCGGGTGCTCGCTGCGCGCGTAGGCCGCGAGCTCGAGTTCGCAGCCGAACGGCAGCCGGAACAGCAGCGGATCGCCACCGACCCGTTCGCCGAGCACGGCCAGCAGCGTGTAGGCCTGGAACCAGTCGACGCCGGTCAAGCTGGTGTCGCCGTCGGCGCAGTCCGGCGGCAGCAGGTTGGCCGTTTGCAGCCGCGCCTGGCCGAGCGGGTCCTCGGCGTGCACGCACAGCCGCGCCCGCGCGACCGGCATCGTCACCGCGAACGCCGCCAGCGCGCGCGCCTCGGCGCCCGTCAGCTCGTGCTCCTGCAGCAACAGGTCGCGACAGTTGCGCACCGACACCGCCACCTGCGAGCGGTAGAGAGCGCGCGGCGGCGCGTTCGCCGGCAGCGGCTCGGCGAACGGCGTCGACGGCGCCAGCACCGGCAGGAAGCGCATCGCCGCCAGCACCGGATCGTCGACGCCGAGTTCGCCGAGGCGCAGCGGCAGCAGCGTGCTGCGCGCCGTGCACAGCCGCAGTTGCAGCGGATAGCGGCCGGCCGGCGTCACCACGTAGGCGTCGAGGCGGCGCTGCAGCCGCGCCGCGAAGTCGTCGCGCGAACTCTCCGCCAACTGCGCAGCGACGCTCCAGACCGCGAACGGCACCTCGAACGCCACCTCGCTGCGACCGTCGTCGCTGGCCTCCACCGTCGCCGCCGCGACTTCGCTCTGCGCCATGCCGAGCCGCAGCTCCGGGGCCTCCGCGGCGACGAACGGCAACGGACAGCGCAAGCGCAAGCGCAGCGGCTGGCCGTGCTCGACCAGCAGTTCTTCGCCGATCGCCTCGGGCCCACCGTCGTGGAACCAGAAGTCGGCGATGACGACGCGGCCCGCGGCGCCGCCGCCAGCTGCGTGGACCGCCGGCGCTCCGCGCACGACGACCGGCCGATCGAGCACGTCGCGCAACGCCACCGCGAACACGTTGCGCCCCATCACCGGCGCCACCTCGGGCAACAGGGCGGCGCCGGGGGAGGCCGGCGCGATCGCCAGCGGCTGCGCGTTCGCACCGCCGACCCACAACTGGCCCTGCACGTACGGACGCAGTGCGGGATCGAGCAGCCAGCCGGCGCCGTCGACGAGGCCCGAAGCCGTGCGCGCCAGCATGCCGGTCTGCAGCACGCCGGCGAGGTAGCGTGGGCGCTGGTCCGGCACCCGCAGCTCGACGACCGCGGGCAACACCCGCAGCGCCGCGGCGAAACGCACCGGCGGTGCGGCGGCCACGTCGCCGTCGGTGGCCACCGCGTCGCCGGCGGCGGCGAGTTCCACCTGCAGGCGATGGGCGCCGCTCGGCAGGCGACCGAGCACGAGGCGCGCTGCACCACCGGCCGCCGGCGTGCACGCCACCGCGGGCACCGGCACGGCGCCCGCACCCTGCGCGGTGCTGCCGAGTTCGATGCGCGCCCCGAGCACGCGCCAGGCCGGCCCGAAGACGACGTCGACCACGGCGCCGACTTCGCCGACCACGAGTTCGCCGCCGAGCCAACGCGCGGCGGCGTCGCCCGGCGTCACCACCGGGCGCAGCGACAGGTCGCGCACCGGCAGCACCAGGTCGAGGTGCCTGCTGTTGCCGGCCCGGTCGAGCACGCGCGCGTGCAGCGTGGCGACACCGTCGGCCACCAGCGACGCCGGCAGTTCGACCAGCTGCATCGTGCCGTTCGCCTGCAGCGGGGCGCGATGCGGCGGCAGCGCCCCGCGCGCGATCTCGAGCACGCAGTCGGCCTCGACCGACGACAACGCCACGCGCGCCCGCAGCACCTCCCCGACCTGCGGCAGCCACGGTTCGCCGCCGGGGCCGGCGATGCCGAGCAGTGCGGGAGCGGCGACGTCGGCGCTGGCGAACGGCAGCGGCGCGCTGTCGGCGACGTTGCCGGCGCGATCCTGCGCGCGCACAGCCACACGACCGGGACCACACGCGCCGGTGCGGCCGAGCTGGCGGGCCAGGGCTTCGCCCAGCGCGAACTCCCCCGCGCCGCCCGCGAGCTCGAAGGTCGCCGCCGTACCGTCGTCGAACTGCACCAGCGCCTGCGCCGCGACCACGCCCACCGCGTCCTCGGCGCGCCAGTGCAGCTGCGACGCGGCGACGAGCCCGCCTTCCCCTGGGGCGAGCGTCGCGTCGACGCGCGGCGGCACGTCGTCGAGGCGCACGCGCGCGGTGCCGAGCGGCAGCGAGCCCGGCACCACGAAGGTCAAGTCGACCGGCCCTTCGCCGGCGAGTGCGAGCAACGTCTCCAGCAGCTCGCGCCACGCCGGCTGCGCCTTCGACAGCACCAGCGTGCCGTCGCCGGCGTCGACCTCGGGCAGCAGCGCCGTGCGGCGCAGCACGCGGCCGTCGCGCGCGATCTCGACGCGCAAGGCCCGCGGATCGAAGCCCCCGAAGTGGCAGCCGAACGTCGCCAACCGCTGGCTCGTCAGTTCCTGCACCGGCGGCACGCTGGTGCGTTCGCCGGCCACCAGCTGCAGCGCCGATCCGGTCCAGACGCGCAGGAACGGCGGCTGGCCGCGGTGGGTCGCGATCACCGCGACGATCGCCAGCGATGCCGCGGCGATCGCGAGGCGGGCCAGCACCGGGCGGTTGGCGCGCGCGATCGCGGCCAGTTCGGCGGCGACGGCGGCGGCGCTGGCGGGGCGCGCTTCCGGCGCATGCTGCAGGCAGCGCAGCAACAGGCGCACGAGCCGCCGCGGCACGCCCTTCGTCCCCGGCCACGGCCGCAAGGCGCCGGCGGCGACCGCGGAGGCCGCACGCCGCGGCTCGGCGTCGTCGACCGGCATCGTGCCGCTGAGCAGGAACCAGCCGAGCGTGCCGAGCGAGTAGAGGTCGGCGCGCGCCTCGACGGCACCGCCGCCGAGCAGCTCCGGCGCAGCGAACGCCGGGTTGGCGAAGCCGGCGAGCGCGCCGCCACCGCGATCGCCGCGGGCCAGCGACGAACTGCGGGCGATGCCGAAGTCGAGCACCTTGACGTGCAGGTCGCCGTCGCGCGCGACGACCATGACGTTGCGCGGCGACAGGTCGCAGTGCACGAGCCCGTTGGCGTGGATCGCCACCAGCGCGTCGGCCACTTGCCGCAGGATCGTCACCGCGTGGGCTGGCGGCAGCGGGCCGCTGCGCATCACCACGTCGAGCGTGCGGCCGTCGACCAGTTCCATCGCCAGGTAGGCGAGGCCCCCTTCGGCTTCGCCGACGTCGAGCAGGCGCGCGCAGTGCTGGTTGGCGACGGTCGCGGCGCGGCGCGCTTCGGGCAGCAGCGAACGGCGATACTCCGGCCGATCCTGGAAGCGCGGGTGCAGCAGCTTCACCGCGACGATCATCAGCGAGCCGATGTGCTGGGCGCGGAACACGGTGCCGAGGCCACCGCGGCCGAGCACGGACAACAGCCGGTACTTGCCGTCGACGATGGTGCCGAGCAGCGGGTTGCCGGCGTCGACTTCGCCGGTGCGCACCGGGTAGTGCACGGTGTCGGTCGGCACGAGCCAGGCCCCGCAGTGCCCGCAGCACTGTGCCTGGGTGTCGGTGACCCCGTCGCACGAGAGACAGATCTTCACGCGTTCGGCTGCGGCCTGTCGGCGCAGGATAGCGGCTTGCGCGACGAAGCGGCATCGCCGTCGGCATCGGCGGCTCGCGCCGGCGAAGCGCGGCCCGGCGTCGGGCGAGTCAGAGCCTGAGAGAGAATCTCTCGAAGGCTCTGCGCGGCTGCGAAGGC
>JBILEY010000153.1:0-10967 GCA_044351865.1 Planctomycetota bacterium | reverse complement strand
ACGCCGTCGATCGCGAGGTTGGTGGATCCCGCGTTGCGGCGTCCTGGAGAGGCGTGATTCGGGTCGCCCGTGAGGGCGAGCCGAATCAGAAGCCGACGGTGAACTGGACGCCGTTCGAGGCGACCAAGTTCAGCGCGGTCAGCGTCGACAGCGCGAGCGTCTGGGCCGACAGCGTGGCGCCGACGAACGCGATGTTGTTCGGGATCGGCAGCGGCGCGAAGCCGGACCCACCGATGGCCGGGAACGAGAAGTTGCCGATGCTGGCGTTGGTGTAGGCGTTGCAGCCGGCCATGCCGATGAAGCCCAGGTCGACACCCGGGTTCAGCACGAAGTCGCCGAAGAAGATGAAGCCGACCGGCAGCAGCTGCGGCACGTTCGTGGCGTTGAAGCCGAAGGACAGGTTGCCGAGCGACGGCACGCCGACCGCGTCCATCGCCATCGCCTGCACCTCGGCCGTCGCGACCGTGGCGCTGCCGATCGTCGACAGGTCCGAGCTACCGGGATCGATCGAACCACCTGCTGCGGTGAAGCCGACGAGCAAGGCACCCGTGTTCGTCGTGTCCATCGTGCCGAAGACCAGCGTGACCGCGCCGGTGGCGAGATCGAACTGGAACTGGAATCGGCTGGGGGCTGCCGCACTGAAGTGGTTCACGTTGTCCCAGGTCACGTAGGCGACGCCGCCCACTTCCTCGAACCAGATCAGGCCACTGCCCGGATCGGTCTGATCCCAGTCGGACCAGCAGCAGAAGTTCGTGTTCGTCCGCGCCACGAACTCGGCCGCGGTCGGCGTGAAGTCGATGAGGGTCGACGGGCCGGTCAGCTCGATCTGGCCCTTGGTGGTGACGTTCAGGCTCGTGATCGGGCCACCGGGGCCGGGCATCGGGGACGACAGCGTGAACGACGTCTGGCCGTCGAGCAGCCCCGGAGCGACGTTGGCCGCACCCGGTCCGACCGGCGCGATCGCGCCCGTGATGGGCGAGATCATCGTGTAGCTGCCGCCGCCGAAGAACCAGCTGATCGCCGAGCCGCTCAGGTCGTTCGTCGCCGCCGTGGGGAAGAACTCGTAGAGCGAGTCGGCGACCTCGACGCAGCCCGTGCCGTAGCTCGAAGCCGTCGCACAGTTCGCCGGTGCGCCGAGGAGCACGTACGAGTAGCCGGGGTTCAGCCCCGCGAGCAGCAGCGAGTTGTTGGCCATGTCGAACGTGCCCGCCGTGGCGAACAGTTCGTAGGTGGCATTGTTGGTGGAGGCGCCACCGAGGCTCAGGTCGAGCGACGCCGGGGCGGCACCGCCACCACCCGGCGACACGCCGGTGATCGCGTTGTCGGAGACACCGCCGAAGGTCGAGTTGTTGGTCGTGCCCGGTCCGAAGTAGGCCGTGGCGAAGCCGCTCGGCTCGAGCACCAGCTGCATGTCGAACAAAGGACCGGTCGAGCCGAACGTCTGCAGGTTCTTCCAGGTGACGACGGTCCGCGTCGGCGTCGCCTTCAACCAGATCTGGCCGTTGGTTGCGATCACGTCGGCGTACATCGCAGCGACCTTCGGCGAGCCGGCCATGAAGTTGGCCACGGTCGGCGTGTAGAGGACCGCACCGGCCGCCGGCGCCGGCACACCGGCGTTCGACAGCTGCACGAAGCCGTGGTCGGTGATGTGCAGGTCGGTGTAGGTCGTGGCACCGACCGGGAAGGCGAAGCCGATCGACTGGATCGGCAGTACGACGTCCTGCACGTTCGACGCGAGCAGCACGCCGAGGTCGCCGTCGGGACAGTTCTGGGCCGCAAGGGCCCCGGCGAGGAACAACGAGAGAGGGACAAGACTCGGTCGCATGGGAGTTACCACGGAAGCCTGGACTCTCGGCTGCCTGACGACTTCCCGGGCCAGGCAGCCCTTGCCCCCGGCATGGTGAGGGCAGGGGAATCGAAACCGGCGGCCGCGGGTCCGGCAACTCCCGGCGAAATTCGGCGGGGCCTCGACCATCGGGGGACGCAGGCCCGACGCGCGGGCGACGCGGGCACGAAAATGCCCCGTCGCGCCCCGCAGAGGCGTCGCTAGACTCCTCGCCCTCATTTCCCGACCAGCCGGCAGAGACCGGCCCAACGACCATGGACATCGTCGTCTGCATCAAGCGAGTTCCGGCGACCGACACGGCGATCAAGATCGCCGCGGACGGCAAGTCGATCGACCCCACCGGCGTGAACTTCGAGCTGAACGCCTATGACGAGTTCGCGCTCGAACAGGCGCTGCGCATCAAGGAGCAGCTCAATGCCGGCTCGGTGACGGTCGTCACGATCGGCCCGAAGGACAGCAAGAAGCAGCTCGACGACGCACTCGCCCGCGGCGCCGACAAGGCCGTGCTGCTGAGCACGACCGAGTGGATGTTCGACGGCGCGCAGACGGCGGCGGCGCTGGCGGCGTGGATCAAGACGGTGCCGTGCAACCTGGTGCTGTGCGGCCGCCAGGCGGTCGACTCGGACAACAACCAGATGGCCGGCAACCTGGCGGCGCGCCTCGGCTTCGCCTGCGTGACCGAGGTCAGCAAGCTGGCGCTCGAGAACGGCGTGTTCACCGCCGAGCGCGACATCGAAGGCGCGCGCGAGGTCGTCACCAGCAAGACGCCCGCGGTCGTCAGCTGCAACAAGGGCCTGAACGAGCCGCGCTACGCCAACCTGAAGGGCATCATGGCGGCGAAGAAGAAGCCGTTCGTCGAGCAGCCCGCCCAGCTCGGCGCGCGTGGCGTCGAGATCCAGGCGCTGACGCTGCCGGCCGCGCGCGCCGCCGGCAAGATCCTCGGCAACGGTGCCGACGCGGTGCCGGCGCTGATCGCCGCCCTGCGCGAACAGAAGGCCCTCTGATCCCCTGGAGCCCATTCCCATGAGCAACATCGTCGTCATCGCGGAAGCCCGGGGCGGTGCCCTGAAGCGTCCTTCGCTCGAAGCCGTCACCGCCGCGCTGGGTCTCGCCAAGCAGACCGGCGGCAAGGTGATCGCGGTCCTTTGCGGCAGCGGCCTCGACGCCGCCTGCGCCGAGCTCGGCAAGAGCGGCGCCAACCAGATCGTCGCCGTCGACGGCGCGTCGTTCGCCAACTACTCGGGCGACGCCTGGGCGAAGGCGATCGCCGACCAGTGCAAGGCCCACGCCGCCACCGCGGTGCTGATGGCGCACACGGCGATGGGCAAGGACCTGCTGCCGCGCGTCTCGGCGCTGCTGGACGGCAGCGTGCTGACCGACACCGTCGAGCTGGCGTTCGCCGGCGGCGCGTTCACCGCCAAGAAGCCCGTCTTCGCCGGCAAGGCGACGATGACGGCGAAGGCGACGAAGCTGCCGTTCTGCGCCACGCTGCGGCCGAACAACTTCGCGCCGGCCACCGGCGGCAGCGGTGCCGCGGTGCAGAAGGTCGCGGCTCCGGGCGGCGACCTGCTCGCCGTGGTCAAGGAGATCATCGCGGCCGGCGGCGGCAAGACGCCGCTGCAGGAGGCGAAGGTCGTCGTCGCCGGCGGCCGCGGCCTGAAGGAAGCGCAGCACTTCAAGCTGATCGAGGAACTCGCCGCCGCGTTCGGCCCCGGCGTCGCCGCGGTCGGTGCCTCGCGCGCCGTCGTCGACGCCGGCTGGCGTCCGCACGGCGAGCAGGTCGGCCAGACCGGCAAGGTCGTCAGCCCGCCGCTCTACTTCGCGATCGGCATCAGCGGCGCGATCCAGCACCTCGCCGGCATGCGCACCGCGCGCACGATCGTGGCGATCAACAAGGACGCCGACGCGCCGATCTTCAAGGTCGCCGACTTCGGCATCGTCGGCGACGCCTTCGAGGTCGTGCCGGCGCTGACGAAGGCCATCCAGGCCGTCGTCGCCGGCAAGTGATCCGCTGACCGCCGCACCACACACGAGGCAGCTCGCATGACTCTCAAAGCAGGCATCGTCGGGCTGCCCAACGTCGGCAAGTCCACGCTCTTCAACGCCGTCACGCGCACGCGCAAGGCGCAGGCGGCGAACTATCCCTTCTGCACGATCGACCCGAACGTGGGCATCGTCGTCGTCCCCGACGCGCGCCTGCAGGTGCTGCAGAAGATCGCCAAGACCAACGTCGTGGTGCCGGCGACGATCGAGTTCGTCGACATCGCCGGACTGGTCAAGGGCGCCGCGACCGGCGAAGGCCTCGGCAACAAGTTCCTGAGCCACATCCGCGAGGTCGACGCGATCGTGCAGGTCGTGCGCTGCTTCGAGGACGTCGACATCCACCACGTCTCGGGCACCGTCGACCCGGTGCGCGACATCGAGATCATCACCACCGAGCTGGTGCTCGCCGACCTCGAAGCCGTCGAGAAGCGCCTCGACCGCCAGACCAAGCAGGCGAAGCGCGGCGACAAGGAAGCGATCGCCGAAGTGCCGGTGCTGCAGAAGATGCTGCCGGTGCTGAACGCCGGCAAGCCGGCGCTGCTGGTCGAGCTGACCAGCGAGGAGAAGCTGGTCGCCAAGATGTTCCAGCTGCTGACCGACAAGCCGACGATCTTCGCCTGCAACGTCAAGGACAGCGAACTCGCGACCGCCGACAAGAACCCCTACGTGCAGAAGGTGCGCGACTACGCGAAGAGCCACCTCGCCTGCGAAGCGGTCGTCATCTCGGCGCAGATCGAGAGCGACCTGGTCGACCTCGACGAGGCCGACACGAAGGAGTTCCTGAAGGACCTCGGCGTCAGCGAGTCGGGCGTCGGCAGCCTGATCAAGGCGACCTACCACCTGCTCGGCCTGCGCACCTACTTCACCGCCGGCGAGAAGGAAGTGCGCGCGTGGACGATCCACGCCGGCGACATGGCGCCCGCCGCAGCCGGCGTCATCCACAGCGACTTCGAGAAGTTCTTCATCCGCGCCAAGGTCGTCGGCTACGCCGACTACGTCGCCTGCAACGGCATCGCCGGCGCGCGCGACAAGGGCGTGTTCTTCGAGAAGGGCAAGGACTACGTCGTCCAGGACGGCGACGTGCTCGACATCGTGCACGGCGCCTGATCGGTGGAGCGCGGCGGCCGGATCGGGATCCAGGGAACTCGCCCCGCCCGACCGGCACTCGCTGCGCATGCGCACCCCCATCGCCTGCGTCGCCATCACCCTGCTGGCCCTGTCCGCCTGCGGCGCCAAGGCCGCCCTCGCCGCGACCGACCTGCACGGCACCTGGACCCAGGGAGTCGAACACGGCTACGTGCTCGAGGTCGACGCCAAGAGCGACAAGTTCCTCGTGCACGGCCCGGGAGCTGGCGGCCACGAGAGCCATGACCACTTCGCCGGCAAGTACCGGGTCGACAGCGGCGCCCTGATCCTGGAAGGCACCTGGGAGAGCGACGGCAAGGCCGAGACGACGCGCGGCACCCTGCGCGAGGGCACGCTGCAGGTGACCCTGCAAGGCAAGGCCGTCGACCTGCGCCGCAAGTGACGCCGTGGGTGCCACGCCTGCACCAGCGAACGATCGCCTGCCGGTGACCGTGTTGTCCGGCTTCCTCGGCGCCGGCAAGACGACGCTGCTGAACCACGTCCTGCACAACCGGGAGGGACTTCGTGTCGCCGTCATCGTCAACGACATGAGCGAGGTCAACGTCGACGCAGCGCTCGTGCGCGACGGCGGCGCCGCGCTGAGCCGCACCGAGGAGACGCTGGTCGAGATGACCAACGGCTGCATCTGCTGCACGCTGCGCGAGGACCTGCTGACCGCGGTCCGCGACCTCGCGAACCAGCGCCGCTTCGACTACCTGCTGATCGAGTCGACCGGCGTCGGTGAACCGCTGCCGATCGCGGCGACGTTCGACTTTCGCACCGCCGAGGGCGACAGCCTCGCCGACGTCGCGCGCCTGGACACGATGGTCACGGTCGTCGATGCAGCGCAGCTGCTGGCGAACTACTCGTCGCAGGACTTCCTGCGCGACCGGGGGCAAGCGGTCGGGCCCGACGACACGCGGGCGCTGGTGGCGCTGCTCGCCGACCAGATCGAGTTCGCCGACGTCGTCGTGTTGAACAAGCTCGACGTGGCGACGCCGGCCCAGGTCGCCGCGGCCTACACGCTGGTGCGCGCGCTCAACGCCCGCGCCGAGATCGTCGACGCCGAGTTCGGCCGCGTACCGCTGGCCAAGGTGCTCGGCACCGGCCGCTTCGACCACGCCGAGGCCGAGAAGCACCCGCTGTGGTACCGCGAGCTGCACGGCTTCGCCGACCACCGCCCGGAGACCGAGGAGTACGGGATCCGCAGCTTCGTCTACCGCACGCGCCGACCGTTCCATCCGGAGCGTTTCCATCGCTTCTTGAACAGCGACTGGCCGGGCATCGTGCGCGCCAAGGGCCGGTTCTGGCTGGCGTCGCGTCCGGCGTGGGTCGGCCACATGAGCCAGGTCGGCGCCCTCGTGCGCCACGAGGGCGGCGGCTTCTGGTGGGCCGCCGTTCCGCAAGCGCGCTGGCCGCAGGACGACAGCTGGCGAAGCTGGCGCGAGTCGGTCTGGGATCCGGTGTTCGGCGATCGCATGCAGGAGATGGTGTTCCTCGGCATCGGCCACGACGAAGCCGAACTGCGCCGCCGGCTCGACGCGTGCCTGCTGACCAAGGCCGAGGCCGCGGCGATCCGCCATCAGGGTGCGCAGCTCGTCGATCCGTTCCCGACGTGGCAGCCGAAGGAGTCGGAGGCCGCTGCGAACGCGCCGGCCAACGACGCGGGCAGCGAACGCGCCACCGAGGCCTGACTGGGCCTGAGCGACGGCCCGTTCAGCGCCCGGGCGGCCGCGGCACCGACGGATCCCAGTCGAACACGCCGTGCGAGTAGGCGCCGGCATCGAGGTCGTTGGTGGCCTGCGCCATCAGCAGCCACTGCATCCAGACGGCCTCGAGCTCCTCGTCCGAGAGGTTGCGTAGGTCGAGGTCCTCTTCGCTCAAGAACTCGTCGCGTGGCTCAGCCATGGCGAACCTCGTCACACCAGCGCGCGAACGCGTCTGCTTCGCCCCACGGGTCGAGCGCCTCGGCCGGCACGCTCGTGTGGTAGGCGCGGAACGCTTCGGTGAAGCCGCGGCCATCGCGTTCGAACCACTCGGCCGCCGCCGGCGATGCGCTCAGCAGGCGCTGGAAGCGCAACTTGGCGACCAGCAACGCAGCGATGTGCAGGCCACCCGCGTCGATCGCCGCGAGCCGCGGATCGGCGTCCGCCGCGGCACGGGCCGCCGCCAGCGCCGACGCCGGATCGCGCGCGCGCAGCAGGCCGGCGAGCTGCGCCTGCAGGCGCAAGAGACGATCGCGCTCAGCGGCCGGCATGCAGCACCTCGCGCAAGCGCCGCAGTTCGCCGCGCACCGCCGCGACGTCGCCTTCGCCGACCGTTCCCTCCATCCGCTCGAGCGTCGCCATGCGCAGGTTGCGGCAGCGCGGCGCGACGAACTCGAACAGCCGCCACACGTCCTCCGGCACCGCCGCATCGTGGCTGTCGAGGCGCAGCGTGCGTGCGTTCGGCAGCCAGTTCGGATTGCTGTCGGCACCGCCGCTCAGGTGGATCTCGATGACGCGGTCGAGGTCGAGCCGGCGCAGGTATTCGTACGGATCGGCGCCGACGTTCTGCGCCATCGTGAACACGTTGTGCAGGTCGAGCAGCAGGTGCGTGCGAGGCGCACTCAGCACGCGCGCGAAGAACGCGGGCTCGTCGAGCCAGTCGCCGAGCAGGAAGTAGAAGACGCTGTTCTCGAAGCCGGTGTCGGGCACGACCTGCTGCCAGCGCACCAGCCGTTCGCGCACCAGCGCCGCCGCCGCCTCGTCCATCGGCAGCGCGATCGGCAACGCCAGCGCGTCGCCGTCGAGCACGCACGCGCCGAGATGGTCGGTCAGCCACTGGTAGCCGAACGTCGCGCGATCGAGCGCCACGCGGTCGAGCCAGCGCTGCTGCCGCGCTTCGTCGCGTGGATCGGCGCCGCCGAGGTTGCCGTGTACTCCGTGCGCGACGAACGGCTTGCCGGTCCGCTCACCGATCGCCGCGAACGCGCGGTGGAAGCCGTTCGGCTGCCAGCTGCCGTCGGCGGCGCGCCGCCACGTCGTCTCCGGCGCCACTTCGAACGCGTCGACGTCCTCGCGGAACGCCGGCTCGAGCCGTTCGAGGAACGCCTGCTCGGGCATCAGCGCGATGCCGACCCAGGGCTTGCCGGCAGCGGTCACTTCGCTTCCGCAGGCTGCGTGTAGAAGTCGAGGAAGCGCCCGCACAGCGGAGCGACGCGCCCCATGCCGCATGGCGGGCAGAAGGCGTCGCCCCACACCGAGCCTGGCACGCGCTGGTGGATCCGCGCCGTGCGCAGCATGTTGCCCAGTTCCTCGTACCGCGCGATGCGGCGCGCCTTCGGCAGGTCGGCAACCTGCTGCTGCAGCAGCGGGGCGATGCGCAACAGCATCGCGATGTCGATGTGGCCACCGTCGCGCAGCCACGCCTGCACCTCCCTCTGCTCTGGCTCCGTCAGCGAACGGGCGACAACCGCCGCCTGCGGGGCACTGTCGACGCCGTGCTGCGCGAGCCCTTCGTGCAGTGCGTTGGCCAACCGCCGGAGCCCGCTTTCGCGCCAGGCCCGCTCGGCGCGGTCGAACGCGGCTCGCTCGTCTCGCGGCGGCGCTCCCTCGCGCGGGAACGTCCGTTCGAGCTCCGGTTCGATGCGCGTGACCTTGGTCGGCGCCGCCTTCGGATCCCCCAGCAGGTCGATCAGCAGCATGGCGACCGCCTGCTTCGGCGGCGCGACGTTCGCATCCTTGGTGCCGAGCTCGACCTTCACTTCGTCGGCACTCGCGCACACCACCGTGCACAGCGACACGTCGAACATCGCTTCCGGGCGGGCATACCCGAAGAACGCGCCATACCACTGGCCGACCGCGTGGCTCGGCTGGCCATCGGGCACCAGCAGAACGAGCAACGGCCGTCCGAGCGTGCGCGCCGTCGCCGCCACCTCGCGCAGTTGCCCGCGCCGCCACGTCGACAGCTTCGCCAAGGCGACCTCCGGGCTGTCGGGGTCCTGCGCCGCAGAGGGACCGAACGCGTACGACAGCCACTCCGGCATCGGCTGCTGCGCCACCACCATGGTCGCGGCCAGCAACAGGGAACGTCGATCGAGTCGCGTCATGTCCGTCTCCCGCGCAGCAGCCTGCGCTCAGCCACCCACCGAGTAGAAGTCCAGGAAGCGTGCGCAGAGCGGTGGCACCATGGCCATGCCACAGGGAACCACCGGCACGCTCTTCTCGACCTCGGTCGGCGACTCGAACTGCGACACGCAAACGCCGCGGGTCCTCCACCGAGAGCCGGCGACCTGCTGCTTCACGACCACGGCAAGGACGGCCTTGCTCAGTTCGGCGAGCCGCGCCGTCCTCACGGTCTCGGGCAGGCCGGCGATGTCGATGCGTAGTGTGGCGAAGCCGCGCACCAGCAGTTCGGGTGGCGTCGGCTTGCCGTCCTTCACCCATGCGGCGAGCGCCTGATGCTGCGTCGCGTCGAGCGTCGACGTCGACGCCTTCGCCAGTTCGGCGAGGTTGGCGCCGTGCGCGACGAGCCCGGCCTGCAACGCCCCGGTCATCGCCGCGAGGCCCTTGCGCTGCAGCGCCGCAGTCTCCGCCTCGTCTCGTGGCTCGTCGCCTTCGAGCGTCCGTGCCCCCACCGATTCGGTCGGCAGCTCGGGCTCGATGCGCACAGCCCGCACCGGCTCGTCGGCGCCC
The DNA here is from genome assembly GCA_044351865.1 of Planctomycetota bacterium. Classification (GTDB taxonomy): domain Bacteria; phylum Planctomycetota; class UBA1135; order UBA1135; family UBA2386; genus UBA2386. Next base: position 1,277 of record JBILEY010000153.1, on the reverse strand, counting down.
TGGCCCGCGCGCATCGGATCGACCAGCAGCATCGTCACCGTCTTCGTCGTCTTCGCCACCGCGTCGCCGCGCACGCCTGCCACCGCCTCGATTTCGCCCATCCGCGCACACGCCAGCGTGCACAAGCCGAACGTCTCGCGCGCGAGTGCGTCACCATGCGTCAGCCATGCGCCGAACCATTCGCTCGCGTACCAGGCGACGGGCTTGTCGTCAGGGATCACCAGCACGAGCAGTGGCTTGCCGTGCGCCTTCGCGGTCGCGAGCGCCTCGGCGAGCTGCTGCTTGCGCCACGCCACCAGGTCCACCTTCGCCGCCGGCTGCGGATCCTGCGCCGTCGACGAGGGCGCCGCGAACCCGAAGGCGCGCGCGAGCCAGGCCGGCGCCGCGGCCCCACCGAGCACCGTCAGCGAGCGGGCGACGAACGAGCGGCGATCGAGTGGCGACATGGGACGCGGAACGGCACCAGCGGCGCCGGGTTCAGGAGCCGACGGAGTAGAAGCTCAGGAAGCGTTCGCACAGCGGCGACACCATGCCCATGCCGCAGGCGAGCATCGACGCCATCTTCTTCTCGTCCTCGGTCGGCACCTCGAACTGCGACCCGCAGCCACCGGGGACCTGCCACCGCGAGCCGGCGACCTGCTGCTTCACGACCACCGCTTCGATCGCCTTGCCAAGCTCGGCGAGCCGCGCCGTGCGCACCGCCTCGGGCAGATCGGCGACACTGCGGCGCAGTTCGGCGAGGCCGCGCACCAGCAGTTCGGGCGGCGTCGGCGTGCCGTCCTTCACCCACGCAGCGAGCGCCTGCTGCTGCGTCGCGTCGAGCGTCGCCAGCGACGCCTTCGCCAGTTCGGCGAGGTTGGCGCCGTGCTTCGCGAGCCCGGCCTGCAGCGCTTCGGTCATCGCGGCGAGGCCCTTGCGGCGTATCGCCGTGGCCTCGGCATCGCCCGGCCTCTCTTCATCGCCCGCCATGCGACCAGGCGGCGGCACGATCGGCAGCTCGGGCTCGATGCGCACCGCCCGCACCGGCTTGTCGACGCTCTGGCCGGCTCGCGTCGGATCGACCAGCAGCATCGTCACCGCCTTCGTCGTCTTCGCCACGGCGTCGCCGTGCACACCGGCCATCGCTTCGACTTCGCTCATGCGCGCACACGCCAGCGTGCACAGGCCGAACGTCTCACGCGCGAGGGAATCCCCGTGCGTCAGCCAGGCGCCGAACCAGTGGCTCGCGTCCCAGACGACGGGCTGGTCGTCGGGCACCACCAGCACCAGCAGCGGCT
>JBILEY010000593.1:0-3016 GCA_044351865.1 Planctomycetota bacterium | reverse complement strand
AGCTCCAGTCGGACTTCAAGGCGCACAAGGAACCCAGGATCGACAAGTGGATCAGGAGGACCGCGTTCGTCGCCCACAGCCGCTTCACCCGTTCTTCGTTGGTCATGCCAGTGCGTGACCAACTTCATCGAGCTCGCCGAGGTGCGCAAGGCCGACGCGCAGGCAAGCACTCCAGGGCGGGTGGGCGAGGCGAATCGTTGCTCCGGCCGAGGCTGTTGCGCCTCGGCCGGCCGCTGACCTCACATCGTGCGGATCACAGCGTGCCGAGCAGCAGGTCGACGCCGTTCGACGTCAGCAGGCCGAACGCGTTCGTGCCCGGCGGCACCAGCAGCGCACCCTGGCAGTAGACGTGCGAGTTGCTGAGCGACAGCGTGTTCGGGATCGGCAGGTTCCACGGCACCGTCGCACCCGCGAGCGGGAACAGGCTCAGCAGGATGGTGGTGTTCTGGTACAGGCTGCAGCCGGGCGCGCCGACGATGCCGAGGTCGACACCGCTCGGGATGTTGGCGAAGTCGACGACGACGAGGCCGATGCTGCTCGCCGGGGCCGGGATGTTCGCCAGGTTGATCGTCTGCGTCGTGCCGAGCAGCGGGCGGTTCACCGGCGTGAACGCCAGCCCAGCACCGTCGTTGGTGACCGTGAGCGGCAGCGTCGCCGACAGGTCGCGATTGGGCGGCGTGCTGACTGCACCGCGGCTCCAGCCGGTGACGGCGGCGCCGATCTGGTTCGGCACCGCCTGGTAGCGGAACTCGACCGCCCCGGTGTTGCGCAGCACGACCTGGAACGTGTTGCCGGCACCGACCGTGCCGGTCGTGTAGTGCGGGACCGCGTTCCACGTCAGGTAGACGGCGGTTCCGCTCGGGTCGACGTCGAAGTGCGTCGTGCCGCCCTGCACCGGATTCAGGTCCATCCACGCCGGAGCCAGGCGTGCGGCACCCGAAGCGAGTTCGGCGACGGTCGGCGAGAAGTCGGTCGAGGTCTGCGCGCTGCTCATCCAGACGAAGCCGTTCGAGACCATGCGCACCGCGGTCGTCGAGCCGCCCGGGAAGTTGAACGTGAATGGCAGGTTCAGCGTCGTCACCGCGTCGTCGCCGAGCGCCAGGTTGGCGCTGACCGGCGTGAACCACGCGGCGGCGCCGTTCTGCACCGTGTAGCCGCCGGCGGTCGGCACGAACTGGATCACGCGCGGCGTGATCGCGGTGCCGCCGAGGTCGAACGTGTTGTTGGCGAAGGTCTGCGCGAACGCGCCGAACGACTGGTAGCAGCCGTTGCCGTAGCTGGTCGCCGCGGCGACCGTGCCGGACGCGGCCGTGCGCGTGTCGAGCGTCGTGGCGCCCGTGCCGATCGGGTCGAGCCAGTTCGACAGGCGCGAGGCGTTGGTGCCGCCGCCGGTCCACGACACCGAGAAACGGCCGTAGTAGTCCGACAGGTTGTTGCCGCACGCGGCCGAGCCACCGTGCAGCTGGCCGACGATGCGGCGGTTCGGGTCGAACAGCGGCGAGCCCGACGAGCCCGGCTCGGTGGTGCCGGTGTCCCAGTCGATGACGCGGATGTGGGTGCCGTCGCCCGGGCTCGCGGTGCCGCCGTACGAGGTCGTCGTCGTGGCGTTGTTCTCGAACGAGATCTTCTTGGCGTCGCCGCTCGGGTGGTGGATGGCGACGGCCGAGGTGGTGTTGCCGGTGCCGCGGTTCCAGCCGGCGTAGGTGATGCCCCAGGCCGGGTTCGGCGTGCTGTTCAGTTCGACCAGCGTGAAGTCCGACGCCGTGTAGGTGGCGCGCAAGGTCGAGCCCGAGGTGAACTGCGTCAGCGTGGCGCCGGCCCCGCCGCAGGTGGTGTTGCGGTAGTTCCAGTAGACGACCAGCGACGGCGCCTGGCCGGCGGTCACGCCGCAGTGGTTCGCGGTCAGGAACAGGTTGCGCCCGTCCTGCGCCGTGTTGTTGACCATCACGCCGGTGCAGAAGATCGAACCGCCGGACGACATCGCGGCGACGGCCGGGATCTCGGCGACCCACGGCACGCCCTGCGCGCAGACGACGTCGACGTTGCACGTGCCCGAGCCGTCGAGGCCGAGCGCGTCGGGGCCAGCGCCGAAGAAGCGGTAGCCGGAGCCGACCTGCGACAGGTTCAGCCGCACCTGGTTGCGCGCCGCCGTCGGCACGTAGACCTCGATCACGGTTTCGTCGGTGCCGACCACCGGCATCCACAGTTCGCCGTTCGGCGTGTGGTCGGCGGCGTCGAACGGCCGGACCGTGTACTGGTAGTCGGCGCTGTAGACCATCGCGCGTGCGCCGGCCGGCATGAAGAAGCCGCTGAGGCCGAGGTTCACGTGGCTGGCGTTCGGCGCCTGGATGCGCAGCCGCCACAGCGACCATGTCGGGTCGAGCGTGTCCCAGCTGCCGTGGGTCTCGGGATTGGCGGCGACCGCGAACGGGATCGCGTAGCGCGCCGGCATGCCGCTGGCGCGGCGCTGCACGTCTTCCTGGGAGATCGCCAGGCGATCGAGGACGGGCACCGCCAGCGCCGCGACCTGGTTCAGCGGCCGCGCGTTCGGGTGGATGCGCCCGACGGGATCGATGGTCTGGGCGACGAGGGAGCAGGCGACGGCGAGCGCCATCGCAGGAGCGAGGTAGGGTCGAAGCATTGGGTCGAGACGGGGCCGGCTGGGGTTCGGCTTGGACGTAAGGAAGTTGTCCGTGGTTCCGTCCTTGGATACTCGGCGTGCCCGCCCGCCGCACCATGGCATCGGGCCGTGGGCGCGTGATCGCCGCGGGTTCCGCCTTTCGGGCGGCAGCCGCCGGCCCGGTGGCCGCCCGGTGGCTGCGCCAGAGCCGCGCCGACGCGGCGGGGCGACGGCGGTCGCTGCGGGCTTCGCCGGGGTCCGCCCGCTCGCTACCGTGCTCCGCCCCGTTCGGCTCCCGGCGGGCCCTGTCCATGACCCACCCGCAAGTCGTCCGCGTCTACAGCACCTACCAGGATCCCGACTACGAGTGCCCGTGGCAGAGCGTGGCGCCGCGCG
>JBILEY010000592.1:0-3020 GCA_044351865.1 Planctomycetota bacterium | reverse complement strand
GTCCACGCCACCGTCGGCACACCGCCTGCGAACCAAGCGGCAGTCGACAACGCGCGTCGCTCAGGCCCCCTTGCCGTCGCCGACTTCGTCCTCGCGCGCTTCCTCGGCGACCTCGCGTTCGATGTCCGCACGCGTCACCTTGTCCTTCTCGAGCAGGGTCAGCAGACCGCCGAACAGCGACCACAGCGTCACGTGCAGGCGATAGAGCACCGACACCGCGAGCCCGCGCGTTCCCATGGTCTCCTGGGCCACGGCCTCCGACACACCGGCGCCGGCGATGTGGATGCCGCCATACTTGCCGAAGAAGTACTTGTAGAGGCCTTCGCCGATGCCCCAGCCGTTCGGCGCCAGCGGCACGGCGGTGACGATGTTGATCACCGGGATCAGCACGAAGTACTCGAAGCTCGGCATGCCGATGTCGAGGGCGTTGCCGAAGCAGACGACACTGAGCACGGCGAGCACGTGGTTGCCGACGCCGGCCAGCAGGCTGGCGATGATCACCAGCTTGTGTTCGCGGTAGACGAACACCGCGTGGTCGACGCGCTTCAGCACATGGCCGAGCTTCGGCGGCAGACGGTCGAGCAGCGTCTTCAAGCGCACGAAGCTGCGCAGACGGCGGCTGAACGCGATCAGCCCGACCAGCCCGACGCCGGCGATCACGCTCCAGATGCCGATCGCGATCTCGGCGAAGCGTTCGAGCGCGAACAGCACGACGACGGCGCCGAGCAGCGCCAGCGAGCCGAGCCCGAGCACGCGATCGACGATCACCGACATCAGCACCTGCACCCGGTGACCGGGGCAGCGCTTCATGATGTAGAGCGCCTTCACCACGTCGCCGCCGGTCGCACCGGGCACGACGTTGTTGAAGAAGATGCCGATCCAGGTGTAGCGCAGCGTCTCCAGCAGCGAGACGTCGGTGCCGTTGACGCGCAGCAGCCACCACCACCGCGCGCCGGCGATCAACGCGGTCAGGAAGTAGCAGAACGCGCCGAGCGCGAACAACAGCGGATCGAGGTTGTGCCAGTAGGTCAGGAAGCCGGGCTCCACCGCCAGCGTGCGGCCGTCGCCGGCGTCGCCGCGGGTCGCCGTTCGCTGCTCGGTCTCGCCGTGCCGCACGTAGACGACCGGGTCCCGCTTCCAGCTGCCGACGATGTCGATCGCCTGCTCCTCGACGACCTTGTCGCCTTGGCGCCAACGCAGGTGGTCGACGAAGTCGATCTTGCCGAACACCCACCACATCAGGCCGGCGACGAGCAACAGCTTGACCAGGCCGACGAGCCGCTTCTTCACCGCCATTCTCCTTTCGCCCGCACCTTGGCCCGCGCCGTCAGGATCGAGGACTGTTCGGCCGCGACCCGGGCCAGCACTGCTTCGGCGAACGCGCGGGGCGCCACCGAGAGCGCCTGCAGGTCGCTGGTGGCGACCGGCGCGCCACCGGCGGTGGCATTGACCGCGAAGTGGATCAGCGAACTCACGGGAGTCACGGTCGCGATCGAGATCGACAGCTTGCCCGCACCGACGAACAGGTCGTCGCCGTCGCGCCGCACGGCGTGCCGAGGCGCCAGTTCGGCGAGCACTTCGCGCGCCTGCGCCGACAGCAGCCGCTGCCGATGCACGGCCAGCAACAGGTCCGGGGCCGCGAACGACTCCCAGACGAAGTGCACCATGTCGTCGCCGGCGATGCCGGGCCCGTCGAGGTCGGCGAGGTCCGCCATCTCGTCGGCGCGCACCCGACACGGCCCGCGGAACGCCACCAGGGCGTCGCCGCAGAGGCCGAACCGCGTCAACACCCAGTGGGCGCGCAGCTGGCTGCCGTCGTAGGCGATCGGCTCGTCGCTCCAGTGGGTCAGCATGTTCGGGGGCGCCTCCGGCGAGCACTCAGCGCTGGCTTCGATCCAGCCAGGTTCGTACCCAGGAGGTGTCCAGATCGAGACGAGGACGGCCCAAAGACCATGTCAATGCTGCCAACGCCGGCAGCCGCAGCTTCGAGTAGATCAGGTCCTCTTGCAAGATCGTTGTGGCCAGGAACTCGGCCGGGGCGATCGCCTCCCACGCTTCGCGATTCGGCAACCGCACGGTGGCGAGGGCCGCATCACCGCGCAGCTGCCCGCAATAGTGGATCAGGCGCAAGCGCACCGCAGGATCCGGGTCGTAGCGAGGTTCGCCGAGTTTCACCTCGTCGCGCGTCGCGGCCATCAAGACCAGCAGCAGCGGAACACCGCGCACGCCCGCGAACCGACGAACGTGCTCCATGGCGCACAGGCGAACGTCGACGAAGTCGCGCTGCCGCCCCTGCACCCCGCGCAGCACGACGCCGCGCACCAGCTGCGCGAGCCCTTGGCGCAGTGCCTCGGCAGCATCCCCGACCAGTTCGTCGTCGTCCTCGCGCCGGAACGACTCGGTCAAGCTCTCGACCAGTTCGATGCTGCCCCACGCCGTCGCCATCGGCCGCGCCACCAACGCCGACAGGGCCCGACGATACTCGTCGCGCTGGGCCGCCGACCACGTCTCCCGCAAGCGCGCTTCCGGGCGGCCGGCGTTGTAGCTCGCCAACGCCAGCGCCAGCTGCGCCGGTGCGGCCGTGACCGTCAGTTCGTCGAAGCGCTCCGGGAACACGGCCAGCCGCAGTTCTTCGGCGATCTTCGCCAGCGCGTCCATCGCCACCAGCCGGCCATAGGCGCTCGGGTCGAGCTCGGCGACCCAAGCGAGGCGCGTCGCCGCCAGCGCGGCGAGTTCGAGGTCGGCACCGGTCTCGACCGGCAGCTCCTCCATCAGCTCGCGCACGTGCGCGGGCGCGTTCTGCAGTTCGCCATAGGCGGAACCCCCGAACACGAAGCCGAGCACCGGCCGCACCGGCCAGAACAGCGACACGCGCATGTACCAGCTCGAGGTCGCGGCGGCTTCGGCGTAGGCGAGGCGGCGCTCGCCGGCGGTGCCGTCGACGCGCACGATGCCGTCCATCTCCTGCAGGAGCTCGACCGCGCTGAGGTTGTCGGAGACGCGACAGCCGCCCACGAACG
>JBILEY010000152.1:0-11041 GCA_044351865.1 Planctomycetota bacterium | reverse complement strand
CAGGCCGAGCGAGCCGAAGCCCTGCGCGACCGTGTCCGACTGCACGTCGCCGTCGTAGTTCTTGCAGGCCCAGACGAAGCCGCCTTCCCACTTCAGCGCCGACGCGACCATGTCGTCGATCAGGCGGTGCTCGTAGGTGATGCCCTTCGCCTTGAACTTGTCGGCGAACTCCTCGTCGAACACCTTCTGGAACAGGTCTTTGAACCGGCCGTCGTACTTCTTGAGGATCGTGTTCTTGGTGCTGAGGTAGACCGGCCAGCCGCGTTCGAGGCCGTAGTTGAACGAGCTGCGGGCGAAACCCACGATCTGGTCGTCGAGGTTGTACATCGCCATCGCGACGCCGCCGGCGGGGAAGTCGAACACCTTGTGCTCGATCTTCTTCCCGTCCTTGCCCTCGAACGTGATCGTCAGCTTGCCAGCGCCCGGCACGACGAAGTCGGTGGCGCGGTACTGGTCGCCGAACGCGTGGCGGCCGATGACGATCGGCTTGGTCCAGCCGGGCACCAGGCGCGGCACGTTCTTGCAGATGATGGGTTCGCGGAAAATCGTGCCGCCGACGATGTTGCGGATCGTGCCGTTCGGCGACTTCCACATCTCCTTGAGCTTGAACTCCTGCACGCGCGCCTCGTCGGGCGTGATCGTCGCGCACTTCACGGCGACGCCGTACTGCTTGGTGGCGTTCGCGGAGTCGACCGTGACCTGGTCGTTGGTCGCGTCGCGATGCTCGATCCCGAGATCGAAGTACTTCAGGTCGATGTCGAGGTAGGGAAGGATCAACTTCTCCTTGATGAACTTCCAGATGATGCGCGTCATCTCGTCGCCATCCATCTCGACGACGGGGTTCTTGACCTTGATCTTGCTCATCTGCGCAGTGCTAGCCGACGGCGGCGGGCGCGCGCAATGGTCTTGGCGGCGCCGAAGCGTGGCGAACGCCGAACGCAGCGGCCACACTGGGCCCATGAGCTCGACCGACGACCGGCAGAAGGCGCGCGACGTGGCGCAGAAGATCGGCTTGCCCGTGGCCCGGCGGCACGTGTTCCTGTGCTGCGAGACGCAGAAGCCGAAGTGCTGCAGCGCCGAGTCGATGACCGAGTCGTGGGACTTCCTGAAGGGCCGCCTGAAGGAACTCGGCCTGTCCGAGCAGGGCGGTGTGCAGCGCACGCGTGCGGCCTGCCTGCGGCTGTGTGCCGACGGGCCGATCGCCGTCGTCTACCCCGAGGGCACGTGGTACCGCGGCTGCACGCCGGCGGTGCTCGAGCAGATCGTGCAGCAGCACCTGATCCGCGGCGAAGTCGTGACCGAGCACCTCGTGCAGCAGACGCCGCTCGCCGGCGGCAAGCTCGACATGAAGGCCGACTGGAACCGGCGCGCCGTCGAGAACGCCGAGTTCTACATCGCCAGCGCCGCACCCGACCAGGGCGACGCCTTCCGCGCCTCGGGCAAACGCGACGTCGATGCGTTCTTCGCCGAACTGGAGCACCTGCTGACGAAGCAGAAGACCGCCGTCGACATCGGCTGCGGCATCGGCCGCATGGACGAGTTCGTGGCGCCGCATGTGGGCCAGCTGATCGGCGTCGACGTCAGTGGCGAGATGGTGAAGAAGGCCACCGCGCGCCTCGCCCACCTGCCGAACGTGCGCTTCGTCGAAGGCGACGGCTACCGGCTGCCACTGCCGGACGCGTCGGCCGACCTCGTGTTCACCCACATCGTGCTGCAGCACACGCCGCGGCACGTGACGCGCGCCTACCTCGCCGACGCGCTGCGTGTGCTGCGGCCCGGCGGCGACCTCGTCTTCCAGATGCCCGAAGTCGGCCAGGGCACGCCGAACGACCCGCCCGGCGACGACACGTTCGAGATGCGCTTCTGGACCGAGGCCGAACTGCGGGCACTGCTCGAGAAGCTCGGCTTCGTGTGGCGCTCGGTGAAGCGCTATCCGGTCGAAGCGCCGGGCGTGCGCTTCCACCAGCTGCGCATGCACTGCAGCAAGCCGTAGCGGCGGAGGCTCAGGCCGCGGGCGGCGCGCTGCGCCGGTAGACGTAGTGGTAGACGAGTGCCACGAACAGGCCGCCGCCGATCAGGTTGCCGAGCACGACGGGCAGCTGGCTGCCCACCGCAGACGCGAGCGGCATCGGCAGGTAACCGGCCGGGGTCGACAGCCACGCCATCGCCAGGAAGTAGACGTTCGCCACGCTGTGCTCGAAGCCGCAGGCGACGAACGCCGCGACCGGAAACACCACCGCGACCAACTTGTCGACCACGCTGCGGCCGGCGAACGCCATCCACACGCCGAGGCAGACGAGCACGTTGCACAAGATGCCGCTCGCGACCGCGGCGCCGAACGGCAGGCGCACCTTGCGCGCGGCGATCGCCAGGTAGCGCGCGCCGATCGCGCCGTCGTCCACCATCGTGTGCCCGCTCCACCACACCAGCACCGCGAGGCCACACGCGCCGACGACGTTGCCGGCGAAGACGACGAGCCAATGCCGCAGCAACGTGCGCGTGCGGATGCGGCGGTCGGCCCACGCCATCACCAGCAGGTTGTTGCCGGTGAACAGTTCGGCGCCGGCGACGACGACGAGCAGCAGGCCGAGCGCGAACACCACGCCGCTGAACACACGCGACACGGCCGGCGACAGCGAGCTGTCGGCGGTGACGACGGTCGCGAACAACGCGCCGAGGCCGATGAAGGCGCCGCCGAGCACCGACAGCATCGCCGTCGCCGCCAGCGGCAAGCGCGTCTTGGCGACGCCGACCTTCTCCACGCGCGCGGCGATCTCCGGCGGCGCGAACGCATCCGAGCCGAACAGTTCGCTCATGCGCCGCAGGCTATCGCCCCGACGTCGCAGCCGACACGCTCAGGCCTTCGGCGCCGGCGCGTTCTTCGGCGGCACCACGCGCGCGAGCCCGAGGCCGAGCAGCACGCTGATGCCGACGAACGCCGCGGCCAGTTCGAACGGAGCCGCCCGGCCGACGTAGTCGTAGGCGAAGCCGTACGCCAGTGGCGCCAGCAGGCGCGCGACGCCGCCGAAGGTCTGCTGCAGGCCCATGTAGAGCCCGCGATCGCCCGCAGGCACGACGCGCGACAGCATCGACGTCAGGCACGGGAACGTGAGCGCCGAGCCCAGCGGCAGCATCGCGACCGCGATCGCCAGCGTCGGCACCGAGCCGACGATGCCGAGCAGGCCGATGCCGGCGGCGAGCGTCACCAGCCCCACCGTCGACAGCGCCGGTTCGCCGAAGCGATCGACGGCGCGGCCGAGCACGAGGATGCGCGCGAACACCGACAGCGCACCGATGTACATGAACAGGTAGCCGACCGACTGCTCGGTCGCGCCGAAGCGTTCGCCGAGCAGCAGGATCATCGTCGGGTTGACGCCCTGCGCCGCACCGATCGAGATGCCGTAGATCAGCAACAACCGCGACGCCGGTGCGCGCGGCTGCTGCAGCACGAGGTCGATCGCCTCGCGAACCTTGACCTGCGGCTTCGGCTTCGCCGACGCCGCAACCGGCTCGCGCAGATAGACCCACGCGAACCCCGCGTTCAGCAGGCACAGCAGCGCCGCCGCGACGCCCGGCGCCGCGTGGCCGAGTCGCAGCTCGCTCGCCCCGGGCAGCAGGTCGTGTTCGCCGAGCGTCACCGCCAGCGAACCGAGCACCGGCCCGAGGGCGACGCCGAGATTCGTCGCCGCCGACAGCCAGCCGAGCGCGCGCGCGCGTTGCGCCGGTTCGACGGCATCGCCGACATAGGCCTGGATGACGCCGGTGGTGCCGCCGCCGAGCCCCTGCACGACGCGCGACGCAACCAGCAGCAGCAGCGACTCTGCGAAGCCGAACAGCAGGAACGCCGACGACGACGCGACCAGCGCCACCAGCAGCACCGGCCGCCGCCCCCAGCGATCGCTGCAGCGCCCCCACCACGGCGCACTGAGCAGTTGCGCGACGGTGTACGCCGACACGACGAGCCCCGTCAGCGTGCCTTCGGCGAGTGGCAAGCCGAACAGAGACGCGCCGACGCCGAACTTCTCCACGTAGAACGGGATGAGTGGCACGACCATGAACAGGCCGGCCATGTCGAGGAACGCCGCCGCCATCAGCACCAGCAGGTTGGCCTGCACTTGGCGCAGTTCGCGGAACACGACGACCAGCAGCAGCACGCCGAGCGTCGCCAGCACCGTGAGCACGGTCGGGCTCGCGATCGCGGCGGCGAGTTGGTCGTTCGGGTCGTCGAAGGCGAACATCGGGACGGCGCAGTAGAGCGGTGCCGGTCGGTCGGCGCCAACCTGTCAATTCGACAACGCCATAAGATTCATATTCTCACAAGTTAAGATCATGGTGACCAGTAAACTGGTCAGTAACGGCGATGACCAGTAAACTGGTCACCCTTCGCCCGGAGCCTCCCGACACCCCATGGACACCCCCGATCTGCTCGCCGTCGCCGCCGACTGGAGCGCCTGGGACAAGCCACCCCGGCCGTCGGTGCAGCGCCGCGTCCAGCTGCCGGCGGCCCTCCGGCCGGAACTCGCCCTGGTGGTCCAAGGCGTGCGCCGATGCGGCAAGTCGACCCTGCTGACGCAGATGATCGACCGCTACCAGCTCGATCGTCGGCACTGCCTGTTCCTCAACTTCGAGGATCCCCGCCTCGCCGCGAGCCTGGACCACACCACCCTGCAGGAACTGGTGGCCGGCTTCGAAGCACGGATCGGCGCGCAGCCCGCGACCTTCTTCTTCGACGAGATCCAGCGCGTCGACGGGTGGCAGCGCTGGCTGCGCATGCAGCTCGACCTGCCGCGTGGCCATCGCTTCGTCGTCACCGGTTCGAACGCGCACCTGCTGTCCGGCGAGCTCGCGTCGCAGCTCACCGGCCGCCACCTGCGCGTCGAACTGCAGCCGTTCGACTTCGACGAGTTCCGTGCCATGCGCCCCGGCGCCGGCGTCGAGGACTATCTCACCCTCGGCGGCTTCCCGGCAGCCGTGCAGGCGGACGAACGAGAACAGCTGCTGCGCACCTACTTCGACGACATCGTCGAGCGCGACATCCGCGAACGCGTCGGCGCACGCTCCAGTCGATCGCTGCGCCAACTCGTCCAGATGCTGTTCGAGAGTGCGGGCGCGGGACTCAGCGTGCGCCGCATCAGCGCGGCCCTTGATCTGTCGACCGACACCACGAGCCTCTATCTCGACGCGGTGGCCAACGCCTACCTGGCATTCCCGTGCTCGTTCTTCGCCTGGTCGACGCGCAAGCAGTCGCTGCGCAACAAGAAGTGGTATCCGATCGACAACGGGCTGCGGCGCGCGACCATCGTGCGAACCGGCGAGGATCGCGGCAAACAGCTCGAATGCGCCACGTTCCAGTTGCTGCGCCGCCGCTATCGCAACGTCTGCTACTGGCGGGGCAGCGGCGAAGTCGACTTCGTCGTCGAGCACGCGGGCAAGCCTGTGCCCGTGCAGGTGAGCCTCGACGGGCCGCAGGAACGCCACCATCGCGCGCTCGACGAGTTCTACGCCGAACACCCGCAGGCGGTGGAAGCAGTGTTCGTGGACCTGCAGCTCTACGCGGATGGCATTCCGATGCTGCCTGGTCAGGCGCAAGGCTGACTGCGCCCCACCCGCTACGGCTCGGCGAGCACTTCGAGCGCGTTGCCCCACGGGTCGGTGACGCGCAGCCCGCGCGCGCCGTCGACGTTGCGCACGGGGGTGCCGTTGCCGGCGAAGTGCCTGGCGAACACCGTCAGCGCCGGCGGCGACAGCGACGGCACGACGAGGTGCAGTTCGAGGTTGGCGAACGCGACGACGGCGCGCAGCGCGTCCTGCCGGACCACGCGGCAGCCGAACACGTCGGCATACCAGGCGACGGCGCGGGTGACGTCGGCGACCGGCAGCGTCACCGCGCGCAGCACGGCGGGCGCCACTTCGGCCGCTGTGTGCGTGGCGAAGTCCGGGTTCTGCAGCTGCTCGCGCAGCGCGTCCGCGAGCCGATCGGCCAGCGCCGGATCGCTGGTGCGCATCGACTGCAGCAGCCGTTCGCGGTCGGCGGCGGGCAGGTCGAGCGCGTATTCGAACGTGGCGTCGAAGTCGTCCATGGGCGCCGCTTCGTCCGGTTCGCGGTCGCGGACGCAACCGCCCCGCGACGGGCCAATCGCCGGTAGCATGCGGCGATGCTGCGGTGTGCACTCGTCGCCGGGATCGCGGGATGGCTCTGCGCCCAGGAGCCGGTGCCAACGCCGCGAGCGCCGGCGCCGGCTCCGGTCACAGCACCGACGCCGCGCGCGCAGGCCGAGCAGTTCGTGCGCGAACTCGCCGAGCCCGGCAAGCAGAACGCCGCGGTCCAAGGCCTCGTCGCCCTCGGCGACGCCGCCGTGCCGGCCCTGCACAAGGCCCTGACCGATCGCCGCAGCGACGTGCTGCAGTGGGCCCTGTTCGCGTGTTCGGGGCTGCGCGGCGATTGCGCCTCGCTGCGCGCCCCGGTCGAACGGCTGCTCGCCAGCAAGGACCTCGGCGTCGCACTGATGGCGCGCCGCGCGTGGCCGGCCTTGGAAGGACGCCACGGGATCCTGCTGACCATGAATGCAGGCGCAGTCGAGATGGTGACAGCGACGGAGGAGAAGGTGCTGCACAAGCTGCCGGATCCGTTCCACACCGAGCTGCTGCCGAACGGCAACCTCCTGACGGTCAGCAACACGCTCAAGGTCCTGCGCGAACTGGACCCTGCCGCCAAGGAGATCTGGAGTGTGGAAGGCCATGACGCAGTCGATTGCAAGCGACTGCCGGACGGCAACTCCCTGATCAGCAACTACTCGAGTCGCCGGGTAGTCGAGCTCGATCCGGGCGGCAAAGTCGCGTGGTCCGTCGAAACCGCGGACCGTCCGCTCGAAGCCGATCGCCTCGCCAACGGCAACACGTTGATCACCCTGTTCGGCAAGGGTGGCGTGATCGAGGTCGACCGCGCCGGCAAGACCGTCTGGTCGTTCGAAGGCAACCAACTGACCAGCGCCGAGCGTCTGCTCGACGGCACCACGCTGGTCACCGGCGTCAAGGCGGATCGCATCCAGCTGGTGGGAACGGACGGCAAGGAGCTGCGCGCGTGGACCTTCGTCGATCCAATGCGCGCCCAGTTGCTGCCGAACGGACACTTGGTCGTCAATGCGCACCGCGCCGTGGTCGTCCTGGATGCCGAGGGCAAGACGCTGTGGAAACTCGAGCGCCTGCTGATCACTGGCATGCAGGTGCTCGGCGCCGGGCCGTTCCGCGCGAACGCGACAGCTGCGAGCCAGGAGCCACGGAAGAAGTGATCCGCCGACGGCTCGAGCGCACTCGTCATTCGCAAGCGCACTCACGGCCACCAGATGTCGAGGTCGCCGACGCAGCGGCCAGACGGCGAGGCCGTCGCCGGTAGCATGCAGCGATGCTGCGACGTGCACTCGTAGTCGGGATCGCGGGATGGCTGTGCGCCCAGGAGCCGGTGCCAACGCCGCGAGCGCCGGCGCCGGCTCCGGTCACAGCGCCGACACCGCGCGCGCAGGCCGAGCAGTTCGTGCGCGAACTCGCCGAGCCCGGCAAGCAGAACGCCGCCGTCCAAGGCCTCGTCGCCCTCGGCGATGCCGCCGTGCCCGCACTGCACAAGGCGCTGCTCGATCGCCGCAGCGAGGTGCTGCAGTGGGCTCTGTTCGCGTGTTCGGGGCTGCACGGCGACTGTGCGTCGCTGCGGTCGCCGGTCGAACGTCTGCTGGCCAGCAAGGACCTCGGAGTCGCGTTGATGGCGCGCCGCGCGTGGCCTGCCGTCGAAGGACGCAGCGGAGTGCTGCTGACGCTGAGCAACGGCAACGTCGTGCTGGTCACCGACACGAGCGAGAGGGTGCTGCTGACGCCGCCCGATCCGTTCCACACCGAGCTGCTGCCGAACGGCAACCTGCTCAGTGTCAGCCACACCAAGGGCTCGGTGCGCGAGCTGCAGTCGGATGGCAGCGAGGTGTGGACGCACGGAGCGTTCCAACAGCCTGTCGACTGCAAGCGCTTGCCCGACGGCAACACGCTGGTCTGCAGCTACACCGGCCGGAAGGTCGTCGAACTGAAGCCCGACGGCACCGTCGCGTGGTCGATCGAAACGCCGGGCCTTCCGTTCGAAGCCGACCGGCTCGCCAACGGCAACACCCTGATCACCCAGTTCAACGAGGACGGCGTGATCGAGGTCGACCGCAACGGCAAGACCGTCTGGTCGTTCGCCAGCCCCCACTTGAGCAGCGCCAGCCGCCAACTCGACGGCACAACGCTGGTCACCGACAGGCAGTCGGATCGCATCCGACTGGTCGGGGCGGACGGCAAGGTGCAGCGGACCTGGAAGTGCGACGGAGTCATGCACGCCGAGTTGCTGCCGAACGGCCACCTCGTCGTGAACCGGCGCGACACCGTGCTCGTGCTCGACGACAGGGCCTTGCCACTGTGGGTGACCGAGCGGAAGGAGATCCTCGGCATGCAGGTGCTCGGCGCTGGGCCTTTCCGGGCGAACTCGCCGCCGGCGGAGCCATCGCCGCAGAAGAACTGATCAGCCGGCGGTGCCCGTACGCGCGCCGTTCGCCGCGGCGCCATCACCCGCCGTCGCGTCGCCGTCGTCGACGACCGTCGGTGCCGCATCGAGGATCGCCGCCTTCAGCGCCGCCAGGTCCTGCAGGTCCGCGTGCAGCTTCGCGCGCAGACGCTCCGCCCCGCCGTCGCCGGTGAGCCACATCGCCGCGGCCCCCGCATGCCCGGCGCGCAGCGGATCACGGCCGAGGGCCGTCTGCACGAGGTCGGCGAGGCCGAACACCGCGCGCGGATAGACCGCCGCGGCGCGCAGGCGCTTGCCGAGGTCGACGAAACGCGCCTCGATCGCCGGATCGGCTTCGCGCGCGAACGCGTGCTCCTCGTGCCAGCGCGGCAGCGTCTCGCCGAAGTGCAGCAGCGGCACACCGCGCGGCAGCGAGCCGACGAGACGCTTCAGCGCGTCCCATTCGTCGGCGGCCGTCGCCGGCAGTTCGCATTGGAACGCGCCGTCTTCGCGCGCCGGATGCAGCACGCCGATCGCCAGCACCCGGTCGGCGAACGCGTCGGTCAAGAGGTGCACGATGGCGCCGTTCTCGAAGCGTTCGGCGCGCGGCCGTTCGTCGACCAGCGGCTTGCCGAGCAGGTTGGCGAGCGCCCCACGGCGCAGGCGGCGCAGCAGCGTCGCATCGAGGTTGCCGCGCGCGCGCGGGCCGTCGGGATGGAACGTCGCCAGGTCGGCGACGGTGCGACAGCCCGCTTGCTCGAGGATCGCGCGCGCACCGTGGCTCATGCCGTGCACCAGCGACAGGTCGCCCTTCTGCCGCAGCGCCGGCAGGCAACGCTGGTCGTGGTAGCAACCGCTGCAGCCGGACTGCAGGAACGGCCGGGACGCCGACAGGTCGTCGCGCAGGTGCCGCAGCGACGCGAGCACTTCGTCGTGCGCGGCGAGGTAGTCGGCGACCAGGAAGCGTTCTTCGCGCCCGTCCTTCAGGATCAGGGCGCCGTGCGTCGGCATGCGCCCCTGCAGCTCGGCGAGCAGGCGCGTGTAGAAGACGACCTGCAGGATCTGGTCGCCGCGGCTCTTGCCCGACGTCTTCACGTCGAGCACTTCGTAGTGATGGTCGCCGAGCGAACTGGCGCCCGGCAGCTTGCGCAGCAGGTCGGGCAGGCCGAGCCGGTCGTCGCCGGCGAGCACGCCCTGGTGGATCCAGTCGGCACCACTGCGCAGCAGCTCGCGCGTCGCCAACGCACCCGCTTCGAAGTCGCGCTCGGGATAGCGCGGCACGGCGATCGCCAGGCGCTGCACGTAGATCGCTTCGAAGTCGCGGCCGCGCTTGGCGGCGAACTCCTCCCATTCGGTCGGCGCGCGGCGTTCGCTGCGAGACAGGTGCAGGTCGAGCGCTGCGAGGTGCCGGCACTTCACGTACGAGTAGACGTGCGTGCCGGTGATGCGCCTCATTCCGGCACGATACGCACCAGGCAGTCGAGATAGGCAGCGCCGAGACCGAGATCCGTCGGGCGCGCGGCGATCAGCGAGTTGGCACTCTGGCCGCGGTCGAAGTGGCCGCCCTTCGGCACGATCGCGACGTCCTTGCGTTGCGCCGGATCGATCACCAGCTCGGCGGCGAGCGAACCGTGCGCGCTGTAGAGCCGCACCAGAGCACCGTTGGCGAGGCCCGGCGCATTGTCCGGATGCACCGTCACCGGCAGACGCGGGCCGAGGCCCTTGCCGGACCACTGCGACGCCTGGCTGCGTTCGGTCGAGTTCGAGAACAGCCACAACGAACGGCTGGCGCGCGGCTCGGCCTTCGGCTCGTCGAGCACCGGTGCTGGCGCGTCTTCGGTCAGCAGCTGGACGTGGCCGTTGCGCGTCAGCACCTGGCCCTCGCGGAACAGCAGCATGTCGGCGACCGGACTGCGCACGGCCCCGTGCTTGCGCAGCATCTCGAGGCTGGCGCCCTGGCCGGCGACGTCGGCGAGCGCGTTCCGCTTGCAGGCGTCGATGGTGTCCTGCGGGTAGCTGTCGAGCCCGACGCGGCGCGCCAGGTCCTGGAAGATGTGCAGTTCGTGGCGCACGCCCGGCGGCATCGGCACCACCGGGCGCGACTCGGCGAGCCAGTGATGGCCGTAGGAACCGAGCACGTCGCTGTCCTCGAGCAGCGTCGGCACCGGCAGCACGACGTCGGCGCGGCGCGCGGTGTCGGTCAGGAAGCAGTCGGCGACGACGACGAACTCGACCGCGTCGATCGCCTTCGCCACCGCCGCCGAGTCGGGCAGCATCGACACCGGGTTGCCGGCGGTGTCCCACAGGAAGCGGATCGGCGGGTCCTGCGCCGCCAGCAGGTCCTGCGCGAACAGCGGTTCGCGGATCGTGCGCGGATGCTTCGCCGGCGGGCCGAACGGGCGAAAGGCCTTCCGTCGGCGGAAGTAGAACGACACGCCGCCGCCGGAGCGGAACAGGTTGCCGGAGATCGCCGACAGGGCATCGAGCGCGCGCACGATGGCACCGCCGCGCTGCCGCCGC
>JBILEY010000151.1:0-11043 GCA_044351865.1 Planctomycetota bacterium | reverse complement strand
GCCCGGTTCGAAGTGCCCATACGACGTCACCACGAACGTGCCGTCGGGCAGCACCTCGACGCCCGGATAGCCGCAGTCACTGCCGCGCCAGTTGCGCGACAAGCGCACGCGATACTGCCCCGGCCGCGCGTTGGCGACGTCGTCGAAGGTGCCGACCCACGCCACCCAGTCGCCGCGCGTCGGGCTGTCCTTCGCCATGTCGCGGAACGACAGCACGAGCCGTCCGTCCGGCCCGTAGGCACCGACGTGGCGATCGCCGGTCAGGCTCGCCGGCAGCTCGACCGGCGCCGACCACGTGACGGCTTCGTCGTTGGAGAAGCAGACGTGGCTGTTCTTCGCGCGGCGGTTCTCGCGCAGCAGCATCGCCAGCCGTTTGCCGTCCGGCGAGCGCACGACGCCGGGCTCGCACAGGTGCACGTCGCTGCCCTGCCACAGCCCGCGCGGCGCACTCCACGTGCGCCCACCGTCCTTGGAGTTGGTCTGGTAGAGCGTGAACGCACCGCGCTTGCTGCCCGGCTGCGGCCAACGGCCGTCGTCGTGGAAGAACGCGGCGTGCTCGCCGTTCGCCAGCCGCACGACGCTCGCCATGGCGACGATGCCGCCGAAGTCGAACACCGGCTCGAGCTCGCTCCAGGTTGCGCCGTCGTCTTCGGAGCGGGCCATGCGGATCGGCTGCAGGCCCGAGAACAGCACGAGCCGCGCCACACCGTCGCGATCGACGAGGCGATGGATCGTCGGCGTCTCCTGGCTCGTCGCCCAGCTCTTCGGCACCGGCAGCGGCGCGCTCCACGTGCGCCCGCCGTCCTCGCTCTTCTGCAGCACGATGGCGCCCTTGCCGTGCCCTTCGGGATGCACGCAGAACATCGTCTTGCCGTCGGGCAGCAGCACCGTGGTCGGATGGCCGTGGTACTTGCGGGCCACGCGATGCACGGTCACCTGCCGCGCCGTGTCGCCTTCGAGGTCGAGGAACGTCGGCGCGGCCGGAGCCTGCGCGAACGAGATCGCTGCGCACAACGGCAGCACGAGGAGGTGGTGGCGCACGCGCGCTTCGTAACCGCGGCCCGCGGCTGTGGGAACCACCGTCTGGCTCGCCGCCGCAGCCGCGCGCAAGCTGCCTACGCGGGAGCGGCGATGCGCGGGAAGTCGCGCAGCAGGCTGGCGAGTTCGTCGGCGTGCTTCTCTTCGGTGGCCAGGATGCCGCCGATCATGCGGGCCGTGGTCGGGTCGTCGGTGCCGAGGTAGCGCAGCACGTCGCGGTAGCTGTCGATGGCGATGCGCTCGGCTACCAGGTCCTCCTCCAGCATCGACACCAGGTCGGAGCCGGTGCGGTACTCGACATGGCTGCGCGCCGACAGCGCGTCCGGCGAGAAGTCCGGTTCGCCGCCGAGCTGCACGATGCGGGCGGCGAGCTCGTCGGCGTGCCCCAGTTCTTCACCGGCGTGCTCCTCGAACTCGGCTGCGATCGCCTTGGCCTGGATGCCCTGCGCCATGAACTGGTGGCGCTTGTAGCGGAGCACGCAGACCAGTTCGGTCGCCAGCGCCGTGTTCAACAGCTCCAGCACCATCTTGCGATCGGCGACGTAGCCGGGCGTGACCGCGCCTTCCCGCAGGTCCTGCGCGGCGCGATGCCGCAGCGCGCTGACGTCGGGATGGAACGAATGGGCGAACCCGTTCGCGATCTCGAGCGGCGGCACGGCGGTAGCCGCCGTGTGAGGGCTCACTTGCCACCCGCCTTGTGCTCCTTCTTGTGGTCGGGTTCGTGGACCGCGCCCATCGAGCCGCCGGTGTTGACGTGCGGTTTGGCGGTGGTCGCCTTGGCGCCGGCATGGTCGCCGTGCTTGGTCGCCGCGGCCCCGGCCTCGGCGTGCATCTCGGCCGACTTGTCGTCGCCGCTGCGGGCGCCCTTCTCGGAGCTGCGCCATTCGGCGAGTCCGCCTTCGAACGTGTGCACGTCGGTGTAGCCGGCGCCGGTCAGGGCCTTGGCCGCGTTGCTGGAGGTCGTGCACGACGAGCCGGCGCAGTAGACGACGATCTTCTTGCTCTTGCTGCTGGCGGCGCGCGCCATCGCGGGCAGGAAGTCGGCGCCGTCGAACGGCACGTTCTTGGCGCCTTCGATGTGGTCCTTCGCGAACTGCTCCTTGGAGAGCACGTCGACGAGGATCATGTCGGTCTTGGCGCTCCGCAGGCGGCGCAGCTCGGAAGTGGTGATGGTCTTGGTGGTGTTGCTCATGGCGAGCGAGCACAGCAACTCTGCATCCATCGGCCGGGAATCGCGGCGCCGCCGGGAACGTGCGCAGGCACCTGCCATCCGGTGCCGCTGCGAGCGCGGCACAATGCACATTCGCGCGCGCCCACCGGCTGCCTAGCGTCGCGAACCGCCACCGAAGATCGTGAGGCCGGCGCCGACGACGAGCGCCGCCGCGCCACCGACGATGTACCAGGTGGTCTGGTCCGTGTACTTGCCGGTGATGCCTTCGGTCAGCGACTCGCCGACCGAGTTGGTGGCGCGCAGGCCGAGGACGAGCAGGAAGACGCCGACGACGAAGAGGGCGAGACCGAGAACGCGGAACAGGCTCATTGGGTTGGTGCTCACGGACCGTGCCGGAGGAGGAGGTAGTCACGGTGAGAGCAAGCTCCAGGCCACGGTCGCGCCGCCCGCACCGGGGCTCGGTCGCAGCCCCAGCGCGCGGTTCGGCATTTGCCGAGGTCGCGCATGGCCAATCTCGGCGAAGTCCTCGTCGCCGGTCTCGGAGCCAAGATGCTCACCGGCAGTCTGGTCGGATTCGTTCTCGTGTTCCTGCTGCTGATGTGGCTGCTGGGAGGGTTCTGAGCGAACGGCTTCGCGCCGCGGCGCGCCGGCAGAATGCACAAAGTGCGATGCCGCGCGCGCACCGCGGCGGACCGAACCCCGTTCGCGCCCACGCACACACCGCAGCGCCGCCGATCTCACGCCAGGGGAACGGCTGTTGCTCACGAAGGGCTGCGCAGACCGCCGCCGGACGCCACGGACCGATCGGGTCCACGACCGGCGAGCGCGGTGGCCGCAGCGGAAGACGCGCGGCAACGCCATCCAGATCCGCGTGGCCACGCCACGCACCGACCGCACCAGGACAGTCCCATGATCAACGACGTTCCCCGCTCCCAAGATCCGCTGCGCGAGAAGCTCGCCGAGACCCGCGACAACATCGTCGACATGGCGCACATCGCCAGCGACTCGGTGCGCGACAAGTTCCACGCCCTGAAGGACAAGGCCTCGGAGAAGTACGGCGACGGCAAACAGAAGATGCACGAGCTCGAGGAGAACCTCGCGCGTCGTGTGCAGGAGTCGCCGATGAAGTCCGTGCTGATCGCAGCCGGCGTCGGTCTCGTGCTCGGCTTCCTCTGGCGCCGCAGCTGAAGCAGGCAAGGGCCGAGGCAGCACTCGGCCAAACAGGACTCGTCGCCATGGTGACACGGAATCGCCTACGCCGACCCGATCGGCACCGCCCTCGCCCGCCGGCCGAGACGCCGCCGGGCGCTCTTCACAGCGCCCTCGGCGCGCTCGGCAAACGCTTGCCGGAGCTCCGCACCGAGCTGGCGAACTACGCCGGCCTGCAAGCCCAGCGTGCGCGCCTCGCGGTCGCACGCACGGCGTCGCGGGCCGCCCGCGGCCTGCTCGTCGCCGTCGTCGTCACCGCCGGCGTGGCCACGGCCACGACCCTCGCCGTCGTCGGCGCGGCGGACGGAGTCGCCGAAGCACTGGGTGGCCACCGCTGGCTGGCGAACGGCATCACCGGGGTCGCCGTGCTGGCGGCCCTGTTCGCCCTCCTCGCCACGTTCGAACGCACGGCGTCGCGGCGGCGCCTGCAGGCCTTGCGGCGACGCTACGAACCGCGCACCGCCGCCGCGGCGAACACGGCGTTGGCGAACCCGATGCGGACGAACCCGGCGCAGCCGAACGGCGTGCCGGCGGAGCCGCGAGCATGAACGACGAAGCGGAGTACCTCGCACTGCAGGCGCAGCGGTCGAAGCAGCGGTTGCAGCGCACGGCGACCACACTGGTCGACGAACTGCTCGCACCGCTCGACGCCCGCCCGATCGTTCGCCGGCATCCCCACACCAGCCTCGCCGGCGCCACGTTGGTGGGCTTCGTCGTCGCCCGCATCCTGCGCCGCCGGCCGCGAGCTCCCGAGCCGGAACGCGCGGGTGGAGTGCTGCACGGCGTGTTCGTCAGCCTGCATCGTCGACTGCGCCGCATCGTCGCCAGCACGTTCGGCGCCGCGATCGTCGCCAGCCTGCGCGGCGGCGGGCCGAAGCCAGTGCCGTCCGCCACCGACGGCGCCGAGCACGATCACGCCGTCTGAAAGCGTCGGTCGACGCACGCGCGAGGCTCCGGCGCCAAGCCGACGACGACTTTGCAGCCGAATCGCAGGAATGCGCGCGAACGCCCGACATGGTCGCGTTCGCTTGCACCTCCTGGTCGCTCCTCCAACCCGAAGCGACCATGCGATCCAAACTCCCCCACTTGCTCGTCCCTCTGCTCGTAGCACCTCTCGCCGCGCAGAGCCTGATCGGCCTCTCGTCCGACAACCGGCTGATCCCGCTGCGCACCACGGCGCCGCTGGCCGCCGGACCGACCGTCGCGATCACCGGCCTGCAACCGGGCGAAGCAATGCTGGCGATCGACTTCCGCCCGGCGAACGGCCGCCTCTACGGCTTCAGCTCCCAGGGCCGCCTTTACACGATCGCCGCCGCGTCCGGCGCCGCGGTCGCCGTCGGCTCGCCGATCGCGATGCCCGCCGGCACCGAGTTCGGCTTCGACTTCAACCCGACCATCGACCGCATCCGCCTGGTCAGCGACGCCGGCGTCAACCTGGTGCTCAACCCGGACACCGGCGCCGTGCAGGCGACGCAGACGCCGCTGGCGTTCGCGGCGAACGACCCCAACGCGGGCTTCGCCCCGAGCGTCGGCGCTGCGGCCTACACGAACAACGTCGCCACGGCGACGACCACGGTGCTCTACAACCTCGACGCCGCGCGCGACGTGCTGACGACGCAGATCCCGCCGGGAGCGGGCACGCAGAACACCGTCGGCAGCCTCGGCCGCGACGTCACCGCCGTCGCCGGCTTCGACATCGCCGCCAACGGCACCGCCTACGCGGCGCTCAACACGAACGGCGCCATGAGCGGCACCACGCAGCTGTTCACCGTCGACCTGACGAACGGTGCGCTGACCTGGCTCGGCATCGTGCCGAACCCGAATCCGACCGCGCGCCTGCGCGGCCTCAGCGCCGTGCCGCCGGGCGCCGACGTCGAGGTCGTGGTGCTGACCGACGACGGCCGCCTCGCGCGCTTCGACGCCACTTCGCCGTGGCAAGTGCCGACCGTCGCCAACGTGCAGGGCCTGCTCGCCAGCGACAGCCTGGTCGCGATCGACTTCCGCCCCGCCACGGGCGAACTCTACGGGCTCGGCGCGCTGGGCCAGCTCTACGTCGTCGACGCGCAGAGCGGGCAGGCGACGGCGATCGGCAGCGGGTTCGCCGCATCGATCCAGGGCACACGCTTCGGCTTCGACTTCAACCCGACCATCGACCGCATCCGCCTCGTCAGCGACGCCGGCATCAACCTGGTGCTGAACCCGATCACCGGCGCCGTGCAGGCGACGCAGACACCGCTGCAGTTCGCGGCGACCGACGTGCACGCGGGCACGATGCCGCAAGTGTTCGCCAGCGCCTACACGAACAACCTCGCCGGCGCCGTGACGACGGTGCTCTACGGCATCGACGCCACGCACGACGCACTGGTCAGCCAGATCCCGCCGGGTGCCGGCACGCTGAACACCATCGGCAGCGGCTTCGGCTTCGACGTCGGCACCATCGGCGGCTTCGACATCGGCGCCGACGGCATCGCCTACGCGGCGCTCGGCAGCAGCCCGCAGCAGTCGTGGCTGCACCGCATCGACCTGCAGCTCGGCACGGCGACCAACATCGTCGACCTGCACGCGGCCCTCGGCGCTGCAGTCCTCGGTCTCGCCGTGCGCAACCCCGTCGGCATCGACGCCTTCGGCACCGCCACCAACGGCTGCGCCGGCCCCGCCTGGCTCGGCGCCGCCGGCACCCCGTTCGCCGGCAGCACGCAGTTCACCGTCGTCGCCCACAACGCGGCGCCCAACACGATCGGCTTCTTCGTGCTGGCGGCGGATCGCCTGCCGATGGCGCTCGACATCGGTGGCCTGCAGGCGTGGATCGACCCGAACCAGCACGTCGTGGTGGCGATGCGCGCCCATGACGCCGCCGGTCGCGCGACGCTGGTGATGCCGCTCGCCGGCGCCTGGTTCGGGCTGCCGACCTACTGGCAGTGGATCGGTCTCGACGTCTGCGGCCCGATCGGGCTCGCCACGTCGGCTGGCATGCGCGTGATCGTGCAGTGACCGCGCGGCGGGGCCAGCCAGTCCCCGGCGGTCGTCACAGGCCGACGACGACTTCGAAGCCGCCGTACGACATCTTCTTGATGTCGAACGGCATCGGCCCCTCCGCCATCTTCGCCATGCGCTTGTCGGCCATCACCGCGGTGTTGACCTCGTCGCGGTGCGCCTTCGACTTGAAGGTGACGAACGAGAACAGCACCGTCTCGGTGCTCTTGCACTTCGCGCGCTTCGGGAACGGCATGCCGCAGCCCTTCGGATGGTCGTCGCCCACGCACTCGTAGAAGCCCAGCGCGCCGTGCGCCTTCCACAGGCGCCCCGCCTTCTTCGCCAGCGTCACGTAATCGGCGAGCTTCTTCTTCGCGACCACGACCAGGAAGCCGTCCACGTACTTGGATTTCATGCGGCATGCATACCCGAAGGGGCCGACACCTTTGCTTAGGATCACGCCGTCGAGGGAGTGATCGCTGCCTCGGCGGCTGTGCCCCAGCACAGCAGGAGATCCGACCGATGCAGCCTCCCTCGTCGCTCGTGCGGGCCATCGCCCGATCCCGTCGCCTCGCGACGTTCCTGCTGGGCACCGCCATCGGCACTGCCTCTGCATCCGCGCAGTGCACGACCGCGTGGCTGCCCGGCGCCCCACTCTCAGGACTCGACGGCGGGGCCTACGCCGCAACCGCGTGGGATCCGGATGGCGCCGGCCCACTCGCGTCACGATGGATCGTCGGTGGCGACTTCTTCGTCGCCGTCGACGCCCGCGCCGAGCGCATCGCCGCGTTCGATCCCTCGACCGGTGCCTGGTCGGCGCTCGGCGACGGCCTGAACGCGCAGGTGCGTTCGCTCGCCGTCGACAGCACCGGTGCATTGGTCGCGGGCGGCTACTTCGGCGGCTCCGGCACTACCAACTTGGGCAGCATCGCGCGCTGGAACGGCGCGCAATGGACGCCGCTCGGCAACGGCCTGCCCGGCGGCGTGCTGGCGCTGACGACGCTGGCCAACGGCAACCTCGTCGCCGGCGGTGCGTTCACCACCGGCGGCGGCGCCGTCGCCGACGGGCTCGCGCGCTGGAACGGCACCGCGTGGTCGGCGATCGGCAGCAGCGGTGCGACCGGCCTCGTGCTCGCCGTGTGTGGACTCGCCAACGGCGATCTGGTCGTCGGTGGCTCGCTCTCCGCCGTCGGCGGCGTGGGCGTCAGCAACATCGCACGCTGGAACGGGGTCACGTGGCAAGCGCTCGGCGCCGGCATCCCGGGCGTCGTGGCGGCTCTCGCACAGCTGCCGAACGGCGACCTGCTCGCGGGCACCGACACTGCCGTGCGGCGCTGGAACGGGGCGACTTGGCAAGCGTTCGGCCCGCCGCTGCAAGGCAACGTGCGCCATCTCGCCGTGCTGCCGAACGGCGACGTGATCGCCAGCGGCGACTTCGCGACGGGCGGATCGAACGGCATCGCGCGCGGCAATGGCGGCACGTGGACCGCACTCGGCAGCGGCGTCAACGCCTCGGTGTTCGCGGCGACGCCGTGGAGCAACGGCGACGTCTTCGCCGCCGGTGCCTTCGGGTCGGCCGGCGGCGCGCCGGCTTCCTGCGTCGCACGCTGGAACGGCAGCACGTGGAACGCGTTCGCCGCGAGCTTCAGCGGTCCAGCGGCGGTGCTGCAGGCCAGCACTTCGCTCGAACTGCCGAACGGCGACCTCGTCGTCGGCGGCAACTTCACGACGGCGCCCGGCACGCCGGCCGCGCGCATCGCCCGCTGGAACGGCGCCACCTGGAGCCCGCTCGGGGCCGGCTTCCCGGCGAACGACACCTTCCGCAGCGTGCGCTCGCTGGCGCTGCTGCCGAACGGCGACCTGTTCGCCGGCGGCGAGTTCTCGCTGGCGACCGGCAGCCCGGCCGACGGCATCGCCCGCTGGAACGGCACCACCTGGACGCCGCTCGGCAGTGGCCTCGGCGGCGCCACCGGCACCTACCCACCCGTGGTGCTGGCGATGCTGCCGCGTAGCAACGGCGAGCTGATCGCCGCCGGCGGCTTCTCGGTCGCGAACGGCAGCGTCGGCAACGCCATCGCGCGCTGGAACGGCAGCGTGTGGTCCCCGCTCGGCACCGGCCTGCTGCGCGCCGGCAACCTGGCATCGGCCATGGCGCTGCTCGAGCTGCCGAGCGGCGACCTGCTCGTCGGCGGGGACTTCGACACCGCTGGCGGCGTGCCCGCCGAGGGCCTGGCGCGCTGGAACGGCAGCTCGTGGGCGCCATGGAGCGCCAACACGGTCGGCTGGGTCACCGCGATGGCGTTCGCCGCCGACGGCGCGCTGGTCGTCGCGCGGCTCGTGCTCGGGGTCGGATACGACGTCGCGCGCTGGAACGGCAGCACGTGGATCTCGCTCGGCGCGTGCGACCTGCCGGTGCGGGGCCTGCTCGTGCTGCCGGACGGCGACCTGCTCGCCGGCGGCGGCTTCACGTCGATCGGCGGCGTGACCGCCTACGGCACCGCGCGCTACGACGGCGCGTCGTGGGCTGCGGCCGACGGCGGTGCCGACCAGACGAACCACCTGCTGGCGCGTCGCAACGGCGAAGTCGTCGCCAGCGGTCGCTTCGTGCTCGCGGGTCCGCAGGTGGCCCTGCTCATGGCCCGCCTCGCGTCGTCGTGCCCGGCCCTCGCCACGTCGGTCGGCACCGGCTGCACCGGCAGCGCCGGCGCGTTGACGCTGGCGACGACGACGCTGCCGTGGCTCGGCGGCGCGTGGACGACGCGCGCGACCAACGTGCCGGCGAACGCGATCGCCGTGCGTGTGTTCGGCCTCGTGGCGCTGCAGGTGCCGCTCGTGCTGCTGCTGCCGCAGGCGCTGCCCGGCTGCGAGCTGCTGACGACGCCCGACCTGCTCGACCCGACGCTGCCGGTCGGCGGCGCCGTCGTGACCACGTTGCCGCTGCCGAACGTGCCGTCGCTGCTCGGCGGCGTGCTGCAGCAGCAGCTCACCGCGTTCGAGCTCGACGCGCAGGGCAACCTGACGACGGTCATCGCGAGCGGGGCGCAGCGGGCGACGATCGGCGTGTTCTAGTTCGCTCCGCGCGAGCGCGCGACGTGCTCCGCCCACCACGCGGGCAGCGACGGATTGACGCGCTGCCACGCGATGCCGTGGTAGTCCACGCGCCGCAGCTGCAGCCCCACCAGGATCATGGCGAGCCCGAGGCTGCCGCCGACGATCCACGGCCAGGCCGGCCAACCCCACTGGATGCGCCCGACGCAGGCCGCGGCATAGGCGAACGCCCAGACCAGTTCGAGCCTGCGCACCATGCGCACGACGTTGCAGAACACGAAGAACATCGCCACGGGCATCAGCACGGCGATGCCGATCGCGGGCTCGATCCGCCATGCCATCGCGGCGGCGGCGGCGGCGACGAGCAGTACGACGGCGTCGGTCGCCGCGAAGCGGAAGCCGGGGCGGAAGCCGGGGTCGGGAACGGAGTGCATGCTGGTCGAGGTCCGCACGGCCGTAGCGGGCCGAACGAGCGGCTTCCGACGATGCGGCACCGTAGTCCTTCCACGCCGGAGCGACGCGTCTATCCTGTTCGCCCTCCGATGACGCTCGTCACGCTCGACAAGGTCGTTCGCCGCTTCGGTGACTACGCGATCCTCGACGGCCTGTCGCTGCGCGTCGACGAAGGCGATCGCATCGGCGTCGTCGGCGACAACGGCGCCGGCAAGACGACGATGATCCGCATCCTCGCCGGCGTCGACGACGCGGACCTCGGCCAGCGCAACACCCGCAAGGACCTGCGCATCGCCTACGGCGCGCAGATGCCGGCGATGCCGAAGGGCACGACGGTGATGGACCTGGTGCTGCGCGGCACCGGCGAACACGAGGCGCTGGAGAAACGCATGCACGCCCTGGAGGCGCGCATGGCCGAAGGCGACGAAGCGGCGCTGCGCGACTACGGCACGCTGCAGGCGGCGTTCGAGGCGGGCGGCGGCTACGAGCGCAAGCACCGCGTCGAGAAGGTGCTCGCGGGCCTCGGCTTCCCGCTCGCCGACCTGCACAAGGACGTGTCGGTGCTGAGCGGCGGCGAGAAGTCGCGTGTGCAGCTGGCGATCCTGATGACGACGCCGGCCGACCTGCTGATCCTCGACGAGCCGACCAACCACCTCGACCTCGCCGGCATCGAGTTCGTCGAGGACTTCGTCGTGCGCTATCCCGGCGCCAGCGTGGTCGTCAGCCACGACCGCCGCTTCCTCGACGCGATCGCCAACGCCATCGTCGAAGTCGCCGACGGTGTGGCCAACCGCTGGAAGGGCAACTTCAGCCACTACAGCCAGCAGCGCGACCTCGCCTTGCTGTCGCAGGCGCGCGCCTTCAAGAGCCAGCGCGAGTTCGTCGAGAAGGAGATGGAGTACATCCGCCGCAACATGGCGGGGCGCATGAGTGCGCAGGCGAAGGGCCGCTTGAAGCGACTGCAGCGGCTGCAGCTGATCGACAAGCCGCAGGGCAAACGCGCGCAGATGCGGCTGACGTTCGGCGCGTCGACGCGCGGCCAGCAGGGCCAGGTCGCGCTCGAGGCCGAAGAGCTGACGATGAAGGTCGGCGGCAAGACGCTGCTCGAGCAGAGCGCCTTCCGCGTCTGGTTCGGCGAGGTGACGGCGCTG
>JBILEY010000149.1:0-11085 GCA_044351865.1 Planctomycetota bacterium | reverse complement strand
GGCGAGCGCCAGCGCCGGCGCGTCGAGCCCACTTGCCAGCGGCGACCAGTAGCTGCCGTTCCAGAGGGCGATGTGGTCGCCGAGGCTGCCGTTGCCGAGGTTGAAGCGGCCGCCGGCGACGAGGTCACCGTTCGGCAGCAGGGCGAGTGCCTGCACGTCGTCGGTGAGGCCGGTGCCGACCGGCGCCCAGATGGCGCCGTTCCACTGCGCGATGCGCTTGCAGCCGACGCCGCCGACGTTGTGGAAGCGACCGCCGGCGATCAGGTCGCCGTTCGGCAGCGACACGAGGCAGAGCACGAGATCGTCGGCGCCGCCGGCGAAGCCAGACCAGGCGCTGCCGTCCCAGGCGGCGAGGCCACCCACGGCGAGCGAGCCGGCGACGTGGAACGCGCCGCCGACGACGAGGCGGTTGCCGCTGTCGACTGCGAGTGCGTGGACGGGCGCATCGACGCCGCCGCCGAGGGCCTGCCATTGGCCGGTCGTCGGCTGGTAGATCGCGAGGTTGCTCGCATCCTGATCGCCGGCGACGCGGAACGAACCGCCCACGACCAGCGACGGGGCTGCGGGCCCCGGGCCGTCGACGTCCCACACGACCTGTGCGTTGACGACGCCGTTGACGCCCGGCACGCCGGAGCCGGGCAACCATTGCGGATCACATTGTGCGGCGAGGACGCTGCCGACGAACGGCAGCGCCCACAGCGACGCACGCGGCGCGCAGCGCGAAGAGGACGATTGGGACATTGCAGACCAGACGGTCGCGCGCGCGGGACACGAAAGGGCTGCGTCCCGGCGCGAACCCCCGGCAGCAGAAATCGCCGCCAATGACGCCGCAAGCCCCGAGCGAGCCTTCGTGATTCCGGCTGCGCGCAATCAGCGGCGTGAGCCCCGTTCGCAGCGGGCATGCGCTGCCGTGCAGCGCCGTCCCTCATTGCGACTTCGGCCGGTCGAGCGCGCGCAACCGTTCGCGGGCCGCGTCGTCGAGCGTGCTCGCGATCTGCTGCGAACAATCGGGAGCGACGTCGATCTCGGCGACGACGACCTGTTCCGCGTAGTCGCGATACAGCGCGAGGTGGTAGCGGCCGGGCGGCGGCCCCTGCAGGTCGACGATCCCATCGGGTTGCAGTTGGCCGTGCATCGGCAGCGACAGCACCTCGGCCGCCGGGAGCAGCACCACCTGGCACGGGCGATCGAACCCTTCGAGCGGCAGGCCGTGCAGGACGACGCGCAGCGCGGCGGCGTCCGGCAGCGTCACCGGGCCGTTCGTGTCGGCGGCGAGCGCCACGACCTGCTTGCCGTGGCACCAGACGAACGCCTGCAGCGGCGCCTCGATCGCTTCGAACCAGACGAGGTCGCCGCGTTCGTCCGGCAGCATGCCGAAGCTCACGCCGCCGCCGCGCAGGCTGAGGCGCGCTTTCGGCAGGTGCGCCCCGTCGTTGGCGACCGCGCGCACGCGCCGTTCGCGCACGACGCCGGCGAAGTCGACGTTCCATTCGAGCGGCACTTCGGCGAATCCGTTCGGCGACGGTGGCACGTCGAGTTCGCGGCGCAGCAGCCGCTGGCCGTGCCACGTGACCGTCAGCTCGCCGCGGCCGATCGGCAGGCCATGGCCCATCTGCCGGATCGCCCCGACACCGACCACGTTGGCGTCGCGGTACATCGCGAAGCGTCGGTCGCCGACGCGGAACTCGATCGACAACAGCCCCTGCATCGCCGGCGGCACCCCGCGCAGTTCGACGGCGAGCGTGCCGAGCGTGGGATCGGGAACGACCAGTTCGAGCGGTGCTGCCGCCGGCGACGGCAACTCGGCCGTCGCCCACACCTCCGGCACCGAGCGCAACACCGGCGGCGGCTGCGACCAGCTCGCGCGCAGCGTGCCGCGCGCCAGTTCGCCGTCGCGACCACGCAGCGGCGGGCCCGGCAGCACGAACGTTCCCGTGGCGTCGGCCTGGTGGTGACGTGGGGCGCCGTCACCATCGACGAGCAGCCGCGCCTTGCCGATCGGGTTGCCGCGCACGTCGACGACGCGGCCACGCGCGACCGGCGCATGCGGCACCAGCTCGAGGTCGGCGAGGTCGCAGCACGCGTTCTGCAGCGCGCGCGCGACGTCGACCGTGCGCGTGCGGCCTTCG
The DNA here is from genome assembly GCA_044351865.1 of Planctomycetota bacterium. Lineage (GTDB taxonomy): Bacteria > Planctomycetota > UBA1135 > UBA1135 > UBA2386 > UBA2386. Next base: position 8,956 of record JBILEY010000149.1, on the reverse strand, counting down.
ACGACGCCGTCGGCGCGCACGAGCAACGCATCGACGTGCACCCGCAGCAGCCGGGCACCACGCACCGGTTCGTCGTCGAACGACGATGCGAGTTCGCCATCGCGACCGATGGTCTCCTTCAGGTCGTCGCGGAACGCGCCGACGTCGGTGACCGCGGTCAGTCGCGCGCTGAGCAGTCGTTCGCCTTCGGGCACGCGCACGCGCGCCGCCACCGACGGCCGCGGCGGATCGGTCTCGACGTCGACCACCAGTTCGCGCTCGCGCACCTTCGTGCTGTCGACGGCGAACGGCACCCGCAGCCGGCCGACCTGCACGACGCCGCGCAGTTCGCCGCCGAAGATCATCGGCCCGATCACCGCACCCTTGCAGGCCACCGGCGGCAGCAGGTGGGCCAGTGCCGACAGCTGCTCCGGCAGCGCCGGCGGCGGCCCCCACAGCACCTGTTCGACCGGTCGCTCGAGCTGCAGGCGGAACACGTTCACGGTCGCCGGCTCGCCGTGCCGCAGGAACCGCAGCCGCAGCGTGCCGTGCGGCGGCAGCACCATGCGCACGACGCGTTCGCCGGCGCAGACCTCGGCGTGCATCTGCTGGTCCGCTGGCGCCAGCCAGGACCGCGGCACGACGCGCGTGCCGACCGGGAACGGCTGCAGGGCCGCGAACCGCGCGAGGCCGTGGGCATCGGTCCACGCCGGGACGTGGCCGCCGATGCAGTGCAACGCCAGGTCCGGCACGGGCCGACCGTCGGCGTCGACCACCTGCACGGTCAGGTCGTGTGCGCGCAGCACCCGCACTTCGCGGCCGCCCTCGACGTCGAACGCCGCGACCAGCGCGTGCGGTGGCAGCACCACGAACCGCTCGGCGCCGGGCCGCGACTCGTAGCGCACACAGCCTTCGGGATCGCTGCGGTGGCGCTCGGCGGACGGCGGCCGCGGCGGTCCGCGATGGAGCCAGCCGTCGACGAGGTGGGCTTCGTCCGGTTCGCCGTCGCCGAACATCACCTCGACCCCGGGCAGCGGCAACCCGGTCGCGTCGTCGACGAACCGCAGGAAGCGCTGCGCCGGCGGATCCTGCGCGGCGAGCCCGGCAGCGAGGCCGATCGCCAGCAGGCGGGAACAACAGCGGAGCCAGGGGCGGACGTTCATGGCGACGAAGGCAAGATCCCAGCAGCGACGGCAGGCAACGCAAGCGCTCCGTCAGGTGCCGACAGACGGGGCGACGTCAGCGGACTTCCCCGCCGTTCACAACCAGCCGCGCTTCTTGAACCAGCGCAGCATCCACAACCCGATCGCCACCATCACCGCGATGCACGTCGGATAGCCCCACCAGACCTTGGTCTCGGGCATCCAGTCGAAGTTCATGCCGTAGACGCCGACCAGGAACGTCAGCGGAATGAAGATCGTCGAGATGACGGTCAGCAGCTTCATCACCTCGTTGAGCTTGTGGTTGACCATCGAAAGATGCAGCTCGAGCAGGCTCGAACTCATCTCGCGGTGGTTCTCGAGCAGGTCGATCAGCTGCACGACGTGGTCGGCGACGTCGCGCAGGTACGGCACGACGTCGGCGGAGAAGTGGCGGTTCTCGCCGCGCGCCAGCGAACTCATCGCCTCGCGCAGCGGCCACACCGCGCGCCGCAGCTCCAGCAGGCAGCGGCGCACGCCGTGCAGTTCGGGCACGACGTTGGCGGTCGCGTTGCCGTCGAGCACCGCGATCTCGAGCGCTTCGATGCGGCCGTCGTGGCGCTCGAGCACCGGGAAGTAGGCGTCGACCACGGAGTCGAGCAGCGCGTAGGCGAGGTAGTCGGCGCCACGCTTCGGCATCTGGCCGTTCGCGTCGCGCAGGCGATTGCGCACCATGCTGAAGCAGTCGCCCGGCCGTTCCTGGAACGTCAGTACGAAGTCGGCGCCGAGGAACAGCGCGAACTGCTCGGTCTCGGTGGTGTTGGTCGGGTCGACCATGCGCAGCACGACGAACATGTGGTCGCCGTAGTCCTCGACCTTGGCGCGCTGGCTGACGTTGACGACGTCCTCGAGGGCCAGGCGGTGCAGGCCGAACGCTTCGCCGATCTGGCGCAGCAGCGGCACGTCGCCGAGGCCGACGACGTCGATCCACACGACCTTGCTGGTGCGCCGCAGCGCTTCGATCCCGGCGAGATCGCAGTCGCGGCGTTCGACGACGCCACCGGATCCGTAGCCGATCGCCGACAGGCGCATCGGCAACGCGTCGGGCGATGGCAGCAGCGTGCTCGGCGACGCACCGACCTGCCGCGGCGCGCGGCGGCTGCGGCGGCGCGCTTGCGGCACGGGACACGACGCCGCCTCGGAGTGCGGCGGCGCGGCGGCGGGATCGGCCGGCTTCGGCGGAGTCGGTTCGCTCACGTCCGGCGATTCTGCCGGTGCTGCCTGGACGAAGGAACCGCCGCGACCGTTCTCTTGCAGTCACGGCACCGATGCCGCCAGAGCCGCGGCAGCGCCATCGAGCGCTTCGCCGCGCGATCAGCGCAACGTCGTCAACACCGCGTTCGCCAACGGCGCCGCCGCCCGCGCCACCGCGGCGGGCTCGGGGATCAGTTCGACGAACGGCGTGAACTCGCGCAGCAGCAGGTCGCGGCGCACTTCGAGGCACAACGTGCCCGTCGGCCGCTGCACCGCGAACGAATGCGCCAGCGTCACCGGGTGCAGCGAGTAGGTCGAGTTGCGCGCGACCTCGAAGCCGGCGGCGGCGAACTCGGCCGCGGCGCGCTGCGCCAGCCCCGGCGCCGCCAGTTCGCGGCCGTCGGGATCGTGCGTGATCAGGTCGACGCCCGGCCGCAGCGGCCAGCTGCCGATGCGATCCGCGGCGTAGGCGGCGCGCAGGCTCTTGCCGATGTCGGCGTCGACGGCGACGTCGATGCTGCGCGGCGCGTAGGTGTGCACGAACAGCGTGAAGCCGGCCTCGCCGACCTGCTGGAACGCGTTCTCGACCAGTTCGCGGTAGGCGAAGTAGCGATCGAGCAGCAGTCGCTGGTCGGCCGGATCCTGCACCCACGGTGGCATGCCGGGCGTCATCTCGCCGGCCTTGCTCGCCTTCGGCACCGCGTCGCGATCGACGCGCCGATTGCAGTCGACGAACGTGCGCGGCAGCCGGCAGCGCAGCACCAGCGCCGTGCGCCGCGGCTGCGCCTGCACGACGCGCTGCGCCACCGCGCGCGCGAGTTCGGGCGCGCCAACGTCGGTGTTGACGAAGAAGAAGTCGCGCAGGCCGTCGTCGTAGCGGCCGCGCAGCTGCGCGCGCAGGTCGTCGAAGTCGGCCGCGCGCGTGGCGCCGTGGGCCACTTCGAGCAGCAGGTCCGGGGCCGCGTCGGCTGCGGCGGCGGTGCCGCGCAGGTACTCGACGTCGCAGACACCCGGTACGGATCGCAGCGCTTCAACCATCGTGCTGCGAGCGATACCGGGAGCGAGCCCGTGCGCGCAAGGCCGCCGACCGCGAAGGCACGGTGTGCTCGACGGCGTAGCCGTTCCTGCCCGACGTGCCGCCGCCTACCGCGGCCGCACGACCAGCCAATCGCCGCCGTCCGCCAGCTCCACCGGCGCGGTCTTGCCGTCCGGCCATTCGAGCTGCACGCGCTGGGTGACGCCGACGACCGGCACGAACGGCACCTCGACGCGGCCCGAGCCATCGGTGCGCAACGGCTCCCACGCCGCCATCCAGCGCCGCCGCACCACTTGCAGCATGGCCTGCATCGGGTCGTTCTGCCCCTGCATCGTCGCCCCGCACGCCACCACGCGCGCCCCCGCGATCGGCTGCTGGCGCTCGTCGTGCAGTTCGAGCCGCGCGCGCGCCATCGGCTGCAGCTGCAGCGGGGCGCGCACCACGCCGCCGACGTCGGTGACGCCGGTCGCGAACGTGCCCTCGCCGATCGCCACCAGCGACCACGCGCCGCGGCCGAGCCGCAACTGGGCCTCGCCGCGCAGATCGAGCGGAAAGCGGAACAGCGAGTCGCGCACCAGCAGCGTGCCGCCGTCGCGCGGCGCCAGGAACACGACCAGCCCGCGCGCCGGGCCACCGTTCGGGTCGACGACGGCGACGGTCAGTTCGTCGAGGCCGTCGGCGGCCGTCGTCGCCGCCGCGTTCGCGGCATCGCTCGGCGGCGCCAGCGCCGGCAGTTCGCGCCCGGCCAACGACGCGAAACTCGACAGGCCGAAGCTGCTGCCGGGCGGCGGCTGCAGCACGAGCCGGCTCGAATGCAGATCGCGCGGCACCGCGTCGAAGCGGAACGTGCCGTCGGCGGCGACGTCCGCCCAATAGCTGCGCGCGTCGTGGTGGTAGTTGCCGGCACCGTGGTCGAGCTTGGCGACGACGTCGAGGTGCGCCTTGGTGCCGCGTGGCAGCAAGCCGAGGTTGCCGATCAGAGGTGCCGGTGCGGGCACGACGAAGCGCAGCTCGTCGCCGTCGAGCCGCGCCACGCGTTCGTCGCTGGCGTAGAGCGCGCCGCGGAACAGGCCGCCGCACACTTCCGGCCGCCCCGGCGCCTGCACGAACAACAGCAGGTCGCCGTCGCGCGGCCGCAGCCGCAGATCGCCGGCGAACGCCACCAGCACGAGGCAGCGCCCTTCGGCGTCGGTGATCCCCAGTTCGCGCCAACGATCGTCGACGACGGTGCGCCCGCCGTCGGTGTTCCACATCGGCAAGCGCGCGACACGCTGCCGCACGGCCGCACCGGCGACCGGCGCGCCATTGCCGTCGACGACGCGCACGACCACGGTCTGCGGCGGCGGCAACGTCAGCTCGTCCACGTCGCAGCGGCCGAGCCACAGCGGCTGCCCGTCGTTGGTCCGCACCTCGAGATGCTCGAACGGCCCCACCGGCAGGGTCAGTTCGCCGTCGCGCAGCGCCAGCTCGACCTCGAGGCCGGGCCCGGGCGTGCGCAGCACGCAGCGCAGCGGCCCGAGCGCCTGCCACGTAGCGCCACCGCGCAACTGCAGCTGCCGCGGCATCCGCGGCTCGGAGCCCACCAACGTCAGCAGGGCCCCGGCGCCGAACCACGGCGCCACCGCCGACACCCACTGCGGCTCGTCTTCCCCACCGCGCGGCCCGATCGCCCAGGCGACGTAGCACAAGCCCGGCTGCAGCTTCGCCTGCGCGCGCCCGCGACCATCGCTCGCCACCGTCTGCACGTCGTCGACACCAGCCCCGCTGCCGAGATGCGGATGGCCACCGGCGAACGTCACCTCGGCGCCCGCGATCGGCTTGCCGGCGAGATCGACGACGCGCACGAACGTCGGCACGCGCACGTTCTCCTGCGCCGCACCCATCGCCGCGGCGGCGAGGACCGCGAGCGGCAGTGCGAGCGAGCGAACGAGCGGACGACGAGGCATCGCCGCAGTATCGCCACGACGCCGGCCCCGACGCCACGGCACACGCGACGGAACCACCGATGGCAACGGTTCAGTCCCGACCCGAGACATGCCGATGGGCCGCACATGCGCGCCGCCCTGCTGACTTGCGTGTTCCTGCTGCCCGCCTGCGCCGACCCGGCAGCGCCGGCGCGCGCCGCGACCGAGGTGTTCGCGTCGTTCCAGCAAGCGCTGCGCACGCACGACGAAGCGGCGTGCCGCCGCTTGCTGACGCGCGAGTCGGCCGAGGTGATCCCGAGCCTGCCGTTCGCCGAAGCGGCGGCGCAGAAGCCGCTGCGCATCGACCGCACGGCCGCCGTCGGCAGCGCCTTCCACGTGCACGTCACCGACCCGAACCACGGCGACCGGCGGGCCACGTTCGTCGTCGTGCGCGAGTACGGGCAACTGGTCGTCGACCTCGTCGCCTCCGCCAGCGCCAACGCCGAAGAAGTCGCCGTCGACGGCGCCGCCAATGCCGACTTCCACCGCGAGCACGTCGAGCCGCGGGAGCTGACGCCCGCGGACCTCGAGCGCATCCGCCAGCACGAGCTGACGCAGCCGCCGAAGTGAGCGGCCGCCCCGGGGGCCAACGCAACCGGGGGCCCAGGCCGCACGAACCGCGACCACCCCACGAACTGGTGCGGGAACTGCGCGCGACCACCTCGTAGCATGCCCGCCCCAACGCGCCCTTCCCCCATGACCGAAGTCCTGAAGACGCTCATCCTCGGTTCCGGCCCCGCCGGCTACACCGCCGCGATCTACGCCGCCCGCGCCAACCTGGCGCCGACCCTGCTGACCGGCCGCCAACCCGGCGGCCAGCTGACGATCACCAGCGAGGTCGAGAACTACCCAGGGTTCCCCGAAGGCGTCATGGGCCCGGAGATGATGGACCGCTTCAAGGCGCAGGCCGCGCGCTTCGGCACCGTCATCCACGACGACTTCGCGTCGTCGGTCGACATGAGCAAGCGCCCGTTCACGGTGACGACCGAGAACGGCATGACCTTCCAGACCGAGACGCTGATCATCTCGACCGGCGCCAGCGCGCTCTACCTCGGCCTGCCGAACGAGAAGCTGCTGCAGGGCCGCGGCGTCTCCGCCTGCGCCACCTGCGACGGCTTCTTCTTCAAGAACAAGGTCGTCTACGTCGTCGGCGGCGGCGACTCGGCCTGCGAAGAAGCGAACTTCCTGACCAAGTATGCGAGCAAGGTCTACCTGTGCGTGCGCCGCGACGCGCTGCGCGCCTCGAAGATCATGCAGGACCGCGCGCTGAAGAACCCGAAGATCGAGGCGCTGTGGAACACGGCGGTCACCGACGTGTTCGACGTCAAGGCGAACAAGGTCAACGGCCTCGAGCTGCAGGACACGAAGACCGGAGCGAAGCGCAAGGTCGCCGCCGACGGCCTGTTCCTCGCCATCGGCCACCAGCCGAACACGGAGCTGTTCCGCGGCGTGCTGAAGATGGACGACAAGGGCTACATCCAGACCATCCCCGGCAAGGCCGCGACCAACGTGCCCGGCGTGTTCGCCGCCGGCGACTGCCAGGACAGCTACTACCGCCAGGCGATCACCGCTGCGGGCTCGGGCTGCATGGCCGCGATCGAGGTCGAGCGCTTCCTCGAGGACCAGCACGGGAAGTGATCCCTTGGCTGTTGGCGCCGCCGGAGCGACGCCGGAGACCTCGATGGATCAGGGACTTGCGTAGACGGCGCCACGGCGCGCCAGCCCGACCAACACGCAAGGGATCAGTTCCGGGTCAGGGCAAGCGCAGCAGCTTCAGCTGGTGGCGGTGCAGCGGGTCGATCGGCGGCGCTTGCTCGGTCAATCCCGGCGCGAGCGGCGGCGGACTGGCCGGCTGGAACGGGGCGAAGACCGGCGGCAGCGAGCCCGTGGTCATGGCGAAGTCGGCGCCCTGCGGCAGGAAGCACGGCCAGCTGTCCTGCGTCACTTCGTCGTAGACGACGACCAGCTCGTCGCCATCGAGCACCGCGTCGTAGGCGAGCCAGCCGACCTGCGTCGTGCGCACGTTCCAGCCGTCGTAGTACGGAATGCCGACGCCGCTCGGCACGGTGACCGAGGTGGGATCGGTCCTCGCCGTCGTCAGCGCCCGGTCGACGCGCGGTGACACGCCCCAGATCGGCCACGACGCGCGATGCAGTTCGCTGCCCTGCGCGCGGCTGGCCAGGTAGAGCACGTCGACGCGCGTCGCGGCACCGACCTGGCGCGCGAACACCGACGGCAGGTGGTCGCCCGTGGCGCCGAAGGTGTCGGCGATCGACCACGTCTGCCCGGCGTCGCCACTCACGGCGAGGCGCACACCGCCCTGCACTTCGTAGGCGTAGAAGACCTGCAGCCCAGCACCCTGGCCGCTGACGGCGACGCTCGGGTCCATGCCGAAGATCTCCTCGCGGTCGACTTCGCGATCGACCGGCGCCTGCCCGAAGCGCCGCGTCCAGCAGCGGAACTCGGTCGTCGTCAGCCAGCCGCCCGTCGGCACCGACGCGAACGTCGTGGCCCCGTAGCCGACGACGAGGTCACCACCTCCCGACCACGTGATGCCGGTCGTCAGCGGCGTCGCGTCGGCCGGACGCTGCCACAGCACCTGCGCCGGATCGAACTGGAACCACGTCGGCGAGCCGTTGCCGTCGAACGCCGACGGCCGCCCTTCGACCAGCACGAACTGCTGCTCGCCCTCGCCGACGGTGCGCCAGGCGCCGACCGCCAGCGAGTAGTCGGCGGCGATCGCCACCTGCACGAGGCGCGACTGCGCGAAGCCCGGCAGGATCGCGACGTCCTGCGCGAACGTGGCGCCGCGGTCGAAGCTGAAGCGCACGTGCACGCCGTTCGCGTCGGCGCGCACGACGCCGAGCACGTTGAACAGCGCGAACACTTCGTGGTCGCGCCACCAACCGGTGTCGGCCGAAGCCTCGACCGAAGCGCCGACGGTCACGTCGCCGGTGACGTCGTCATGCTGCAGCCGCAGCTCGTAGCGTCCCGCCCCGAACGGGTCGGCACGATCGCCCTCGTAACAGACGACGCTGCTGCGGTCGCCGGAGACGGCGACGGTCGGCAGGCCGAAGGCGTAGGCATCGCTGGAGTACAACGTCGTGGCCGGCGGCACCGGGTCGCCGCCGCCACCACCGCCGCCGCCGCCGCCATCCGGGCGATTGATGACGCTCGGCTCGCCGATGACGATCTCGACCAGTGTCAGGCGGCCGCCGTCGCCGTGGACCCCGAGCAGCTGGTCGCGCTCGATGGAGCCTTTCAGCGTCAGCCGCGCGAAGCCATCGCCCGAAGTCGACAGCCACGGCTGGCCGTTCTGCATGCCCTGACCGGCTGGCGCGATGCCGGCTTCGCCGAGCGAAGTCATGGCGCTCGGCACGACGTCGCCGTCGCGCAGGTGCGCCACCGCGACCTCGGCGGCCCCGCGGCTGCCGGGCTGCCAGGCCACCACGTCGAACGCGAACGGCACGTTCGCCGGCGTCGTCAGGCGGTAGTAGCGATCGACGGCCGTGATGCCGTCGAGCTGGCGCTCGTAGGTCGGCGGCCGCAGCGAGCTCGGCGCGATCACCGCGGTGTCGGCGGCG
>JBILEY010000590.1:0-3052 GCA_044351865.1 Planctomycetota bacterium | reverse complement strand
GCTGGCGTTCGCCAAACGCGCCCTGGAGACCCTGAGCCGAGGCTTCGCGCCGGCCGGTTGACGGGTCGGCTTCCGGCTTTCCGCCACAGGTGCTCAGCATCCGCCCATGCCACGGCCGATAGGGCCGCCATGCGTCGGTTCCGCTTCCGATTGGCTCCCGTCCTGCGCCTGCGTGCGCAGCTCGAACGCACCGCGCGTCGCGAGCTGGCGACGGCGATGGGCACTTTGGCCAGCGTCGACCAGAAGCTGGCGGCGGCGGCGGCGGGGCTGCGCGATTGCGCCGAGCAGGCTTCGCGCGCCGACGGCGTCGGCCAGCTGGCGAAGGGGCTGGAGCAAGGACTGCGTCGTCATCACTGGCGGCTGCAGAAGCAGCGCCAGGAGGCGCAGCAGCGGCTCGACGTCGTGCGCACCGACTACACGCAGAAGGCGCGCGACCTGAAGACGCTGCAGAAGCTGCGCGACCAGCAACGTGAGGCGTGGCGCCTCGACGCGCAGCGCGCGGAGCAGGCGGAACTCGACGAACTCGCGGCCATGGCGCGCAGCGTCAAGGCGATCCGGGATCGAGCGGCCGAGCAACAAACGGAAGAGGTGTGCTGATGGGCATGGTCGTCAAGCTGGTATTGGGTGTCGTGCTGTTCGCCGCGTCGCTGGTCGGCGGCCTCGCCGCGACCGGTCGCCTGAACCACGAAGGCACCGCGAACATTCCGGTGCTCGGCGGGTTCTTCCCGCCGCCGCCACCGCCGCCCGAAGGGGAAGGCGCGGAAGGTGAGCACGTGGAGGGCGAAGCCACCGATGCCGCGCACCAAGGCGAAGCCGGGGCCGCGGTCGATGCGCACGCCGCACCCGGTGGCGAGACGCACGGCACGCCGACCGATGCCGCCGCGGCCGGTGGCGAACAGGACCCGCAGAAGCCCGTTCGCCAGAAGGAAGGCAAGTCGGTGGTCGAGCCCGAGAAGCCGAAGGACGGCGGTGGTGGTCACGGTGGCGGTGGGCACGGCGGTGGCCACGGCGAAGAGCCGGCGGCCGATGCTCATGGCAAGCCCGACGCGCACGGCAAGCCGGATGCCCACGGCAAGGCCGATGCGCACGGCAAGCCAGACGCGCACGGCAAGGCCGACGACCATGGCAAGGCGGCGCACGGCAAGACCGACCCGCACGGCAAGGGCTCGCCGGAGGGCGACTTCCACGGGCTGCAGAAGGAGCTCGAGAAGGACAAGAGTCCCTACAAGCCGGGCGAACTGTTCCGCTTCGAAGGCCTGCCTTCGGGCCTGACGATCGAACAGGTCAACGAAGCGTGGCAGCGTGTGCAGGGCCTCGTGAGCGAGGTCGAGCAGCGCAAGACGGCGCTCGACATCCGCGAGAAGGACCTGCAGGAGCTCGCCAACGACATCAGCAAGCGGCAGGCGGAACTCGGCCAGCTGCGCGCGCGCCTCGACGAGATGCAGCGTTCGATCGACGCCAAGATCCAGAAGTTCCAGGACCAGGTGAAGCTGATCCGCAACGACGAGGTCGCCGGCCTGAGGCGGAACGCAGCGACGCTGGCGTCGTTCGAGCCGGCGAAGGCGGCCGAGATCGTGCTGCAGCAGTGGGGCAGCGAGAAGGGCCAGGACGAGGTGCTGCGCCTGTTCGAGTTCATGGACAAGGACGCCGTCAACGAGATCCTGAAGGTGCTGCCGGCGGCGACGACGCAGGACCTGATGAAGAAGCGTCTGCGCGTCAGCAAGGAGTCGGCGGCACCGCCGCGATGAGCGCGCCGGCGGCCGCCCGCACGGCGCCGCTGGATTCCTGAACACCGCTGCCAGCCGCAGCCGATAGCGGCATGGCACTGGATCGACGGCGTGGAGAACCACACACGTGTCCGACGACAAGAAGAAAGACGCTGACCCGAAGGCCGAAGAGGGCAAGAAGAAGAAGAAGGGCTTGCCCCCGATCGTGATGATCGCCGTCGGGGCGATCGTCGGCGGCGCCGGCGTGGTCTTCGCGATCCCGCCGAAGACCGTCGAGGTCAAGGTCGAGGAGCCCGTCTACGAGATCGTCGACGTCAAGCATCCGGACAAGATCTCGGTCACGTTCAACCCGCGCACCAAGGCCGGCAAGGGCACTGCGCGCTGTGTGTTCAAGTTCACCTACCGCGTGCGCGAGGACCTCGAGGACCAGGCGTTCGAGCAGGTCAAGGCGAACTGGGAACAGGCCGGTTCGAACGCGCTGATGCTGCTGCGCAAGCGCAGCATGGAGGAGCTGCAGTCGGAGACCGGCATGCAGATCCTCGCCGCGGACATGATCGCCGAGCTCGACCGCACGATCTTCGCCGGTGCCGATCCGCGCATCGCCAAGGTCGCGAACGTCATCTGGATCGAGTGGCTGTTCCAGTAGCCCGAGAAGCGCCAACGTGAACGAGATCCTCACCAACGAAGAGATCGACACCCTGCTGCAGATGTTCCGCAGCGAGGGTGGGGCGATCGAGCCGGAGAGCGAGAAGCGCCCGGCGCCGGTGGTGCCGATCGCCGACAACACGGGCCGCGTCGTCAGCCCGATCGACCTGCTGAAGCCCAACCGCCTCGGGCGCGAACAGCTGCGCGGCCTCGAGCGCTACTTCGAGAGCGCCGGCAAGCTGCTGTCGGCGACCATCGGCGACCGCCTGCGCCTCGACACGCGCTGCGACTGCGTCGCCGTCGAGCAGCTGCGCTTCGGCAGCTGGCTCGAACAGCTGCCGGGCCCGGTGGCGATCTACGTGCTGCAGATGGAGCCGTTCAAGCTGCCGGTGCTGTTCACCGCGAGCACCAGCATGCTCTACGGCGCCGTCGACCGCATCCTCGGCGGCTCCGGCAAGGTGCAGAAGGTGCCGAAGGACTTCACGTCGGCCGAGCACACGGTCGCCGAAGCGCTGGTCGGGCCGTGCCTCGACCGCATCTGCGAAGCGCTGTCGGAAGTGATCAAGCTGAAGTGGACGATCGCCAACCGCTTCTGCAATCCGTCGATGGCGCAGATCCTGCCGGCGCAGGACGTCGTGCTGTCGATCTACTTCCAGGCCGCCGGCGACTTCCTGCTCGGC
>JBILEY010000591.1:0-3052 GCA_044351865.1 Planctomycetota bacterium | reverse complement strand
TGCTGCGCCGTGCCGACGAGGTCGAACGGCGGCCACGCGGTGGCGTCGACGTACGGCGAGAACACGCGCTCGGGCCACAGCGGGGCCGGCGTCGGCTGCAGCGGCGGCGGGGCCGGCGACTGGCCGGCGAGCGTCACCGGCACCCCGTTCAGCGTGCCGTTGCCAGGCAGCGACGGTTGCCCGGTGGCGACGAAGTCGATGGTCGCGGTCTCGTTCGGCGACAGGTCGCCATCCTCCCAGCTCGCTTGCACCGCGATCACTTCGACGTGCGCCCCGCTGGTCGCGGCGACCTGCGCGTTCCACATGCTGGTGATCGTGTAGGCGGCGTCGAAGCCGAGCCGCCAGTCGGAGATCGTGTACGGCGCCTGGTTGGTGATCGTGATGCGGCCCTGGAAGCCGCTCGTCCACTGCGACACCGTCGTGTGTGCGATCGACACCGTCTGCGCTTCTGCGACGGCGGCGAACAGCAGGAACGCGGCCCGCGCCATGCGGGCCGACGAGACGAGAGGGTGCATTGCCGTATGGTGGCCGGGCGGCGGCGGTGCGACAACCTGCCAGCGCCACCGGGGCGCCCGCCCTGGCCGGACCCGATCTCCGGTTGCCCTGTGTGGTTCGCCGATCGTTGCCGCTGCACCCATCATGCCGACCCTGCGCCCGCTGCTGCTCTCCCTGTTCTGCCTCGCCACCGGTGTCGTCGCCCAGGACGACGCGGCGTGGCGCACGCAGCTGCGCACGCTGACTGCGCAGCAAGCGCCCGCGCAGCAGCCCGACAAGGCGGCCCTGCTGCGGCCGGAGCTGGCGTTCCAGCCCAGGCGCCGCTGGGTCTTCTTCCCCGAGATGGCGAAGGAGCTCGCCACCGAGGAAGTGACGGCCGAGGTGGTGCTGCAGGTGCTCGACGAAGGCGGCAAGGCGATGCGCGAGGCGTTGCGCGCCGAGAAGGCCGACAAGGACCTCGGCGCTGCCAGTGCCGTGTTCGTCGTGTCGCTGTGGCAGTGCGCGACCGGCCAGGAGCTCAGCGAGGAACAGAGCGACGCCGTGCACGCGCAGGTCGTGCAGGCGCTGGCGACGAAGGACGTCGCAGCGATGCGCGACGCCGACAAGCAGCGCTGCTGGGAACTGTGCGTCGGCTACACGACGTGGTTCGCCGGCATGCTCGAGCTCGCGACCGAAGACCCGCAGAAGGCGACGCTGCGCAAGGCCGCGGCGACGGTGTTCACGGCGTTGGTCGGAGCGAAGCCCGAGGACCTGGCGCCGACCGCGCGCGGTTTCGCCGGCCGCACGTTGCCGGGCAAGCCGGCCGAGAAGCCGAACGACAAGCCGACCCCGCAGCCGCCGGCGAGCACGCCTGCGGTGCCGCCCGTCGCGAACGGCGCCTCGCCGATGCCGGCGAGCGGGCCTGCGATCGACGGCGTCACCTGGACCGCACCCGCGGGCTGGAGCACCGAGAAGGATGGCGGCACGACGATCTACCGCAGCACGCTGCGCGACGTCGAGCGCGACGGCACGCCGGAGGCCAACACCGAATCGGCGCACCAGGCGGCGATCGGCTTCCTGCCGGTGCAGACGGCGACCGCCGGGCCGACGGCGTTGTTCGAGCGGCTGTGGCGCGAACAGTTCGCCGCGTTCGAACCGGGTGAGACGTTCGTGCACTACCGCGGCCGCCTGCCGAGCCAGATGGTCGTGCTCTACATGGGCCGCTTCCACCGCCGGCCGAACACGCCGAGCACGATGGGCAACCCGGACACCTACGGGGCGCTGTGGCTGGTCGATCTGGGCAAGAACCGCTTCCAGCCGATCGTCGCGGTGGTGGAGCCGCGCGATCCGGGGCTCGGCATGGACACCTTCAAGGAGAGCTCCGCACTGCAGGCGCTGTGCTTCCCGCTCGGCAAGGTGCTCGACTCGGTGCAGCCGAAGGGCGGCAAACCGCCGTATCCGGCCGGTGGCTACTTCGCCGCCGCCGACCTGCTCGGCGACTGGGAGGAGTCGAGCAGCGCGTTCGGCGGCAGCTACTACAGCACCGTCACCGGCGGCTTCGCCGGCGTCGCGGTGTCGTCGGCGTCGGGTTCGTTCGTGCTGCGCCAGGACGGCACCTACGACTACTCGTTCGGCTACTACGCGGTGAACCCGCAGTTCGGCAACTCGAGCGGCTCGACCAAGCACAACGGCACGTTCCGCCTCGACGGCGACGTCGTGCTGGTGTCGCCGCAGAAGCCGATCCCGTACGAGTTCACCTGCTGCGCGGTCGGCATCGGCCGTGTGGTCACCGCGCAGGGCGATCGCCGCGTGCTGGTCACCGTCAGCAAGCACCGCAACGGCGGCTTCCAGCAGATGCCGCTGATCCCGAACGGCAACGCCTGCGACAGCACGCTGTCGTTCTACGTCGAGAAAGCGAAGTAGCTCGCCGCGCCGGCGCCCTTGTGCGCGGCGCCAGGAAGCGCTCCGCTGGTTCGCGATGAGCATCCTGGCGCACATCGGCGACACGCCGCTGGTCGAACTGGCGCGCATCGGCCGCGGTCTGCCGGTGCCGGTGCTGGCAAAGTGCGAGCACCTGAATCCCGGCGGTTCGATCAAGGACCGCATCGCGCTGGCGATCGTCGACGACGCCGAACGACGCGGCCTGCTGTGCCCGGGCGCCACGCTGGTCGAAGCGACCGCGGGCAACACCGGCGTCGGCCTCGCCCTGGTCGCGGCCGTGCGCGGCTACAAGCTCGTCTGCGTGATGCCGGCGAAGATGTCGGTCGACAAGCGGCAGGCGCTGCAAGCACTCGGCGCCGAAGTGATCGTCACCGACAACGCGCCGCCGAGCGATCCGCGCAACTTCCAGAACGTCGCGCGCAAGCTCGCCGAGGAGCGCGGCTGGTTCCTGACCGACCAGTTCGCCAATCCGGCGAACGTCGCCGTGCACGCGACCACGACCGCCGCGGAGATCCAGCGCCAGGTCGGCGGCCCGATCGGCGCGTTCGTCTCCGGTGCCGGCACCGGCGGCACGCTGAGCGGTGTCGGACGCGTGCTGAAGCAGGCCGATCCGCGCGTGCGGATCGTGCTCGCCGAC
>JBILEY010000589.1:0-3060 GCA_044351865.1 Planctomycetota bacterium | reverse complement strand
GCGGCGCTCCTCGCCGAGCTGCTGGATCGCCTGCTGGCGACCGTCCGCTTCGCGCTGGCCCTCGCGGCGCGCGGCGTCGAGTTCGCGCCGCAGCGCGGCGACTTCCTTGGCAACGGCTTCGCGCTGCGCCTCCGCAGCACGCAGCTGGTCGTTGGCCTTGCGCTCCTGGTTCTCGAGCTGCAGGCGCATCTTCTTCTGGGCCTCTTCCCCCGCCTTGCTGGCGGCTTCGGCAGCGGCCTTCTCCTTGTCCTTCGCTTGCAGGTGCGTCTGCAGTTGGCGCTCCATCGCCTTGCGCTCCTGCGCCAGCGCCTCTTCGGCGCGGCGCTGCTCGGCGGCGAGGCGCTGCTCGAACTCGCGGCGCGCTTGCTCGCGCTCCTGCTGGGCCGCGCGCAGGTTCTTCTCCATCGCCGTCGCTTCGTCGGCGGCGCGCTTTGCCTTGGCCGCGGTCTCGTCGAGCTTCTGCTCGAGCTTCTGCCGCGACTCGGCCATGCGCTGCTCGAGTTCCTTCTGCTCGGCCTGCTGGGCGACGATGCGGCGCTCGAGTTCTTCGGCGCGCTGCTTCAGGCGCTGGGCCTCCTGCGCCTGCGCTTCCACCGCCTGCGCCTGCTGCTGCTTCTGCTCGCTCTGGCCGCGCTGCAGCGACTTCAGGTACTCGTCCATCTTCGCCAGCCGCTCTTCCAGGCGGGTCACCGAGTTCTGCAGCTGCGCCCGCTCCTCCTGGGTGCGGCAACCGGTGGCGAGGAGGGACAGGGCGAGGGCGGGGACGACGAGGCGTAGGCGCATGGATGGGACTCCGCTAAGGTGAGCCTGACCGGGCGCAGGCTACTCGCTGTGCCGATCTGGAAAAGCCTCCTCATGCATGTGCAGAGATTCCTCGCCTCGGCCTGGGCCAGCGTGCACGGTCCGAGCGATCCCCGGCGCCTCCTGTTGTCGGTGCTCGAGGCGCGGTTCGCTGGCCTCGCCATGTCCCCCGGGCCGCGCGCCCTGGATGCCGGCGCCCTGAGCGCGGCGGCGGCGGACCTGCCGTTCGAGTTCGCGGTGACGCGCGCCAACGACCCGCTGTCGGACCATTCGGCCACCGCGGGCTTCCCGTCGGGGCGCGAGGGCGAACGGCAGATGGCCCGCCGCGCCGTGCACGATGCGGTGCTGACGGCGCGGGCGGTGGGCAATCCGCTGGTCGTTCTCGACGTCGGGGTGGTGCCGGTGGTGGGGGACGTGCTGGCGGAAGACCTCGGCGATCCGCAGATGCGCTGGAGCAAGGAGACCGCCGACGCGCTGCTGGCGCGCCGCAAGGTCGGTCGCAACGCCGCCGTCGACCGGGTCTGCCGCGGGCTGTTCGAGTGCATCCGCGACTACCCGGAGATCCAGTTCTGCCTGACCCAGAGCCGCAGCCTGCGGGGGGTGCTGGACGTCGCCGCGATGCGCGACATCTGCGAGGACCTGGCCAGCAAGAAGCTCGGCTACTGGCACGACGCGGCGATTTGCGCACGGCGCCAGCAGGTGCTCGCGGAGCCGGCCGGGGAGTGGCTCGAGATTTTCGGTAACCGCTGTCGCGGCATGAGCTTGGGAGATGCCTCGCCGGATGGGCTGTACCTGCCGCCAGGAGCCGGTGGGGTGGACTACGGCATGCTCGCCACCTATGTACCGACCAGCGGGGCGCCGCTGCCGGTCGTGCTCGAGCTGGACGTTTCCGTTCCAGCGAGTGAACTGCCGGGGATGCGTTCCTGTCTGGACAAGTTCGGCCTCTGATGCAGGGACCCCGACCTCCTGGTCGATGCCTTGGCGTAGAGTCCCTCGACAGTCCCTCCCGAACCAGCTTCCCGATGTGGTGCCGAGCCAGCCCGGGGAGCCGACCTGCATGAACCCTACGACCCGACCCACGCCTGCGGTGCGACCCTCCACCGGGTCGCCGGCCCAGCGCCTGCGCGACCTGCTCCGCAGTCGCAAGCGGCTGTTGGTCATGACGCACAAGAATCCCGACCCGGATTCGCTGGGTGGGGCGATCGGCCTGCAGGAGTTCGCCCGGCTGGCGGCTGGCATCGACAGCCGCCTGGCCATCTCCGGCAAGATCCTGCGCGCGGAGAACCAGGCGATGGTGCGCGAGCTCGGCATGCAGATGGACCGGCTCGACCAGACCAAGATCGCCGACTTCGACTGCTTCGCCCTGGTCGACACCCAGCCTGGATTCGGCCACACGCCGATCCCGGCCGGCATCCAGGTCGACATCGTCATCGACCACCACGTTTGCGCCGACGCCACGTGCGGGCCGGACGACGTCGCCTACTTCGACGTGCGCCCCGACATCGGCGCGACCAGTTCGATCGTCGCCAATCTGCTGCTCGAGGCCAACCTCGTGCCGAGCGCCCAGGCGGCGACCGCGCTCGCCTACGGCATCCGCACCGACACCGCCGACCTGTCGCGCAACGTCAGCGAACTGGACCTGCGTGCCTTCGAGTTCCTGTCGCCGCGCATCGACCGCCAGAAGCTGGCGGCGATCACCAATCCGCGGCTGCCGGTCGCCTACTTCCAAGCGCTGAAGGACGCGCTGCAGAAGGTCCGCCTCTACGACGGCCTGACGCTCTGTTCGCTCGGCCGCGCCACCAGCGCCGAGATGGTCGCCGAGGTCGCCGACCTGCTGCTGCGCATGGAGGGCGTGCGCTCCGTGTTCTGCGGCGGGCTCGTCGGCCAGAGCTACTACGTGTCGGTCCGCACCGAGATCGGCATGGATGCGTGGTCGTTGCTGCGGGCCGGCATGGAGGGCGAGCAGGGATCGTGCGGCGGCCACGGCTCGGTCGCCGGCGGCTCGATCGTGCTCGACACCGCCGACCAGCGCGCGCTGCGTCGTCTCGAACGGCGCCTCGAGCGCAACGTGCTGCGCGCCCTCGGCATCGCCGGTGGCAACGCCGCGTCGCTGACCGATCGCGACGAGTAGCCACGGGTAGGGCTCCGGCCGCAGGCTGCATCGCCCCGCCGATCGCACCGGGCCGTCGGCGCCGGGTATGCTCCCTGGCCCCCGATGCGCACGCTCCCGCTTCTCCTCGCCAGTTCGGCCCTGCTGCT
>JBILEY010000662.1:0-3067 GCA_044351865.1 Planctomycetota bacterium | reverse complement strand
TGGTGTCCTTTTCATCAAGATAGTAATTGGTTAAGTTTTGAAGTGAAGCAATTATTCCGTCTTCTGATTTTGTTTCTTCATAAAGAGCCACGGCTTGCTCGGCAAACTCAATGGCGCCTTTGTTGTTGTGCAACCTACCTTGTAAAATCGCTTTGAGTTTATAAACGTAGGCAATGCCTTTTTTTTCATTGAAGCGATTAAAAATAGTAAGGGCTTTGTTTAAGGATGTTTCTGATTCGTGCAGGTTTGATTTGAGTAATTGGTAACGCCCAATTTGCGCTAACGCATTAGCCAGTTGTAAACTATCGTTGTTGGCCGTGGCGCATTGCAGGGCTTGTTGACTGATTGCAAAAGAAGAATCGGGGTTGGAACTGTAAATGCTGTTGGCTTTTTCAATAAGGGTTTCACAGGCTTTGGTTTGCGCCTGTATTGGAGGGCAATAGCCGCAGAAGCAAAGCAACCAAACAAGGGCAAAAAATTTAACAGCAAAGCGCAGCATAATCCTTAGGCAATGTACAAAAAATAAAGGGAATCCAACAGCCAGTAACTAAGCTTTTTAATTGCCTTTTAACATGGAAATTTGAATTGCAAGTCTTATATTTGGGTTGATAAGATATAACTAATCTGAGCAACGAACAACATACCCGCAAGGAAATCATCGATAAGCGCTTAGCTGAATCGGGATGGAATGTAAACGACTCTACTCAGGTTGTTTTAGAATACGATATTATAGTGGATACCTCTTTGGCCCGCGAAGCAGCTACACCCTATGCCGGACATCAGTACAGTGATTATGTGTTACTTGGAAAAGATGGGAAACCATTAGCTGTTGTAGAAGCCAAAAAATCATCAGTTGATGCTAACATCGGTAAAGAACAAGCCAAACAGTATTGCGAAAATATTGTGAAGCAACACGGTGGTGAATTGCCTTTCTGTTTTTACACCAATGGACACGATATCTATTTTTGGGATTTAGGAAACTATCCGCCCAAAAAAGTATATGGCTTTCCAACGCGTGATGATTTAGAACGTTACAAATACATTCGCAAAGCACGCAAGCCACTAACAGGTGAATTAATTAATACAGAGATTGCAGGACGTGATTATCAAATTGCTTCTATACGTGCCGTGCTTGAAGGAATAGAGAAACGCAAAAAACAATTTTTACTGGTAATGGCAACTGGTACCGGTAAAACACGTACGTGTATTGCTTTTGTAGATGCTTTAATGCGTACTGGATGGGCCGAGCGCGTTTTGTTTTTAGTAGATAGAATTGCTTTACAAAGTCAAGCGCTGGATGCCTTCAAAGAACATTTACCAAATGAGCCTCGTTGGCCTAAAGTTGGAGAAAGAGAAATTGCAACCGACAGACGTATTTATGTTTCAACCTACCCAACGATGTTGAATGTGATACGTGATGAAAAGAAACCACTCTCTCCTCACTTTTTTGATTTGATTGTGGTAGATGAAAGTCATCGTAGTATTTATAATACCTACGGAGAAATATTAGATTATTTTAATACCATTACACTCGGCTTAACAGCCACACCAACAGATGTAATTGATCATAACACCTTTAAATTATTTGATTGCGAAGATGGTGTACCATCATTTGCATATTCGTATGAAGAAGCGGTAAACAACATTCCTCCTTACTTATGCAATTTTCAAGTCATGAAAATTAAAACTAAGTTTCAGGAAGATGGAATTAATAAACGCACAGTTTCATTAGAAGACCAAAAACAATTAATACTGGAAGGAAAAGAAATTGAAGAAGTTAATTACGAAGGAACAGATTTAGAAAAAAACGTAATCAATAAAGGTACCAATACACTCATCGTCCGAGAGTTTATGGAAGAAAGCATTAAAGATGCGAATGGTGTATTGCCTGGGAAAACCATTTTCTTTTGCATGAGTAAAGGCCATGCGAGAAGAATGGAGGAAATATTTAATGCATTGTATCCGGAATATCATGGCGAGTTAGCAAAAGTAATTGTATCTGAAGATCCACGTGTACATGGTAAAGGTGGTTTGTTAGATCAATTTACTAATAATGATTTTCCTCGTATAGCCATTAGCGTTGATATGTTGGATACCGGTATTGATGTGCGTGAAATTGTGAATTTAGTTTTTGCAAAACCTGTATATTCCTATACTAAGTTTTGGCAAATGATTGGGCGTGGTACGCGTTTGTTGGAGCCTAAAAAAATGAAACCATGGTGCATACAAAAAGATGTGTTTCTGGTTTTAGATTGCTGGGATAATTTCGAATACTTTAAAGTAAATCCAAAAGGCAAAGAATTAGCAGCGCAAATACCTTTGCCTGTGCGCTTGTTTGGGTTGCGTGTGGATAAAATTGAAAAAGCACGGGATAACAATCAAACTGAAATAGTAATTGCAGAAACCGAAAAGCTAAAGCAACAAATTTCTCAACTTCCAAATAACTCTGTTGTGGTTATGGAAGCTAAACATAGTTTGCAACAATTAGAAGACGCTAATTTTTGGAATTTATTAACTGAAAGTAAACTCGAGTTTTTACGCCAAAATGTAAAACCGTTAATGCGCACCATCTCTGGCGTTGATTTTAAAGCCATGCGCTTTGAAAAAGACATTGTAGAAGTTTCGATTGCGCATATTGAAAACGATCAGGAAAAATTTGAAGCACTTAAAGAAAGCATCATTGAAGAAATTTCTCAGCTACCGCTTTCTATTAATATAGTGGCCTCACAAGAATCATTAATAAGAGAAAGTCAAACCAATAAATTTTGGGCAAGCATCAACGAAGAAAAATTAAATGAGCTCATTGATAAATTTGCTCCTTTAATGAAACATAAAGATTCATTTACTGTACCATTAGGTCCTGCTAAATTTAATTTTAAAGATGAGTTGTATGCCAAGGAGTATGTAGAGTTTGGTCCGCAACACGAAGCTTTAAGCGTGGCGCGTTACCGCGAACTGGTTGAAGAAAAAATTAATCAATTAGTGAGTAGCAATCCTGTTTTACAAAAATTAAAACTAGGGCATGCTATTAGCGATACTGAATCGGAACAACTAGCAGAAGAGCTGC
>JBILEY010000588.1:0-3068 GCA_044351865.1 Planctomycetota bacterium | reverse complement strand
GAGATTGCGGCTCTGCTGCCTCGCGCCGGCTGACGGCGAAGTGCTCGAAGCCGTCCCGCCGGCGGCACGCGCGGCATGAACCTGGAGGACGACCCCTCCGCCAGCGCTCAGCCGTGCACTTCCCCGTACGCATCATGGCAGCGCGCGCAGTGCTGCGGCTGCAACGTCTTGCCCATCGCCTTGACGCCGGCCGCATCGCCGGCGGCGGCCTTCTTGGCGAGGTCGAGGAACGCGGCCTCCGACTCGCGCGCGAACTGCGCGAAGTTGGGCACCTCCTTGTCGTCGAACGGGTCGTAGCCGAGCTTCATCACGGCGGCGACGCGTTCGGCGGCTTTGGCCATCGCCGGCAGGTCGGCGCTCGCCGCCTCGAGGCCCGTTTCGATGAGCTTCCAGTCGTCCTCGATGCCCTTCATCGCCGACTTCATATCCTTCGGCTTGGCCACGTTCGTCGTCGCCACCGTGGTGGCAACGGCCGCAGCTGCCGCTGGCGTGGACGGGACATCAGGTGCGGCGGGAACGACGTCGCTCGCCGGCTTGCTTGGAACGGCGTCGGCTGTCGCCGTCGACGGCGCGGCAGGTGGGTTGTCCAGCGAAGAGCAGGCGGCGACGAGGGCGGCGTAGGCGGTGAAACCGGCGAGGAGCAGGTGGCGCATGGGAGTTCGTGTGGGTGAGGCCGACTGTAGCGTGCGCCCGCAGGCTCCCGCCATGCCGGCGATCTCGCCGCGTCTCGTCGCCAAAGGCGCGATGCGAGCCTCGCGGGCGGCATGCAGTCCTTTCGTCGAGGATCGTAGGATGCAGAACGATCGGCCTGCGTGTTCGCTCGTTGCCACGGCCCTGATCGCCACTGCACCATGAACTCCTCGAGCCTGCTGCTGGTGATCGTGCTGGCCTGGGGAGTCAACCTGCTCGGCGGCTTGCTGCAAGCCGCCGCGGACGATCGGCACCGCCCTCTGCCCGTTGGCGCCAAGCGCGGCGTCAGCGTGATGCCGAACCTCGTCATGGTGCTGGCAGCTTGGGGGCTGGCCACGCTGCTGGACCTGCTCGTGGCGCCGTGGGGGACTCTCCTCGTCGCCTCGGGCCACGGCGCCTTCATTCTCTACATGCTGCCTTCGCTCCTGCGAAGCACGCGCAGGCTGCGCTCGCGCCACGGACCGAAGTGACGTTCCCGCGCCCCTCGCCGCAATCAGCGCCCCTTGCGCCCCCGCACGAACGCCCTGATCGTGCTCGCCGCCATGCCAAGCACCGCCGCTGCGCACCTGTTCGCGCTGACCACGCTCTCGACCCTCCTCGCCCAGGCCCCGCTGCCCGTCGGCGTTCGCGACGTCGCCTGGAGCAATCCCACCGCCGCCGGCAGCGGCACCCTCGCCGCGCGCGTGCTCTATCCCGCGACCGCGAACGGCACCAACACCCCGCTGCTGCCACAGCCCGGCGGCTGGCCCGTCGTCGTCTTCCTGCACGGCTTCGCGGTGCTCGGCAACAGCTACCAATCGCTCGGCACCACGTGGGCGCAGCAGGGCTGCATCGTCGTGCTCAGCAACACCGCGCAGTTCGACAACGTCGGCCAGGAAGCGGACGGCCGTGCGCTCTTCCCGGCGATCACCATCGCCAACAACGCCGCCGGGCCACTGCAGGGTGCGTTCGACGTGCAGCGCATGGCGCTCGCCGGCCACTCGATGGGCGGCGGCAACGTCGCCAACGTGCTGGCGCAGAACCCCGGCTATCGCGGCGGTGTCGCCATCGCGCCGGTGCCGCCGCGCGGCAACAACGGGGCCCTGGTGCAGACGCCGCTCGGCATCGTCGCCGGCGCTGGCGACACCATCACACCGCCCGCCAGCAATGCCACGCCGTACTACCAATCGCTGACCGCCTATCGCGGCTGCAAGTTCCTCTATCTGTTGAACGGCGACGCCAGCCATACCAACCTCGCCGGCCTGTTCGTCAGCGGCGCCACCGCGACCGCGGTGTTCCAGCGCAGCGCCGCGGTGGCGTTCGCCGGCCTGCAGCACGTGCTCGCCGCGTCGCCGTCGGCGCTCGAACAGGCCCTCGGTCCCGCCGCCCTGGCCGAACCGCGCTTGCTGTCGCTGACGCAGCAGTTCGCCGAGCCGCTGGTGTGGACGTCGGCGCCGCTGGCGCTCGGAGCGTCGCTGCGCGCGTCGGTGGGCATGGAGCCCGGGATCGGCGGCCTTGCCGCAGCGTTCGCGCCGCCGGTCGGGCCGATCGCGACGCCACTCGGCGAACTGCGCCTCGATCCCAACCTGGCCTTCGTGCTCGCCGCGGGCGTCGTCGGCAGTGAGCGCCGCTTCGACGTGCCGCTCACCCTGCCGGCCGATCCGGTGCTCGTCGGTGCACCGCTGTCGCTGCAGGGCCTCGGCCCGTCGGTCACGCAGCCGCTGCAGTTCGGCTCCGCGCTCGGGCTCAGCGTCCTGCCCTGATCGTGCGGGCGGTCGCGATCTCCGGCGCGACGGCGACGATCACTGGATCGTGCCGACGCCGCCGTTCGACAGCGACCACAACGCACCCAGTTCCAGCGCCTGGTTGTAGAGCGAGATGCCGGCCAGCGTCGGCGCGTTCGGGATCGGCAGGCTCCAACTCGCCGTGGTGCCGACCGTCGGCGCGAACGTGAACAGGTCGAGCGTCACCAGCACCGTGCAGCCCGGCACGAACTCCGGCAGCGGCACCGGCACGTTGAGCGGCGCGAGCCCGGTCACCATCACCACGAGGCCCGGGCCGACGTTGACGACGTCGAGTGCGAACGTGCCGCCGATCGCCGGCAGGCTGACGAGTTGCAGCGCCGACAGCCCGCCGGGTCCCGCACAGCCGGCCCCGTAGGCCGACCACGTCGGCGCCGGCAGTTCGCGGATCTGGAAGGCGGTCAGGTGCGAGCGCAGGAAGTTCGTCGGCACCGGGTGCGTGCCCTGCACCAGCAGCCACAGCGGGTCGGTCGCGTTGGTGCGGGTGAACGTGCCGAGGCAGTACGAACCGAACACCGCGTCGGCGCCGCCGAGTGCCGGGTTGTTGTCCGGGTCGCCGTCGAGCGGCGCCGAGATGGGGCCCTGCGTCAGTGCGCC
>JBILEY010000147.1:0-11144 GCA_044351865.1 Planctomycetota bacterium | reverse complement strand
GATGCTGTGGGCGCGGCGCGGGCTGTCCTGGAAGCAGAAGCACTCGACCTGGTAGCCGAGTTCGGCCAGCGACGCGGCGGCCGACGAGCCGGCGAGGCCGGAGCCCACCACCAGCACCTTGTACTTCCGCTTGTTGGCGGGGTTGACGAGCTTCAGCTCGAACTTGCGGTTGCTCCACTTCTCGTGGATGGCACCGTCGGGGATCTTCGAGTCGAGCTTCATGCGGCCCCCTTGACGATGCCGGTCAGCACCGACAGCGCGAGGAATGCGTTGCCGCCGGCGATCAGCAGTGCGAGCAGGAACGACAGCTTCTTGATCATCGGGGTGTAGCGGGCGTGGTGCAGGCCGAGCGTGTGCGCAAGGCTCTGCATGCCGTGGCTCAGGTGGAAGAACAGCACGACCTGCGCTGCGACGTAGGCGAGCGCGATCGCCGGGTTGGCGAACGACGCCGTGACCATCGAATAGACGTCGAAGCCCGAAGCACCGGCGGCCTTCTTCTGGAAGTGCTCGGGGTTGGTGACGCCGAGCGTGAAGTGCAGCAGGTGGTAGATCAGGAACACCAGCACGGTGAGCCCGCTGAGCACCATCGAGCGCGAGGCGAACGTCGCCTGCATCGTGGCCTCCTTGGCGTAGCGCACCGGCCGCGCCGCCTTGTTGGCCGCCGACAGCCGGATGGCGGTGACGACGTGCAACACGAAGATCGCCAGCAGCCCGATGCGCGCGACCCACAGCAGCGGGCCGAGGTCGTGCAGCATCTTCGCGTAGGCGTTGATGGAGTCGGGGCCCGCCAGCAACTTGAGGTTGCCGAGCAGGTGCGCGACGACGAACCCGAACAGCAGCAGGCCGGTGACGGCCATCGTCACCTTGCCGCCGATCGACGACCGCCAGAAGTCACAGAGCCAGGTCATGAGTGCGCCGAAGGATCGGCAGCGCTCGCTTCGAATGCAACAAGCTGGTGGATGCGCCGCGCCCCCCGGTCCGGCACCGGCGACGGGCGCACGGAGCTCACGGTCGCAGCGGCGTCTTGCCCATCGACACCAGGGCGCGCAGCGCATCGTGGGTGCGCACGTCGAGCACGACGAGGCGCGCCGGATCGATCAGCAGCAGCCGGCCGTTGGTCGGGTTCGGCACGCTCGGCACGAAGACCAGCGTGTGCGGCGCGCCGTTCGGACCGGCGCCTTCGCCGGTGACGAAGCCGATCTCGTAGCCTTCGTCCGCCGGCACCGCGACGACGCCGCGGAAGAAGCGTTCGCGCGTGCTGTCGTAGCCGAGCACCTCCTTCAGCGACTGGTAAAGCGTGCCGAGCAGCGGCGTGCGCTCGAGCAGGCGGTCGACGCGCCGCCACAGCCAGCGGCCGACGAAGGTCGTCACGAACAGGCCGATCAGGTAGACGACGACCAGCGCCAGCAGCAGCCCGAGGCCGGGGAAGTACCACGACACCTTGTCGCGCCACGACCCGGTCAGCACGCCCTCGAGGCCGACGATCGCGAACACCACGCCGCCGAGTGGCAGCAGCGCGACGATGCCGGCGACGAGACAACGGGTGACGTGCTGCGCCTTCGACGGCGGCACGGATGCGGACGCAGACGCAGGCGACGCGGACGGAGTCATGCGCGGCCCAGCATAGTCGCACCGCGCGGGCGAACGGTCACGCGGGTCGCAGTTCGCTGCTGCCTGGTTCGTCCCCGCGTTCGCCGTCCGCCGTCGCGAGCCGCAGCAGCCAGCCGTGCACTTCCTCGATGGTGCGCGGCAGCGTCGACGTGCCGGCGGTGAGCCCCACCACCTGGCGACCGGCGAACCACGCCGGATCGAGTTCGCGCGCGTGCGTGACGTGGCAGGTCGGCACGCCGGCCGCTTCGCCGCGAGTGACCAGTTGGCGCGTGTTGTTGCTGTCGTGCCCGCCGACGACGACCAGCGCGTCGACCTGCGGCAGCAGTCGCTCGAGCGCTTCGACGCGCGCCTTGGTCGGTGCACAGACGGTGTCGACGTAGTGCACGTCGGCGTGCGGATTGGCAGCGCGGATCGCCGCCAGCAGTTGGTCGACGGTCGCGACCGGCGTCGTCGTCTGCGCCACCACGCCAAGGCGCGACTCCGGCCAGGTGGCGACGTCGGCGAGGCCGGCGACGACCAGCGGCTCGTGCAGGTCCTCGACCAGTCCCCGCACTTCGACGTGCCCCGGCTTGCCGAGCACGACGACGCGGCGCCCCTCCTGCTGCAGCCGCTGCGCCGCCGCGTGCGCCTTCTGCACCAGCGGGCACGTGGTGTCGAGCAGCTGCTTGCCGGCCGCCTGCAGCCGCTGCCGTTCGCGCTCGCTGATGCCGTGCGCGGTGATCATGACGAACGGCGTCGCCGGCACCGCGCGCTCATGCTCCGGCGACTGCACGAAGCCGCGGCGCTCGAGCCAGCCCAGCACCTCCGGGTTGTGCACCAGCTCGCCGTGGATCGTCACCGCCTTCGGCTCGTCGACTCGCGCCAACGCCGCCAGCGCGTCGCGCACTCCAAAACACATGCCCAGTTCGTCGGCTCGCAGCACTCGCATCCTGCACCTCGCTTTGTAGCGCAAAGTATCAGGCCGCCGCGTTCCGTCAACGCCCCCACCCTTCCGGCCGGCGTCGGCGATCGGGTAACACTGCGCCATGCGCACTCCACCGCGCGGGCCGGTCCGCACGTTCCTGGCCGCCGCCTGGCTGCTCGCCGCCACCGCAGCGGCGCAGGCGCCGACACCGCCCGCGGCCGACGGCAAGGCCCCCGCAGCACCGGCGAACACCATCCCGCTCGGCGTGTTCTTCTGGCACGACTCGCCAAACGACGACGCGACGTGGCGCGGCCTGCAGGCGGGCATGGCCGACCTGCGCCTGCCGGTGGCGATCGTCGAACGGCGCGCCGGCGGCGACCGCAACCGGGCCCTCGCCCAGCTCGACGAACTGCGCGCCAGCTGCCGGCTGATCGTGGCGCTCGGCACCGACGCGGCGCTGCTGTGCAAGGAACGTGTGCCCGACGTGCCGGTGGTGTTCGCCGCGGTCAGCAACGCCGTCGCCTCCGGCGTCGTCGCCGACTGGAACGGTTCGGGCCGCAACCTGTGCGGCGCCAGCAACTGGATCCCGCCCGGCGCCGTGCTCGACGTGTTCCAGCTGGCGGTGCCGGGCCTGCAGCGCCTCGGCATGCTGCGCTCGCAAGCCAGCGGTGTGGTCAGCAACGCCGAGCTGCAGGCGATGCGCGAACACCTGGCGAAAGCCACGCCCCCGACTGTGCAGCTGGTCGAAGCGGTGGCGAAGGACGCCGCCGACCTGCCGCGCGCCGTGCAGGAACTGCGGCAAGCCGGCGTCGACGCGATCTGGATCCCGATCGACCTGACCGTCTACCAGAACGTCGCGGCGGTGCGGCAAGCACTCGGCGAACGGCCGCTGCCGCTGGTCACGACCGCGGCCGCCGGCGTGCGCGGCGGTGCCTTGGTCGGCGCCACCGTCGACTACGCGCTGCACGGCCGCCGCGCCGCGACGCTGGTGCACGCGGTGCTGGTCGGCGGCAAGGCGCCGGGCACGCTGCCGATCGATCGCATGCGCAGCGCCACCGTCGTCGTCAACGTCGCCGCGGCGCGCGCCGCCGGCACCGAACTGCCGCTGTCGCTGCTGCTGCTCGCCGACGAACTGCTCGCTGCGGAGGCCAAAGATGGCAAGCCCGCGCGCTGAGCCGGAACGCCCGGCCGCGGCGACGCGGCGACCGCTGGTGCTGCAGCTGGCGCTGGTCAGCGCCGTGCTCGCCGCCGTGCTCGCCGCGGTGCTGCTCGGCTACGTCGCACCGCGCACCGCGGCCGCGTTCGCCGGCTTCGGCGACGACCTGCTGCGATCCGGCTCGACGACGATGCGCGAGCTGTTGCAGGAACAGACCGACCAGAACGCCGACGTGCTGGTCGACCTGATCCGCCGCACCAGCACCGCGCGCGAACGGGCGCTGCAGGACCTGCCGCTGGAAGCGCTCGGCGGCGACGTCGCCGCGATCCGCGCCGCGATCGCCAGCGAGGACCAGGCGCGCAGCGAACGGCTGCGCAAGAACGTCGTCGTGCTGACCGACGAAGTGCAGCGCCGGGCTGAACGCGCCGTCGAAACGCGCCTGCAGGCGCTGACCCAGGACCACGCCATGCGCGCGGAGCTGTTCGCCGCCGAGCTGCGCACCGCCCACCTGTGGCTGGTGGCGATCGCGTTGCTGGTGCTGCTCGTCGTACTCGGGCTCGGCGTGCACCGCGTCGTCGTCGCGCCAGCGCGCCGCCTCGGCCAGGCGACACGCGCCGTCGCCGCCGGCGACCTCGCGGTGGCGGTGCCGCCGCCGTCGGCCGACGAGCTCGGCGACCTCGCCCGCGACTTCGCGCGCATGGTCGAGCAACTGCGGGTCGCCCGCAGCACCCAGCAGCGCTTGACCGACGGCCTCGCCGACGAGGTCCAGAAGAAGACCGCGCACCTCGAGCAGGCGCTGGCCGACCTGCAGCGTTCGCACCAGCAGCTGGCGCAGGCCGAACGGCTGGCCTCGCTGGGCACGCTGTCGGGCGGCATCGCCCACGAGTTCCACAACGTCATCGGCGGCATCCGCGGCTGCGCCCACGAGCTGCTGGCCGACGAGACCGACGCCGACCGCCGCGAGACGCTGGGCGTCATCGTGCGCGCCGCCGAGCGCGGCGCTGGCATCGTGCACCAGCTGCTGCGGTTCGCCCGCCGCTCGGTCGAGCAATCGGGTGACGTCGATCCGGCGCAGGTGCTGCAGGACGCGCTGCGGCTGTGCGAGCCGGCGGCCCGCGGCCAGCAGGTGCAGGTCGTGCGCGACCTGGCGCCGGGGCTGTGCGTGCGCGGCGACGCCGATGCGCTGCACCAGGTCGCCACCAACCTGCTGATCAACGCCCTGCAGGCGATGCCGAACGGCGGCACGCTGCGGGTCGCGGTCGCCGCCGGCCCGGGGGCGGGCGGCGACGAGGTCGTGCTGACCATCGCCGACACCGGCGTCGGCATCGCCGCCGACGACCTGCGGCACGTGTTCGAGCCGTTCTTCACCACCAAGACCAGCGCCGCCGACCCGAACCGGCGCGGCAGCGGGCTCGGCCTGTCGGTCTCCTACGGCATCGTCACCGCCCACCGTGGCACCATCGCCGTGCAGTCGACCCCGGGGGTCGGCACCACGTTCACGATCCGTCTGCCGCGGCACCGCGGCGGCGCCTGATTCGTTTCGCCGGCGAAACAGCGTGTCGCCGATGTGACACCCGGGGCCCAGCGGCCAGGGGGCTGGCGTCGCCCCGGGACGCGGCCTCGACATTGCTCTGCGGGCCACCGATGCTCGCCGGTCCGCCCGTGTCGCCTTCGTCCCCGCCCGCTGCTACGCCGCTCCGCATCCTCGTCGCCGACGACGAAGAGAGCATGCGCCACTTCGTCGCCCGCGGCCTGAAGCGCCTGGGCTACGAGGTCGACGCGGTCGGCGACGGCGCCGAAGCGGTCGCCCGCTGGCAGCAGCGGCCGTACGACCTCGGCGTCTTCGACCTGCGCATGCCGTCCGCCGACGGCCTGCAGGCGCTCGGCCGCATCCGCTCGACCGACCCGGAGGCGATCGTCGTGCTGATGACCGCGCACGGCACCGTCGAGAAGGCGGTCGAAGCGATGCACGTCGGCGCTGCCGACTTCGTCACCAAGCCGTTCGCCGTCGACGAACTGCAGCTGCGGCTTTCGCGTGCGCTGCAGCTGCGCGCCACCGCCGACCAGAACCGCCGGCTGCGCGGCCTGCTGCAGGCCCCGGACGGCGGCGCTGGCCTGTGCGCGCGGAGCCCGGCGATGCAGGAGGTGCTGCGGCAGATCGAACTGCTGAGCCAGAGCGCCACCACCGTGCTGCTGACCGGCGAATCGGGCACCGGCAAGGGCCTCGTCGCCAAGGCGCTGCACCTGCGCAGCGCGCGCGCCGAGCGGCCGTTCGTGGCGCTGAACTGCGCTGCAGTGCCGGACACGCTGATCGAGAGCGAACTCTTCGGCCACGAGCCGGGCGCGTTCACCGGCGCCCGCACGCGCAAGATCGGCCTGCTGCAGCGCGCCCACACCGGCACGCTGTTCCTCGACGAGATCGGCGACATGAGCGCCTCGGCGCAGGCGAAGATCGAACGCTTCCTGGCCGACCGCGAGTTCCTGCCGCTCGGCGGCCAGGCGCCGGTGCCGGTCGACGTGCGCGTCGTCGCCGCCACCAACCGCGACCTGCCGGCCCTGGTCAAGAGCGGCGCGTTCCGGTCCGAACTGCTCTACCGCCTCGATGTCGTGACGCTGGCGCTGCCGCCGCTGCGGGCGCGGCGCGAAGACGTGCCGCAGCTGATCGCCCAGTGCCTCGCCCGCCATGCCCAGGCCGGCAAGGCGGCCCCGTCGCTGACGCCGGACGCGCTGGCGGCGCTGGCGGCCTACCACTGGCCCGGCAACGTGCGCGAGCTCGAGAACGTCGTCGAACGCATGGTCGTGCTGGCCGGCTCGCGGCCGCAGCTCGGCAGCGGCGACCTGCCGGTCGAGGTGCGCGGCGACCTGGCGGCGGCCGAGCCCGACGGCGACGCCACCGCCGACGCCGCCAGCGCCAGCGACGACTACGAAGCGGCGCGCCGCCGTTTCGACCGCATCTACTTCGCCAACCTGCTGCGCCGTTGCCGCGGCAGCGTCACCGCCACCGCCCAGCTCGCCGGCCTGTCGCGCGGGCACCTGCACCGCCGACTGCGCGAACTCGGCCTCGACGCCGACGACGCGCGCCATCCGATCGAGTGACGCCTCTGATCCGGACCCGAAGCCGCCCCGCCGTGGTACGCGGCTTGCCATGAAACCTCCCGCATGAACCCGCTGCACCTCGCCCTTCCCGCCGTGCTCGCCCTCGGCGCCGTGCTGTTCACCCCGTCGTGCCGTTCGGGCGGCAGTTCGAGCGCCGACACGACGCACGCCCACGCCGCCGTGCAGGTGCCGGCGATCGGCGCCAACAAGGCGGCCGACCTGCCCGGCCTGCACAACGTCGTCACCTACGCGCCCGACGTCGTCGGCGGCGGCCAGCCCGAAGGCCGGGAAGGCCTGGCGACGCTGCAGGCGATGGGCATCAAGACCGTGATCTCGGTCGACGGCCAGAAGCCCGATGTCGAACTCGCCGCCAAGCTCGGCCTGCGCTACGTGCACCTGCCGATCAGCTACGACACCATCACCAAGGACCGGCAACAGGAACTGGCGCAGGCGATCGCCAGCTGCGAAGGCCCGATCTACCTGCACTGCCATCACGGCAAGCACCGCAGCGCGGCCGCGCTCGGCAGTGCGCTGGTGCTGTGCGGCACGCTGACGCCCGAGGTGGCGCAGCAGCGCATGAAGGTGTCGGGCACCGCCAAGGAATACACCGGCCTGTGGCAGGCCGTGCGCGACGGCAAGCCGCTCGAGGCCAGCGCGCTGAAGGTCGACCCGAAGTCCTTCCCGAGCACCGCCACGGTCAGCGGCATGGTGGCGACGATGGCCGAGATCGACGCCGTCATCGATCTGGTCAAGCAGTCGCACCAGGCCGGCTGGAAGGCGCCGAGCGACCACCCGGACCTGGTGGCGACGAAGGAGACCGCGCGCCTGGCGACGCTGTTCGCCGGCCTGCGCGACGACGCCGAGAGCAAGGCGCTGCCGGCCGACTACCAGCGCATGCTGGGCCTCGCGATCGACCAGTCGCTGGCGCTCGACAACGCCGTGCGCGGCGGCGACAGCAAGCAGGCCGAAGCGATGCTGGCGAGCCTGAACAAGGGCTGCAAGGAATGCCACGTCGTCTACCGCGACAAGTGATCGCCAACGCTTCCGCCCCTCTCCGTTCCCCCTCGCGAGCCCGCCCCATGATCCGCCTCTTCGCCACCGCCGCCCTCACCCTGCTCGCCGCGTGCGGCGGCAAGGCCGGCCCGACGATCTACGTCGCCCTCGACGAACAGTTCAGCCGCCCGCTGCTCGACCGCTTCGCCAAGGACCTGCAGCTCGACCTGGTGCAGCGCCACGACACCGAAGCCTCGAAGACCGTCGGGCTCGTCAACGCGCTGATCGAAGAACAGAAGCACGCACGTGCGTCGGTGTTCTGGTGCAACGAGTCGGCGCAGGTCGCGAAGCTGGCGCAACTCGGCGTGCTGGTGCCGTACCAGTCGCCGGCGGCCGCCGACGTGCCGGCGGAGTGGAAGGACCCGCAGCACCGCTGGACCGGCTTCGCCGCGCGCGCGCGCGTGCTGATCGTCAACACCGAGATGCTGCCCGACCCGAAGACGTGGCCGACCAGCTACCGCGACCTCGTCGATCCGAAGTGGAAGGGCAAGTGCGCGATCGCGAAGCCGGTGCGCGGCACGACGCTGACGCACATGACGGCGCTGCGCCAGCAACTCGGCGAACAGGAGTTCGGCGCGTTCGTCGAGGCGATGTTCCAGAACGACGTGCAGTTCCTCGGCAGCAACGGCGCCACGATGCGCGCGGTGCGCGACGGCGAACTGCCGTGGGCGTTCACCGACACCGACGACTACCACGTGGCGAAGCAGAAGGGCCACAAGGTCGCCTGCGTGTTCCCCGACCAGCAGGATGGCGGCATCGGCACCATGCTGATCCCGAACGCCGTCGGCCTCGTCGCCGGCGGGCCCGACCAGGAAGGGGCGAAGAAGCTGATCGACGCGATCCTGAGCCGCGAGACCGAAGCGCTGCTGGCCGCGGCCGACGGCGCGCAGATCCCGCTGCGCAGCGGCGTGCCGGGGCCGAAGGACCCGGCGGTGAAGGGCCTCGGCGCGTTCAAGCGGATGGCGTGGGACGTCAACCAGGTCGCCGCCGACCTCACGCGCTGCGACAGCGACTTCAACAAGCGCTGGAGCCAGTGACCATGGCGCCGGCGGCAGGCCACTCTGCGGGCGGCAACGGCAGCGCCGGCTTCGGCCGCTTCGCCACGCGCGCCCCGCTGTGGCTGGCGCTCTCGTTCCTGCTGCTGTTCGTGCTGGCGCCGCTCGCCTTGCTGCTGCTGCAGACGCTGTACGGGCCGAACGGCTTCACGCTCGAAGCCTGGCGCGGGCTCGCCGCCGACGACAACGTGCTGGTGCAGCTGCGCTCGACGCTGTGGCTCGGCCTCGCGGCGACGACGATCTCGCTGCTGCTCGGCGGCGGCCACGCGTGGCTGTGCGTCGGCCGCGACCTGCCGGGGGCCGCGCTGCTGACGCCGCTCGGCGTGGCGCCGCTGGTGCTGCCGCCGATCTTCGTCGCGATGGGCTTCTCGGACCTGTTCCCGAGCCACGGATTCTGGCCGTGCGCCATCCTGCTCGGCACAGCGCACGCGCCGTTCGTCGCCGTGCTGACGGCGCGCGGGCTGCGCGCCGTCGACGGCCGCGCCTACGAAGCGGCGCTGCTGCTGCGCGGGCGCGCGCGCGCCGAGTTGTTCCTGTTGCGTGCCATCCTGCCCGAACTGCTCGCCGGCTGCCTGCTGGCGTTGATGTTCACCGTCGCCGACTACGGCGTGCCCGAGTTCCTGACCGTCAAGGGCAAGACCTGGCACACCTACGCCGAAGGCATCTTCGGCCGCTGGACCCGCCGCGCGACCGGCACCACGTTCGCCGAGGTGCAGAGCCCGATCGTCGCCGCCTTGCCGTTCGTCGCCGGCCTCGGTTGCCTGCTGTGGGCGGCGCTGCGGCTGCGCGCGTCGGCACCCGACCGCGGCGTCACGCAGCCGCTGCCGACGCGGCCGCTCGGCGCCTGGCGCTGGCCGGCGCTGTTGCTGCCGCTGCTCTACCTGACCGCCGGCGTCGGCATGCCGGTGGTCGTGCTGGCGCGCTGGGTGCTCGGCTCGGCGCAGAAGCTCGAGCCGATGGGCCTCGACTACGCGCGGCAGAGCTTCCACAAGGCCGTCGACCAGGGCCTGCCGTTCTTCACCAACTCGGTGCTGCTCGCCCTCGCGGTCGCCGCCGCCGTCGTGCTGCTGGCGTTGCCGCTGGCGCGGCAGTCGGCGCGGCGCTGGCCGCTGCTCGATCTGTGCGCGGCGCTGCCGGCGGCGATGCCGGCGGTGCTGCTCGGCATCGGGCTCTTGCGCTGGTTCCACGACGGCCCGGTGCTGCGGCAGGTCGACGAACGCTTCGACCAGTCGTGGCTGTTCGCCGGGGCCGGCTACGCCGCGCGCTTCCTGCCGTTCGCGGCGCTGACGCTGGCGTCGCAGGTGCGCCGCCAGTCGCTGTCGGCCGAAGAAGCCGGCCGCTTCGTCACCCGCTCGCCCGCGCACGTGGCGCTGCAGCTGCACCTGCGGCCGCTGCTGCCGGCGGCGTGGAGCGCCTTCGTGCTGGCGTTCGTGCTGGCGCTGCGCGAACTGGACCTCGCCGTCGTGCTGCCGGCGGCCAACGCCACCGCGGTGCGCCGGCTGTCGAACGCGGTGCACTTCCAGCACGAGGACTGGAGCGGTGTCATCGCCCTGATGCTGCTGTCGACCGCGGTTCTGCTGCCGCTGCTTCCGTCCCTGTTGGCGGGACGTAGTCTCAAGAGCCTGTCGTGATCCGCTGCGGCTGCGCACGGAGGTTGCAGTAGGCGCCGCCAAGAACGGCTCCCCCGCGACCCGCAGCGCTCGACCCCGCACTCGACCCCGTGTCCCAACCCGTCACCGTCACCGACCTGGCCTTCCGCCGCCCGGGCTTCCAGCTCGGGCCGGTCTCGTTCCACGTGCCGGCCGGTGGACGCTTCGCCATCGTCGGTCCGTCCGGCTCCGGCAAGTCGACGCTGCTGCGCTGCCTCGCCGGGCTCGAACGGCAGCACGGCGGCAGCATCCGCATCGGCGACCAGGTCGCCGCCGACGAGCGCACCCACCTGAGCCCGGATCGCCGGCAGCTCGGCCTCGTGTTCCAGGACGGCGCCTTGTGGCCGCACATGACGGCGCTGCAGCACCTGACGTTCGCAGCGCCGGGCCTCGCCAAGGCCCAAGCCATCGAACTGCTGCAGCAGGCCGGGCTCGGCGCGCACGCCGACCAGCGCCCGGCGCAGCTGTCCGGCGGCCAGGCGCAGCGCCTCGGCCTCGTGCGCGCGATGGCGCCGAAGCCCGCGGTGCTGCTGCTCGACGAACCGCTGCGCAGCGTCGACGTGCACCAACGCGACGCGCTGGTGCTGCTGGTGCGCACGCTCGCCGATGCCACCGGCACG
>JBILEY010000587.1:0-3077 GCA_044351865.1 Planctomycetota bacterium | reverse complement strand
CAGCGGCAGCACACCGACGAGGCGGTCGTGGTGGTCGAGCGGGATCAGCTGCGCCACGCCGTCGCAGTTCGACTGCACGTTGCCGTGCGTCAGCATCACGCCCTTCGGCTCGCCGGTGCTGCCGCTGCTGAACAGGATCGTCGCCACGTCGTCGCGCGTGACCTTGCGGGAAGCACCGCACGCGCGCTCGAGCGAGCCGAGCGGCAGCAGCAGCGCCCGCGCCAACGCACCGAGCCGTTCGCCGGTGCCCACGTCCTTCAGCACGTCCTCGAGCAGCAGCAGCGTGACGCCCTCGGGAATCGCCACCTTGACCTTCTCCAGGAACGCGCGCGAGCTCAGCACCGTGCGCAGCTGCGCCTGGCGGATCGCCGAGTCGAACGCGTTCTGCCCGACGGTGAAGTTCAGCGACACCGCGGTGCGGCCCGACAGGCTCGCCGCCATCGCCGCGATGGCACCGCCGATCGACGGCGGCAACAGCAAGCCGACCTTGTCCTGGCCCTGCCACGCGCTGCGCAGCCGCCGCGCCAACACCACCGTGGTCGCCAGCGTCTTGCCGCGCGACAGGCGCTTGCCCTGGCTGTCCGACAAGCACAGACGCCACGGCGCGCGGCGCACCGAGCTCACGAACTTGCTGTGCAGCGCCGGCAGCTCGTCGGCGCGCAGCCGCCACGCCGCTTCGGCGAGCCGCTCGACGGCGGCGCGCACCTGCACCGGCTCGACGTTCGCCGGCAGCGGCGCGCCGAACGACACCGTCACCGGGCACGGGATCTTCGTCGGCACGATCTGCACGCGGCCCTGCCGCGCACTGCCGAGCGAGCCGTAGACGCGATCGAGGTGCACTGGCACCACTGGCGCCGTGCGGCCCTTCAGGATGCGCTGCATGCCGCGGCGGAACGGCAGCAGGCTGCCCATGCGCGTGATCTCGCCCTCGGCGAACAGGCACACGAGCTCGCCGTCGTCGAGCGCCTTGCCGGCTTCGCGCAGCGCCTTCAGCACGACGCGCGGGCCGCCGCTGCCGGCGATCGGGATCGCGCGCAGGGCCTGCAGGAACGGCTTCAGGTACGGCCGTTCGTACCAATACTGCTCGACGACGAAGCGGATCGGCCGGTCGGTCGCGGCGAGCACGAACAGCGCGTCGAGGAACGACACGTGGTTCGGCACCAAGAGCGCCCCGCCGGTCTCGGGCACGTTCGCCTGGCCGACGAGGCGCAGGCGGTAGAGCGTGCGCGTCAGCAGCACGACGCACAGGCGCAGCAGCGCCTGCGGCAACAGCCAGATCGCCCACAGCGTCGCCACGAACGTCAGCGCCGCCGCGACCAGCAGGATCGTCGCGCAATCGGCGCCAGCGCGCGCGAGTGCGAGGCAGCCGAGGTTGCCGGCGAGAATGCCGGCGAACGACAGGCAGTTGACCAGCGCGATGATGGCGCCGCGCCGCGCAGCCGGCGCCTTCCACTGCACCAGCGCGTTCAGCGGCACGACGACGAAGCCGCTGGCGACGCCGAGCAGCGCCATCCAGACGAACGTGCCGAACACGCCGGGCACCAGCACACCCATCGCCGCGGTGCCGAAGGCGAGGCCGAGCGCGCCGAGCGGGATCAGGCCGACCTCGACGACGCCGCGCGACAGCTTGCCGGCGAGTGCGGCACCGACACCGACGCCGATGGCGAACAGCGCGTACGGCAGGCCCTTGTACTTGTCGCTGAAGCCGAGCACCTGTTTGCCGTAGACCAGCACGTCCTGGCCCAGCAGCGACGCCAGGCCCCAGAACGCCACCGAGCCGAGCGCCGCGAGCCACAACGCGCGATCGCCGCGCAGCGCGCGCCAGGCGCCGCCGAGCACCTGGCCGAACGGTTCGACCACCGTCGACGCCGGCGCCGTGCGCGGCACGGCCAACGCACCGACGAAGCCGACGACCGCGAGCACGGTCAGCAGCACGCCGGCGATCCACGCCTGCCCGCCGATCGCGTCGAGCAGCACGCCGCCGGCGGCGGTGCCGAGGATGATGGCGACGAAGCTGGCACCTTCGAGCTGGCCGTTGGCGGTGGCCAGCCGGTCGTGCGGCAGCAGTTCGGGCAGGATGCCGTACTTGCCGGGCGCGAACAGCGCACTCTGCAGGCCCATGCCGGCCAGCACCACCAGGGGCGCCCAACCGACCGGGCTCGCCCACAGTGCGACGGTGCCGAACAACATCAGCACGACCTCGAGGCCCTTGGTCCAGACGATCAGGTCGCGCTTGCCGAAGCGGTCGCCGAGCGCCATCGCCGGCAGCGAGCCGAGCATCAGCGGCAGCGTGAAGACGACGAACGCCAGGGTCGTCTCGTACTGGTCCGCCGCTTCGTCGCCGGGCGCCACCTGGGCCAGCGCCAGCAGCAGCACGACCATCTTGAAGGCGTTGTCGTTGAAGGCGCCCAGGAACTGTGCCACGAGCAGCCCGGCGAGCGGATGACGTGGAGCGGGACGGTTCGGTTCGGTCATGGTGTCTCGGTCGCGATCGCGACAGCAGGACTATCGCTCGCCGGCTCGTTCATCCGGAGCAACTTGTTCTTGTGGCATCGATAAGCTGCGCTTCATGGTCGACCTTCGCCGCCTGGAAGTCCTGCACCTCGTCGCCAGCCACGGCGGCTACGCGCGCGCCGCACGTGCCGCGTCGTACCCGATCACACAGCCGGCCCTGCACCAGCAGATCAAGAAGCTCGAAGCCGAGATCGGCTTGCAGCTGCTCGAACGTGTAGGCAAGGACCAGATGCGACCGACGGCGGCCGGCGCGCACCTGCTGGCGTTCGTCGGGCCGTTCCTGCGCGACCTGCCGGCCGTCGTACGCCGCGTGCAGACCGGCGAGTTCGACGGCGTGCTGTCGATCCACGCCGAGTCGCTGCTGATCCGCCAGCTGCTGCCGCCGTGGCTCACCGCCCTGCGCCGGCAGCGGCCGCACTGCCAGCTGCAGCTGCAGGAACTGCTGCGCGCCGACGTGGCACCGCTGCGCACCGGCGCCGCCGACGCGCTGCTGGCCTGGCTGCCGGAAGTGCCCGCCGACATCGCGTGCCAGCAGGTGGCGACGCTGCACCCGTGCCTCGTCG
>JBILEY010000146.1:0-11174 GCA_044351865.1 Planctomycetota bacterium | reverse complement strand
GCATCTACGTCTTGCCGGACGTCTACTTCATTCACCCATTGAGCCGAACAAGGGAGGGGTTTTGGCTGTTCCACGGCCCCACATCTCGCGTCGACCGAACCTCCGATGCAGCTGCCCTTGGACAAGCCGTCCTTGCCATGCTGAGCGAATCCAGAACAGAAGTACCCGCCCCGACAGACACGAAGTCGTTCAGCGCCGCCTGCTCCCAGATTCTCAAGCAAGCCGGCGTCAAGTCTTTCCTGAACCTGCAACGGAGTGCGCACCTGGTTGAAGCTGCAATGGACCGCAGCCATATTGTCATGACGCCACAAAGAAACGGCGGATCATCCGGCCCAAGCAGAGGCTACCATCCGATTCTTCATATGGCGGCTCGGCTGCCGAACACGGCAAATGCGAGCGATGTGGGGCAATGTGTGGTTGCCACAATTGCACATTGCACCTGATGTGCAAGCGGACCGACGCGGCCCCGGGGCCAACTGCGAGCTCGGACGAGCTCGTCAACCGCAAGCCGGAGAGTAGAGAGGATCTGCTGGTGGTCGAGGATGCCGAGCTCGCGCCAGGTGCGCTGCCCGCAGCACGCCGCCGTCAGTACAGGACGCGCGTCTTCACGCTGACCGGGAGTGCCGCGATGCGCTCGCGCACCGCGTCGGACAACTGCCGGTCGACGTCCATCACCAGATACCCGATGTCGCGCGTGGTGCCGAGCTGCTGCGCTTCGATGTTGGCACCGAGCTCACTGAGGATCGCCGTCACCGACGCCAGCACGCCGGGCACGTTCTTGTGGATGTTGAGCACGCGGTGCGTGCCGTCGCGCGACGGCAGGTTGATCTGCGGGAAGTTGACGGCGCCTTCGGTGTTGCCGCGATCGATGTACTGCGTGACCGAGTGCGCGACCTCGAGGCCGATGTTGCGCTGCGCCTCCTCGGTGTTGCCGCCGACGTGCGGCGTCATCAAGACGTTCGGCAGGCCTTCCAGCTCGCTGTGCCACTCGGCCTGCACCGGCGTGGGCTCCTGCGGGAACACGTCGAGCGCGGCACCACCGAGGTGGCCGCTGCGCAGCGACGCGGCGAGGGCGGGCAGGTCGACGACGGTGCCGCGGCTCAGGTTCAGCAGGTAGCTGCCCTTCTTCATGCGCGCGAGCTGCGGCGCGCCGATCATGCCGCGCGTCTGCTGGGTCTCCGGCACGTGCAGCGTGACGAAGTCGCACTCGTCGAGCAGCTGCTCGATCGTCGGTACCGGTTTGGCGAGGCCGAGCGGCAGCTTCTTCTGGATGTCGTGGAAGAGGACGCGCATGCCGAACGCCTCGGCGAGCAGCCCGAGCTGCTGGCCGATGTGGCCGTAGCCGACGATGCCGATGCTGTGGCCGCGCACCTCGTGCGCGCCGGCCAGCGACTTGTCCCACTGGCCGTGGTGCAGCTTGTTGCTCTTGTCGCCGAGGCGCCGCGCCAGCGCGATGACGCAACCCATCGCCAGTTCGGCGACCGAACGTGTGCTCGCGTGCGGCGCGTTGAACACCGGCACGCCGCGTTGCGCGGCGGCGGCGATGTCGACCTGGTCGGTGCCGACCGAGAAGCAGCCGACCGCCATCAGCTTGCCACCGAGTTCGAGCTGGGCGCTGCGCAGCTTGGTGCGCGAACGCAGGCCGACGATGTGCGACTCGGCGAGCACGGCAGCGAGCTCGTCGCCTTCGAGTGCCTTCGGGATCACGTCGACCGTGTAGCCCGCTTCGACCAGCGCCTCGCGCGCAGCGGGGTGGATGTTCTCGAGCAGCGTGATGCGGATCTTGTGGCGCGGGAACGACGTTCGCGACATGCGGTGGCCTCGGCGCGGCAGCAGGCCGCGGAACGCGCACGCTACGGAACGGCGCTCCGGCGCTCAACCGCGCGGTCGTCGGTGCCTTCGCGCGGGCCCAGCCTTCACGGCATCGTGTCCGGCACCGTCAGCAGCGCGATCGTGCGCTGCGCCGCCGGGCTGGCGAGGTCGAGGCCGGCGACCAGTTCGACGAACTTGTCGCCGCGGCACGGCCAGAACACCTCGACGCCACTCGACCCGGGGATCAGCGGTGCGTGCAGCACGGCGCGCGTCCACGCCATCGCCACGTAGTCGAACAGCGCCATCTGCGAGCGGTAGCAGCGCATCAGCTCGAGCTTCTCCGGCAGCTGCGCGCTGACGTCGAGGCACCAGCCGGGCGGCGCCATCGACCACACTTCGTAGCCGGCGACGATCGGCAGCAGCCCGGTCGCGCGCATCGCCGCAGCGAGCAGGTGGTTGACGTAGCGATGGTCGCCGTGCGCCTCCCACAGAAACGGCGCGAACACCACGTCGGGGCGCACGCGCTGCAGCACCTCGGCGATGCGTGCGACCAGCATCGCTTCGTTCGCCGCGTCGGCGAACGTGTGCTCGTTGCAGCCGACCAGCACCGGCGCACTCACGCCGAGCCGCGCCGCGATCTCCTTCGCTTCGCTGGCACGCGTCGCCGCCATCTGCTCCTCGACGCTGCGGTCGCCGGCGCCGATGCGGCCGTCGGTCAGGTAGACGAGCTCGACCTGCGCTTGCCCGCGCAGGCGCAGCAGCGTGCCGCCGAGGCCGAGCACCTCGTCGTCAGGGTGCGGGATGAGCACGACGACGCGCTCGGCGAACGGCGTGGCGACGATGCGACGGTGGGCCAGGTGGCGCAGGTGCAGCTGCTGCCACTGCGACAACGCCAGCGTCACTTCGGTTCGCGGATCAGTGCCGGGATCGAGCATGCGTTCACCTCGGAGCGCCGCTGCCGACGCGCAACAGGAAGTCGCCGTCGCCGGGCGCCACGTACCAGTCGCCGAGGCTCGGACTGCCGTCGGTGGTCGTCACCGGCAGGTCGAGCAGCGGCACGATCGCGCCTTGCGGCACGCTGACGAAGCCGTGCGCCGCGAGCACCGCACGCGCCGTCGGCACGCGGTGGAACGCGTACAGCTCGCGCACGCCGTTCGCTGCGGCCAGCGCCAGCGCGTCCTGCAGCAGGAACGTGCAGCCGTCGCGGTCGTCGGGGCGATGCAGCAGTTCGAGCAGGTAGGCGCGGCCACTGGCGCCGTCGCACTGCAGCACGGCGACCCCGCGCACCGCGGTACCCGCGCGCAGCACGCGCACGATCGGCATCGCCGCAGCGATCGGATAGCCGCCGTACCGCCACGCCAGGTAGTCGGCGCCGCGCCACAGCACGACGCGGTGGTGTTGTGCCAGTTCGTGCGCGAACGCGTCGAGCCCGGCGCGCAATGCGGGATCGCCGAGATCGGCCGGCCCGACGCCGCCCGCCCCCACCACGCCGCCGGCGCAGTCGCCGCACGCCCACAACGACGGCTCGGTGGTGACGTCGACGAACGACAGCCCCGCCTTCTTCAGCAGATGCGCCGCGGTCGGCGTCGCCGACGTCGCGAACAGCCGATGGCCACGCGCCGCCTGCAGCAGATAGCGCGTGAGCAGCGTGCCGAGGCCGCGGCCGCGGTAGGTCTCGTCGACGCAGAAGTCGGCGCCGCACAGCGCCAGCACGAAGCGGCCGTCGACGCACAGCCGCTGCGGCAGCATGCCGTAGTAGCCGGCCATGCGGCCGTCGATCTCGGCGATCCAGCCGAGCGGCACGCCGGGCACCTGGAACGGGTTGTCGTCGTATTCCCAGGCCCAGTTGGCGGCACCGGTCGCCGCCGCGGCGCCGAACACGCGCGCCTGGAGATCCAGCACGGCATCGCGGTCGGCGCGCGTGTAGGCGCGAACCTGGGCGGCGGCGGCGGGATCGACCATCGCCGCACCATACCGACCGGCGAAGGCCGGGCGCGACTACTTGTTCTGCGACATGCGCTCGACCTGATCGAGGAACTGCTGCACGTGGTCGCGCGGCTTCACCTGCTGCGCGCGCTTCAGCAGCGGCAGCGCTTCGAGGTACTTGTTCTGGCCGACCAGCAGCTGCGCATGGCGGACCTTGGCGTCTGCCTCGAACGCGGCGATGCCGGCGGCGCGTTCGTAGTGCATCACCGCCTGGTCGGGCTTGCCGCTGCGCGCGCTGTACTGGCCGAGCAGGATCAGCGCTTCGCCGTCGAGCGGATCGAGCGCCACCACCTGCTCGAGGATCTTCGCCTCTTCGTCGCCGGCACCGCGCGCGACCGCGAGCCGCGCCCGCAGCTTCAGCACGTCCTTCTTCGCCGCGTCGTCGAGTTTGGCCGCGTAGTGCGTGCCGATCGCGTCGAGCAAAGCGCCGCACTCGGTGTGCGCCGAACGCGCGGCCATCGCCTTGGCGGCGCGAAGCGCCCGCGTCGGGTCGCCCTTCTGGTCCTTCGCCATCGCGCGCACGTAGGCCGACGCGGCGAGGTCGGGCAGCTCCTCGTTGACGTAGACGTCACCGAGCAGGTTGAGGCTGTCGGCGGTCGCCTTGCCGAGCTTGTCGACCAGCTCGAGGTTCTCGATCGCCTTCTTCGGCTCGTTCATGCCGACGAACGCGTTCGCCTGCAGCAGCCACAGGTCGGCGCGGTCCGGGTTGCCGCCGATCAGCGTGCCGCACAGCGTCGCCGCCTCGGCGAAGCGGCGCTGCTTGAAGAACGAACGCGCGAGCCCGAGCCGCCAGTCGGCGGTCAGCGGGTCGAGCAGGGACGCCATGCGGTAGGCGGACTCGGCGGCCAGGTGGTCGTCGAGGTTGCCGAGCGCCACGCCGAGCAGGCCGTAGGTGAACGCGTTGCCGCCGCCGAGCTCGAGCACGCGGGCCAGCGACTGCGAAGCACCGCGGAAGTCGCCGGTCTTGACCTGCAGCAGGCCGAGGTTGTTCCAGGCGCGGCGGAACTTCGGCTTCTTCGCCACCGCCGCCTGGTAGGCGGCGACCGCGTCGGCGGTGCGCTCCTTCTGCGCCAGCAGGTTCGCCAGCGTGAAGTCGAACACGGCGTTGGCCGCCGGGCCGACGTTCTGCTGCAGCAGGGAGATCGCCTGGTCGGTCTTCGGACCGCCCTGTTCGGCCGGCGTCGCCAGCAGCGTGCTCACCTCGACCAGCACGTCGCGCTCGTCGTCGTTGACGGCCGGCTCGACCTCGGTGTCGGCGAGGTAGCTCTCGGCGAAGCGCTGCTGGAACGCCGGCGAACGGAACAGCGCGGCCACCGCCGCGTCGAGTCCGTCGCCATTCGCCTGTTGCGCCACCACGTTCGCACCAGCGCCGCCGAGCAACGCGGGCAGCAGCAATGCGCGCAGGAATCCGGGAAGAGAAGTCATCGCGTACGTCCTCACTTGAAGGTCATGGGTTGCCGCATGCGGAACCGCACGGGCTTGCCGGCGCGCTTGCCGGGCTCGAACTTCCACTGCTTGATCGCCGCCAGCGCCACCGGTTCGAACGCGGCGTCGCTGCTGGTCTGCACGGCCGGCTTGTCGACGCGGCCGTTCTCGTCGACCTCGAACACGATGTTGACGGTCGCCGGCATGCGCTTCTTCAGTTGCGCGTTGAGCGTCGGCTGCTGTTGGAACAGCACGCGCGGCTTCTGGTCGAGGTCGGCGAGCGAGAACAGATCGTCGCCGTCCTTGCCGCCGCCGGCCGCGGCGAGCCCCTGGATCTTGATCGTGTAGTCGCCCGCCACGTCGCCCCCGCCCGTGCCCGGATTGAGTGCGATCTCGAGCTGGTCGAGGCTCAGCGGCGGCGCCGACTCCTGCATCTCCGGGGGCTTCGCGTCGTCCGGCGGCTTCTCCTGCTGCTTGTCCTCATCGACCGGCGGCGGTGGCGGCGGCGGCAGCGCCGCGGTGTCGACCGAGCGCAGCTCGAGGTCCTTCGGCACAGTGGCGCTGATCGCCTGCAGCACCGGCAACAGCAGGAAGCAGCCGAGCATCATGGCCAACGCGCCGACGCCGGCGACCAGCAGGCGCCAAGCCTTCGCGAACCCCGATTGCGGCATCGAACGGTCCATGCGTCAGCGCCTCGTGGCGATGCTGACCTTCTCGGCGCCGGCGAGCTTGCACTCGTCGATGACGCGTGTCAGCAGCCCGGCGGAGGCGGCGGCGTCGGCTTGCACGACGCACGGCACCTTCTCCTTCTGCTGCATGCGACGAACCGTCGCCTGCACACCGCTGATGCCGATCTCCTTGCCGCCATAGACGACCTGGCCGTCCTTGGTCAGCGCGATCAGGATGCTGGTCTTCTCCAGCTGCACCGACGACGCGGCTTGCGGCTTGTC
This sequence comes from Planctomycetota bacterium, assembly GCA_044351865.1. Lineage (GTDB taxonomy): Bacteria > Planctomycetota > UBA1135 > UBA1135 > UBA2386 > UBA2386. The sequence continues at coordinate 5,001 of JBILEY010000146.1, read as the reverse complement.
GACCTCGACGCCCGTCTCCTCGACGTAGGACGTGGTGACGATGAAGAAGATCAACAGGATGAAGACGCAGTCGATCATCGGCGACAGGTCGATGCCGACGTCGCTGCTCTCGTCCGACGAACCCTGGCTGAAACGTCCCATGGTGTGCTCCGTGTGCCCGTTGGCGTGTGCTTGTGTGTGTGCGTGCTCGCGGTCGCGGCGCTCAGGCGACCTTGGCCGCCGCGGCGAGGCGACGGTACAGATGCTGCGTCGTCACCGTCTCGAGATGGGCGAGGAACGCCGTGTAGCGCTCCTTCTGCCGCGCCAGCTGGTAGTGGAAGAACATGCCCGGCAGCGCCACGACGAGGCCGGTCTCGGTGGTGATCAGCGCTTCGCTGATGCCCTTGGCGATCGCGGCCATCGTCTTCTCGCCGCCCGCTCCCGACGCCAGCGCGCCGAACGTACCGAGCATGCCGGTGACGGTGCCGAGCAGTCCGAACAGCGGCCCGGCGGCGATGCAGACCTTCATGACGCGCAGATCGCGGTCGAACGGCGCCACCTCGGCCGCGCGCAGGCCGGTGAACGCCGCCGCCGAGGCTTCGATCGACGGCTCGTCGGCGACTTCGTCGAGCAGTTCGCCGATCGGCCCTTCGCGGTGGTCCGGGTTGGTGATCCACAGCCGCCAGACCTTCTCCGGCGTCGAGCGGTGGCCCTTGCCGAGCAGCCCGAGCCAGACGCGCAGGCCGACGCCGAACATCAGCGCCGCGACCATCGCGATCGGGATCATCGCCCAACCACCGGCGACCCAGATGTCCCACGCCGTCGCGAAGAACGCCGAAAGGCGCTCACTCGAAGACGCGTCCTTCGGCTGCTGCAGCAAGGCGAACACCTCAGGCCACCTCGGCGGCCGCAGCCGGCTCGCTCTTGCGCACCTGGTTCAGGAAGGCGACCGCCGCCTTCTCCATGTCGTCGACGATGCCCTTCGCGCGCCGCGCCAGCAGCGCGTGCAGCAGCAGCGACGGGATGGCGACGATCAGGCCGTACTCGGTCGTGATCAGCGCCTCGCTGATGCCGCTCGACAGCGTCTTCGGGTCGCCGGTGCCGTAGACGGTCATCAGCGTGAAGGTGTTCATGATGCCGGTGACGGTGCCGAGCAGGCCGAGCAGCGGCGCCGACGTCGCACTGATGGCGACGAACGGCAGCCAGCTGTTCAACCGCAGGCGCGTCTGCAGCAACTGCTCGAACATCACTTCCTCGACCAGCTCGCGCGGCTCGCCGAGGTGCTCGGCGCCGGCCTTCAGCATCGCTCCGGCCGGGCCACCCACGGCTTCCGCCTGGTCGACGGCAGGCTGCCGCTGGCCGCTGCGCACGGCCTCGAGCAGGCGGTCGATCGACTTGCGGCTCGGCCGGCGCACGAACGCCATCGACAGCCACTTCAGCAGCACCACCAGCAGCGCCGCGCCGGCCAGCGCGAAGATCGGCCACATGACCGGGCCGCCCTTCAGCACGTGCTCGACCCACGTCTCCTCGATCGCCGCCGCCTTGGTGGCGTTGCCGAGCGTCGGGTCGAACGGCAGCTGGTTGCCGGTGCCGAGCGCGATCGCCGCCGCGGCCTCGCGGTCGACCGGTTGCTTGAACGGGACGACGGCCGGTTCGAGCGAACCGAGCCGCTGTTCGACGACGCCGATCTCCTGGCCGTCGGCGCTGCGGAAGATCGCGGTCGGGCCGAACAGCACGAACGTGCCGGCCTTCACCACACCGCCGCTGTCGACCGCCTTGCCCTGGAAGCGCGTGCCACCGAGCACGTCCTCGACCCGCGCCAGCGACGCGGCGACGACGTCGATCTGCTTCTCGAACAACGCGTCCTGGTCGCTCTTCGCGTCGTCGAGCGCCAGGCGTGCGGCCTGCAGCGGCTCGCGCCGCAGCTGCAGTTCGGCGATGTGCAGGCGCGACTCGAAGTTGCGGCCGTACTCGGTCAACAGGTTCGACAGGTAGCCGGCCTGGTCCTTGCGCTGCGCCACTTCGGCGGTCAGGTTGGTCAGGTCGAGCGAGCGCGTGTCGACGAGGCGCGCCGCCTGCTGGTACTCACCGCGCACGGCCAGCAGCTGCTGCTCGAGGTCGCGGAGCTGCTGCGCCATCGGCAGCTTCTCGGCGGTGATGCGCTCGCGGGTCGCGGTCAGTTCGGCCAGCGCCGCGACGAGCTGCTGCTGCAGATCGGCGCTGGCGGCGGCGAACGACGGCGTGTCCTGCGTGGCGACGGCCGGCGTGGCCGCCGGCGTGACTGCCGGCGCCGGCTTCTGGGGCTCGCCCTGCTGGGCCGGAGCGAGAACCGCGGCGCCGAGCAGCGCCAGGGCGAACGGGAACGTGTTTCGCGTGGTCATGGCGTTCTGCTCCTTCACTGCACCTGCACCGGCAGTCGCACGAACGCGGCGATCTGCTCGTTCTTGTAGATGGCGATCGTGCGCAGCACGTCGGCGGCCAGTTCGTTGGCCTGCTTCCACTGCCAGCCGTCGGCGGTCGACTGGCCGAAGCCGGCGACCTTGCCGTTGCTGCTGGCGTAGAACGCCTGGCCGAGACCGAGGTAGAGCACCGCAACCTCGACGCTCTGGCCGTCGCCCAGCTGCCGCAGCTCGCTGGTGACGACGACCTCGCGCTGCCACTTGTCGAGCTCGTTGAGCACGCCGACGACGTTCTGCCAGCGTTCCGCCAGCGACTGCTTCGTCTCCTCGCCGGCCTTCGGCAGGCGCTGCGTCAACGGCTTCAGCTTGTCGCGCAACGGCTCCGGCAGGCGCGGCAGCTGCGTCAGCAGCTTGGCCTCGAGCGCCGCGACGCGGGTCGTCAGCTTGTCGCCGCTGGCCTTGCGCTGTTCGTTGTCGGCCAGCAAGGCCGCGCGCTTCTTGTCGGCCTCGACGACCTGGGCCTGCGCGTCGGCGATGCTCTTCTGCAGCTTCTCGATCTCGCGGCGCACGACGTCCATGCGCGCGGTCAGCGCCTCCTTGCCGAGCGCCCAGTCGCGCTGCTCCTTCGACACCAGGTTGCGCGTCTCCACCCACTTCTCGACGGTCGCGCGCGTGCTGGCGACGGCGTCGGTGGCCTCCTGCGCCGGCAGGGCCGCGACGAGCGCGGCAGCGGCGAGGACGAGGGCGCCGCACTGCGTGGCGGCACGTTCGGAACGGTTTCGGTTCATGGTCGGGTGCACGGGTTCAGAAGGTGATCTCGCCGCCGATCATCAGGCTCCAGTCGACGCCCTCGGTGAACGAGCGGCGGGTGACGTCGTCGTCCTGGTACTCGGAGCGGTAGACCTGGCGGCGCAGGGCGTTGGTCAGGTTGCGGCCGGACAGCATCAGGCGGATGCCGCTGCCGAGCGGCTGGCTGAGGGTGACGTTCAGCGTCTCGTAGCGAGTCTGGTACGTCGCCGGCACGAAGAAGTCGCCGCTCGGGCCGGTGCCCTGGATCAGCGTGTCGCCGGTGACGGTGTAGAACAGGCCGAGGCCGGTGCCGACGTAGGGCACGTCGTACGTCGCGAACAGGTTGTAGAGGTAGTCCGGCGTGTTGGTCATGTCGCGGATCGACCGCGGCAGTTCGCCGTGCAGCTGCTGGAACGCGAGGATCTCGTCGTCGGGCAGGCGCACCTTGGCGTCGATCCACGTGCTGTTGGCGCCGATCGTGATGCCCTGCAGCGGCTCCCACAGATCGCCGAGGCCCTGACGCGCCTCGAGCTCGATGCCGTTCATCGTGCCGCGCGGGAAGTTGACCGCCGTGGTGAACGTGTACTGCGCCAGCTTCTCGACGTACTCGATCGGGTTCTGGATGTCCTTCTGGAACCACGACGCGGACAGCAGCGTCGACTCGGTCGGGGTCCAGTCGGCGCGCAGGTCGTAGTTGCGCACCGCGCTGAGCTCGAGTGCCGGGTTGCCGACGAAGATCGGGCCGCCGAGGTACTCCTGCTGGAAGATCGGCGACAGCTCGCGGAAGGTCGGCCGGCCGACCGTCTCGCCGTAGGCCATGCGGAACTTCAGTGTCTCGACCGGATCGACCTCGAGGCCGAGCGCGGGCAGCGCGTCCTGCTGCGCGATCGACACGTCGGCGTCACCGGGCAGCAGCGTCGCCACGCCGAACTGGCCGGGCGGCACCCACGGCGCGTTCGCTTCGGGATCGTTGACGATCGAGATCGACGTCGACTCGATGCGCACGCCACCGACCAGCTTGGCGCCCTTCACCACCGGCAGCTCCATCATCACGTAGCCGGCGCGCAGCGTCTGCTGGCCTTCGTAGTCGACGTCGGTGTCGGCGGCGGTGATCGGGTGGTCCTGGAAGCCCCAGACCTGGCTCCAGTCGAGCTGGTCGAACTGGCCGTTGTAGAAGAAGTTCGGGTCCAGGAAGTTGCTGAACGTGTTCTGGTCGTAGCGCCGCTTCACGCGGTCCTGGAAGCCGCCGACCTTCAGGTAGCCGCGCTGCTTCTTCCACAGCTCGAACGGCAGCTTGACGTCGACCCGCGCCTCTTCGCTGTTCTCGTCGATGACCTCGAAGATGCGCTGCAGGTTGCCGAGCGTGAACTGCGCGGCCGGCTTGTACTGCAGGTAGACACCGTTCGGGTTCCACGCCGACGCGAACTGGCGGCGGTCGGGCTGGTCGCGGTGCGCGTTGCTCTTCGCCACCGCCCAGTCGATCTCGGCCTTCTGCGTCCGCCGGCCGTCGAGCGCGATGCGGTGCTTGCCGGCCAGCTGCAGCGTGTCGGTCGCACGCTCGACGTAGTTCAGCGTCTGCAGGCGCAGGTACGGCGCGCCCAGGATGTCGTCGGCGCCGGGCGAACCGGGCACCGACGGGTCGTGGCCGGGGAAGTAGTACTGCTTGCCGCGCGTGTCCTCGGCCAGTGTCGCGACGTCCTCGGCGACGCGCGACGACAGCCAGCGGAAGTTGATCGCGTGGTTCTCGTTCTGCACGCCGAACGACGTCAGGCCGCCCCACTTGACCGCCTGGCGCCCCTGCTGGATGTCGAACAGCGCCGTGTAGAACTCGCCG
>JBILEY010000586.1:0-3083 GCA_044351865.1 Planctomycetota bacterium | reverse complement strand
CACCTCCGCGACGGCCAAGCCCTCGCCGCCGTGCTGCCCGACACCGCGCGCCGCTTCGGCCGCGCGATCGTGATGCCGAACCTGAAGCCGCCGGTGACCACCGTCGCCGCCGCCGCCGCCTACCGCGAACGCATCCTCGCAGCACTTCCGCGCGGCGTTGCGTTCGAGCCGCTGATGACGCTGTACCTCACCGACCGCACGCCGCCTGCGGAAATCGCCGCGGCCAAGGCCAGCGGCTTCGTGCACGCGGTGAAGTACTACCCGGCCGGCGCCACCACCAACTCCGAGAACGGCGTCACCGACTGGCAGAAGGCGCGTGCGGCCCTCGCGGCGATGGAGCAGCACGACGTGCCGCTGCTGCTGCACGGTGAGGTCACCGACGGCGACGTCGACGTGTTCGACCGCGAGCGCGTGTTCCTCGAACGGCACCTGACCCCGCTGCGCGCCGACTTCCCCGGCCTGCGCATCGTGCTCGAACACGTGACCACCGCCGACGCCGTCGCCTTCGTGCGCGCCGCCGGCCCGCGCACCGCGGCGACGATCACCGCGCACCACCTGCTGTGGAACCGCAACGAGATCTTCCGCGGCGGCATCCGCCCGCACGCCTACTGCCTGCCGGTGCTGAAGCGCGAACGGCATCGCCAGGCGCTGCTCGCCGCCGCCACCGGCGACGACGCGCGGTTCTTCCTCGGCACCGACAGCGCGCCGCACGCGCGCCACACCAAGGAAGCCGACTGCGGCTGTGCCGGCGTCTACACGGCGCACGCCGGCATCGAGCTGTATGCGGAAGCGTTCGAGCAGATGGGCGCGCTCGACAAGCTCGAAGCGTTCGCCAGCCACCGCGGCCCGGACTTCTACCGGCTGCCGCGCAACCGCGATCGCATCACGCTGGCGAAGGAGCCGTGGACGGTGCCGGCGGAGCTGCCGTTCGGCGACAAGACGCTGGTGCCGATGCGCGCGGGGCAGGCGATGCCGTGGCGGCTCGTCGAGGCGTGAGCGACGAACGTCGACGCGTGATCGTCGCGCGGAAGGTGACGCTCAGGCCGTCGGCGGCTCGGTGAGCCACTTCTTGTCGAAGTGCGGGTTCGCGGTCAGCACGTCGCAGCCCCGGCAGACCTCCGGGTAGTCGCGCGCGTGCATGCGGCGACGGAACGCGCGGTACTTGTCGCCGTTCCAGATCTCGCCCAGCGACTGCTCGTTGACGTTGCCCATCTGCAGCTCGCGCGGGCCGCGACAGCACGGGAACACGGCGCCGTTCGGCTCGATCTTGACGTAGTTGCTCGCCATCGAGCAGAAGTGCGGGAAGCGCTCCTTCACTTCTTCGACCATCACCGACATCACTTCCGGCGTGATCGGCCGCACGATCGGCGGCTGGCAGACGACGGTGCGGCGGTAGGGATCGTCGATGTCGACGTGGAAGTTCATGCCGCGCACCCGCGCGCGCTCGCAGGCCTGGTCCAGGTGGGCCTGGATCTGCTCCGGCGTGAACGCGGCGAACACGTTCTGGTCGCGGCAGCGCACCGCGTTGTCGAGCATCGGCTGCACGCGCAGGTCGGCATGGGCCTGCACCGCGCCGAGGTCGGCGAGGAAGTCGACGAGCTCGTGCAGCGACGCGCAGTTGTCCTTCACCAGCACGGCGACGAAGCCGACCGGCACCTGCCGTTCGGTCGCGACTTGAAGCACCGAGCGGATGTTGGCGACGACTTTGTCGAAGTCGGCACCGGCGCGCAGCATCTCGAGCACGTCCTTGCGGTTGCTGTCGAACGAGATCCACAGCTTGTGGATGCGATCGGCCATGTCCGCGAACTTGGCGCCGTCGAGCAGCGTGCAGTTCGAGTACATGTTCAGGTAGACCTCGTGCTCGCGGCACTTCTGCACGACGAGCCGGATGTTGGCGAGCATCGGCTCCGACAGCGCCGACGGCGTCCACAAGGTCGTGGTCGGCAGCACTTCGTCGAGCAGCTTGACCGCGTCCTCCTTCTTCATCACCTCGACCGGCACCCCGTCGGCCTGCGCGCACATGATGCAGCGCAGGTTGCAGACGTTGTTGGGCGCGAACTCGAGCCACGCCGGCCGCGACGTCCACACCTCGGCCTCGCTCGCGAGGTCGGCGATGACGCGGTAGTAGTTCTTCAGCTCGCGCGCGATCTTGCTCATGGGACGGTGACGAGAGGAGGAGAACGGTAGCCGCGCCACGGCGAACGCGACAGGCGGCGGCGCCGGATGCGCGAAGGTCCGCTGCCAAGGTGGGCGGGCAGCGGACTACTTGCCACCGTCGCCCCGGCTCGCTGGTGCCGCGGCTTCCGCGGCACGCAGCAGTTCCTGGAAGTCGGCGCGGTCGTCGACGTGCATCTCGCCGCCAAGCTCGCGCAGCGCCTCTGGCTTCATCGGCTCGACCGTGTGCTGGTGGCGCAGCGCCGCGACCACGCCGGCGAAGTCGTCGCACATCAGTTCGCTGTGCGCCAACTGGGGCAGCATCTGCAGCAGCAGCCGCTTCGCTGCGACCGCGCGCTTGCCGCCAGCGGCGCGCACGCGCTCGACGTGTTCGACGGCGCGGCGGAACGTGTCGCGCGCGTCGTTCCAGCGCTCGCTGCGCGCGGCCCGGATCGCTGCGGCCCGCACCAGCGGCCCGGCCTGCAGGCGGAACGACAGGTCGTCGGGGCGCTTCTGCACGACGCCTTCGATCAGCTCCGCCGAACGGGTGAAGTCGCGGCCGGCGGCAGCGTCGTCGGTCCTGGTCTGCAGGTAGCCGCGGTGGTGCACGACGATCGCCAGCTCCGACGCATACTCGTGGCCGTCGGGGTGCGCGGCGACCAGCTGCTCGTGGCCGGCGATCGCCTCGGTGTCGGCGGCGATCGCGCCGGGGGTGTCGCCGGCCTGCTGCCGCTCGAGGGCGAGGTCGTAGAGCATCAGGCCGAGTTCCTGCCGGTAGACGACGCGCGCGGGGAAGTCGGTGGCCAGCGAACGCATCGCCGCGATCGCCGTCTCGCGCATCGGCAACGCCTTGCCGTGCTCGCCCGCTGCCGCGTGGATCGCGGCCAGCGACACTTCGACGCGCGCCTGCTCGCGGCGCACTTCGGGTT
>JBILEY010000584.1:0-3090 GCA_044351865.1 Planctomycetota bacterium | reverse complement strand
TCGCCGACGGCGCCGGCGCGTCCGCGGCGGGAGATTTCGACCTGGCCCCTGACCGAACAGGTGTTCAGTGTGCCTCGCCATGCGGATGGGCCGGCCGCTCTGCTGGCCCCGGTCCCAAAAGTGGCCCTATTTTTCCTATCCGCCGCGGCGGTCGAAGACCTCGACAGCGGTCGGTGCTTCGACGTCGTTGTCGTCGACGGTTGGCCCGCCGTGCGCGCGCGGGGAGGCGTGCGCACCGACGACCAGCGTACAGCGGAGACCGCGTGCGCTGACGCTTCGCCTGGCTCGGCCGTTGACGCGATCCCTGCGTCGCGTCCTCGCAAACTGGCGACGGCCACGCCGCTGCGGTGCGCCTTGGTCTCGTGCCCAATCCCTGCGCCGGGCTCGATCACCGCGAGCGGTCTCGGCTGTAACGTCGCGCATGTCGATCGTGGTGCTGCAGAAGAGCGACTCGCCCGATGCTCCCGTGCTGCACGTGGTGCCCTGGCCCGGTCAGCAGGGCTCGCTGTGGCACCGCGACAGCTCGCTGGTGGGTCGTGTGCCGCCGCGGCTGATGTTCTGGCACGCCGAGGTGGATCGCCTCGGCGACCTGCCTCGCGCGGGCAGCTGTCCGTTGTTCCACGCGCGGCTGATCGCGGCGATCTGGGGCGAGGACCTGGGCGAGTGTGAGCGAATCCCCGCGGTGATCGCCGATGCCCCCGAACCCTCCCGACAACGCACCGACTACGCAGCCGTCCACGTCCTGCCGGTGCTGCCGCGTGCGGTCGTCGACGAGACGCGCTCCGACGTCGATGAGTTCCTGCCGGGCAGTCCTGTGTGGTCGGCGATCCGCACGCTGCGGCTGCACGAAGAACGGCTGCCCGCGATCCCCGCATTTCGCATCGCGCCCTTTCGCAGCGCCGTGTTTCTGCAGGGCACCGCGGTCGCACGGGTGCGCGAAGGGCGCTTCGACGGCGTGCGCCTTGTCCCCCTCGAGGAGTTCCAGGCCGATGGATGAAGAGCTCCGTGCTCGCCTGCGCTGACCGCGATGCGCCGGCGCGGTCGGCACGCCCTTCCTCGACGACGACGGCGCGCTGACGGGGTGCTCTTCGCCGTGACCGCGCGCTGCGTTCGTCGACTATGTGCGCGCGACGAACGCGAGGGGCGCCTTGTCGTTGCGGCCCCGCCCCGTCGGGTCGACGCCGGCGACGCGCAGGGCCGTGGCGTAGACGTGGCCAGCGTCGGGGACGAAGCCTGTCGGCGTGCTGCGCTGCAGGCCCGTCGTCGATTCGTTCGCCGACGGCGCCGGCGCGTCCGCGGCGGGAGATTTCGACCTGGCCCCTGACCGAACAGGTGTTCAGTGTGCCTCGCCATGCGGATGGGCCGGCCGCTCTGCTGGCCCCGGTCCCAAAAGTGGCCCTATTTTTCCTATCCGCAGACCAATTGTCCTACCGGCTTGGGCCGTCTGCGACAACGCTCACGGCCTGGCGTCACACAATTCCGGGGCAGGGCCTTGTCAGCTTCTCGTCGAGAGCCCACACTGGCTCCAACGTAGGAGCTGCCGTGCGCACACGTCGATCCGACCGCCCAGCGATTCACGGCTCCGCCCAGTTCCCCGGCCGTTACGACGCGCCGCGTGGGTTGCGCGCGCCCCTGCCGCGCGTGCCCGCCCCCGCAGCGGCCGAGGGGGTCGACGCGCCCAGCGCGGCCACCCTGGCAATGCTCACGCCCGCAGCGGGGGATGCGAAGTCGCCGTCTTCGGTGTTGGGCACGCGCCTCGCCGCACTGTCGACGACGTCAACCGAGGCGCTGGTGCAGCGGCGCGCGCTGTACGCCGAGCTCATCGCGCAGCATGGCGTCACCATCTCCACGCTCGAGGCCGACATCTCCGCCATCGGAGCACGCATTGCGGCCAAGACCACGGAGGCCACCAACCTCCTGAACAGGGCGCACAGCCTCAACCGGGAGATCGGCGAGAAGCAGACCAAGACCAAGGTGGCGGGCGTGCTGGGCGGCATTTTCGCGTTGGCGACGGCCGGCGCTTCAGCGGCCCTCGGCGCCTACGTCGCGGGCGGGTCCCTGCTCCTGCTCGACGGCCTCAAGTCCGAGCTGCGCACGAACGAAGAGCAACGCCGCAGGATCGCCAAGGAGCTCGCCAGCTTGCAGGCAGAATCGGCGAAGTTCAGGGGGCTGCAGGTCACCTTCGGCACCCAGCTGGGCGCGCTGCGCACCGCCATGGCAGCGCTCGACCAGGCCGCACCGACGACGGGCTCATCGTTGGAGGCGTTGCAGGCGGGCATGGCCCACGACCGCAGTGTGGTGGCGAACCTCGAGGCGCAGATCGCCGTGCTGCGCGCGCAGCGAGCGACGGCCCAGGGCTTCGAGGCGGTGTTGGACCGCATGATCTCCGGGCTCCAAGCCCAGGTGGGTGCGCTGGAAGCGCAGCTCGAGGCGGCCAACCGCGCGTTGCTGCTGGCCCTGGTCGATGTCGGCGTCACGGCCTTCGGCGCCACGGGGGCGCTGCGGACGACGGGCCTGTCGGCCGCGCGCCGCAACGCAGCCATCGCCGGGCTCGCCATCACCGGGGACATGAAGAGCCTGGTGCCGGCGTTGGTGGGCAACCTCGTGCGCGACGGCGTGGTGAAGGCCGGCGGCAGCGCAGTGCTGGCGGCGACGCTGTCGAGCGTGTTGTCGTCGCAACTGCGCACGCCGCCCGAGACGATGCAGCAGCTGCTGCAGACGGCGGGCCTGACGGCGGTGCAACAGGGCTTGTTGTCGACGTTGGCGCAAGAGGACCGCTTCGACGTGGAGCCGTTGGCCCGCGCGATCATCGCGAGCCCGGACATCGGCGCCGCTCAAGCCGATGTGGTGCGCACGATGCTCGCCAAGGCCTGATCGATCGCCACGCCGGGAAACAGCAGCGCGAGCGGGCCCGACCAGTCCGCCGGCACAGGCGCGGTGACCACGACGTCGCCCTGGGTGAGCTGCCACGCGTGCAGCGCCATGCGCACCAGGGAAGCGGGTCTTTGGCGTCGATGTGCTCCAATGTTCGCGCTGTCAGGGCAAGATGCGGCTCATCGCCTGCATCGAGGAGCCCGATGTGGCGAAGAA
>JBILEY010000585.1:0-3090 GCA_044351865.1 Planctomycetota bacterium | reverse complement strand
CTCGAGGTCGATGTCGAGAAAGCCGACGATCTTGCCCTTCGCCAGCAGGAAGCCCTCGCTGACGGTGCCGCCGCGGCCGAGGTTCTGCTGGTGGAAGTAGGCGCGGCGATGTGGATGGCCCTGCACCAGTTCGCGGATCACGTCGGCGGTGCGGTCCTTGCTCTTGTCCTCGATGAAGATCAGTTCGTACGGACGGCCCATCGCCTCCAGCGTCGCGGTCAGCTGCTGCACGGAGTCGGCGAGATGGCCTTCCTCCATGTAGCAGGCGATGACGACGGAGATGTCGACGGGCGCGGTGGGCGACGGCGAGTTCACGGCAGGATGCGGACCTTGTGCACGGTGATGCCGACGAAGTCGGCCTTGGCGAGAACCTGCACGCGCGGGTCATCCAGCAGCGTCTCGACCGTGCTGTCGACCGATTCATGCGGGTGCCAGTGGTCGCGCACGAGGTAGCAGACGTCATCGACGCTGCGCTCGCGCAGCTGCAGCTGACTTGGATCGGCGGCGCTGCGGTAGACGCGCAGGCGGCTGCCGGCGAGCAGCGCCTCGTTGTGCGCGGCGAAGCGGCGGAAGGTGTCCTCGGCGAGGCCGCCGAGCCAGCTGCCGAGGCGCTTGCCGACGCTCTGGCCGAGCTGGGCGGGATCGCGCGGCAGCGCCAGGTTCTTCACGTCCTGGATGCGCGGGTCGTAGTAGCACAGCGGGCGCGCGTTCGGCGTCGGCGTGAACACCGCGCGGCCGGCACCGCCGCTCTCGATCTCCTGGCCGAGCCAGCGCGCCGCACCGCGCCAGTCGCCGTTCGGCTTGTAGACGAGCCAGTGCCGTTCGTGGTGGAGGTAGAGGCTCGCCAGCGCCGCCGCCAGCAGCGCCACCGTGGCACCGCCGGCGAGGCGCTGCCCGAGCCGCGGCAGCGACGCGAGGCCGGCGCCGGCGAGCAGCAGCACGAACGGCAGGGCTGGGATGACGCTGCGTTCCATGTAGGTGCGGCCGTAGCCGAGTGCGGCCAGCACCAGCAGGAACAGCGGCAGCAGCAACAGGCCGATCGGCACCAGCAGGGCGCGCCCGCGGTCCACAGCGCGCAGCACCGCGCCGAGACCGAGCAGCAGCAGCACGGCGCCGAGGCCTTCCAGGGCCCACGCCGCAGCGCGCCAGGCACCACCGAGCGGCGCCATGGTGTCGCCGGCCCAGCACCAGCCGAGCACGAAGTGGCCGAGTTCGCCGACCGTCAGCGTGCGCAGGTAGTCCTGCTGCGTCTCGAACTGGCCGAGCGCCTGCTTGGCGAGCACGAAGCCGCCGAGCAGCAGCACCAGCACGCCGTGCCACAGCACGAGGCGCCGCGCCATCGGCGTGAAGCCGCGCGCCAGCACCGGCGCCAGCGCCGCGAGCGCGACCACGACGATCGCCAGGTAGTAGTGCAGACCGAGCATCGTCGCGGCGTTCAGCACGTGCAGCCACCACAGCCAGCGCGGGCGCGGGTGGCGTTCGTCGCACAGCCGCTCGGTGGTGCCGAACGCGACCAGCGTCAGCAGCACCATCGGCGCGTAGAGGCGGGCTTCGACCGAGTACCAGACGTGCACGGGCGACAGCGCCAGCAGCAGGGCACCCCAGCGGGCGGCGACGTCGCCGACGAGGCGGTGGCCGGTCCACCAGAGCGCCGGGATCGACAGCAGACCCGCCAGCAGGGCCGGCAGGCGCAGCGCCAGTTCGCCGTCGCCGAACAGCCGCGCCCAGAAGTGCATGAAGGCGACGAACAGCGGCGGGTGGATGTCGACGTAGAGCGTCGCCAGCAGCTGCTCGGTGGTGCCGATGCGCTGGCTCGACATGCACGCTTCGTCGAACCACAGGCTTTTGCCGAGCAGCGGCCAGCGCAGCGCCACGGCGACGCCGACGCAGAGCAGCAGGTACGTGCGTGCGCGCAGGAAAGCGGCAGGGGCCGCGGGGGCGAGAGGCTCTGTTCCCATGCCGTTTCGGGGTGGCGAAGACTAGCGGCCGGTCGGCGTGGAAGCTCGCGGGTGCTCGCGCGGTGCCGTCGACCGCCGGTCACAGTGGCGGTTCGTCGTCGCACGAAGTCGCAGCTTGGGACGAACGTGCGGGTGCGCGGCGATCGCTCAGCGGCCCTGCGCGCGTCGCACCCATTCTGGATAGCCGCGGTCGAAGCGGAACGTCAGCAGTCGGCGGCTGCGGTGCGTCGGCACGAACGTGATCGGGCCGCTGCGTGGATCGCCGGCCAAGGTGCCGGCCTCGAGCAGCACCGGGAACTCCGGCACGCGGTCGATCGTCGTCGGGATCACGAGCGCGTCGCCGACGTAGACCTCGGCGCGGGCGATGCGGCCGCCGCGGAACGAGCCTGGCGAAGCCTTGACCCAAGTGCGTATGTCGAACGTGCCGTCGCTCGCCCCCGGGGCGCCGTGGTCGCTGCAGATCGTCGTCAGGTAGCCATTGGCGGTGAACAGCGTGAGCCGCAGGAACGGCGGGACGACGCCGGGGAAGCGCAGTCGTGGGGCGGTGCTGTCGGCAGGCAACAGGGCATGCAGGACCGGCGAACTCAGGTCGAACACGCCGTCGCGGTCGCCGGTGATCGGCAGGTCCGGCAGCGGTGGTGCGTCGGGAGCGCGGCCGAGCGCCGTCGGATCGGCGAAGAACCACGTCGAGCCGAGCGGCAAGGCGAACGGCAGTTCGGTTGGCGCGTGCAGCCGGAACACCTCCGGGATCTCCGCCAGCGGCCGCAGCGCAAACAGCCGGGCCCGGTCGTCGCCGAACGGTGGCGCCAGCAGGCGATCGATGCCGAAGTGCAGCATGACCGTCGTGCCGAGGGCGTTGGCGTGCGGCAGGCCGGCGACGAACAGCGGCGACGGCGCCCCGTCGGCGACTTCGCGCAGCAGCGCCCGATGCATCGTGCGCGACGTCGCGTCGGCTTCGTGCTGCGCGCTGCGCACCAGCACGAACGGCGTCGCCAGCGCCAGCAGCAGCGGCAACACGAGCCAGCGGCCGCCTGCCACCAGCACACCGCACAGCGCTGCACTGCCGACGTAGTAGTAGCGCAGGTTGTGCGGGTTGTCGGCGCCGGCGAGGAACATCACCACCGGGGCCAGC
>JBILEY010000145.1:0-11204 GCA_044351865.1 Planctomycetota bacterium | reverse complement strand
GGGCTTCGACGGCGACCACGTGCGGCGCGCGGCCGAGCAGCGCTGGCTCGTCGAGCACGCGCGGATCGCCGCCCTGCAGTTCGAGGTTGTGCCGGAACACCTGCCGCACGACGCCGTCCTGCCACACGCGCACCAGCGTCGACCGCGCCGCGTCGGCGTCCGCCGCCACGCCGGCGAGCAGCAGCATCTCGACGCCGAGCGCCAGCGTGACCTCGCGCAGGTCCTCGGGGCACGGCCCGTCGAGCGCCTGCAGCACTTCCTGCACTTCGAGCGCATTGCCGAGCGCCAGCCCCAACGGATGGTCCATGTCGGTCACCAGCGCCGCCATCTTGATGCCGGCGGCGCGGCCGACGGCGACCAGGCTCTCCATCAGCGCCACCGCGTCGTGCTCCTGCACCATGAACGCGGCCCGCCCGGTCTTGACGTCCATGACCAGCCCGTCGATGCCTTCGGCGAGCTTCTTCGACAGGATCGAACTGGTGATCAGCGGGATGCTCTCGACGGTGCCGCTGATGTCGCGCGTCGCGTACATGCGGCGGTCGGCCGGGGCGATGTCCCCGCTCGGGGACGCCATCGCGTAGCCGCACTCGCCGAGCACCTGCTGGAAGCGTTCGACGGTGAGGTCCGTGCGATAGCCGGGCAGCGCCGCCAGCTTGTCGATGGTGCCGCCGGTGTGGCCGAGGCCACGGCCGCTGACCATCGGCACCGCGACGCCGGCCGCGGCCACCAGCGGTGCCAGCAGCAGCGACACCTTGTCGCCGACGCCGCCGGTCGAGTGCTTGTCGATCTTCGGCCGCGCCACGTGGTCGTGCCGCAGCACCCGCCCGCTGTCGCGCATCGCCAGCGTCAGGGCCGCGATCTCCTCGGGCGTCATGCCGTTGCAGCACACGGCCATCAGGAACGCGCCGAGCTGCGCATCGCCGAGCGAGCCGTCGACGACGCCGCCGATCAGGTCGCGGATCTCGGCAGGGCTGAGTTCGCCGCCGTCGCGCTTCTTGGCGATCAGACGGGCTGGATGGTGTTGCATGGATTCCTCCCCTACGCAGCAAACCCGCCGGCGGAGGGCCCGATTCGCTGCGGGCCGCGCCGGGTCGTCACGGCTGGCGCCTCACGGCGCGACCGGGTGCCACAGCGTCTTCAGTTCGACGAACGGCTCGACGAACGCCAGTTGCTGCAGCGCCTTGCCCTGCTGCCACGCGGCCGCCGGCAGGTCGCAGTAGCGCACGCGCTTGACGTTGTCCGCGGCCGCCGCCGACAGCGCCGTATCCGGCGCGCCAGCCACCAGCAGGCCGTCGATGTCGCGGTGCGCCGCGAACTGCGCGGCCAGTTCGCTGCGTTGGCCGCTGATCAGGTTGATCGCACCGGCCGGCACGTCGCTCGACGCGCACACTTCACCGAGCGCCAGGCCGACGAACGGCGACGCTTCGCTGACCAGAGCGACGACGGCGTTGCCGCCGGCGAGCAACGGCAGCACCAGCGCCAGCGTGCCGACCAACGCCGGCTGCTCCGGTGCGATCACGCCGACGACGCCGCACGGCTCGACGGTCGAGAAGTTGAAGAACGGCCCCTGCACCGCGTTCTGGCTGCCGAGCAGCGACTGCACCTTGTCGCACAGGCCCGCGTACCACGTGGTCAGCGCGATCGCGGTGTCGAGTTCCTTGCCGGCCGCGGCCTTCGTGGCGCCGCCGAGCAGCAGTTCGTCGACCAGCGCCGCGCGCCGCGACTCGAGCATCTCGGCGAGGCGGTAGAGGATCTGGCCGCGCAGGTAGGCGGTGCTGCCCGACCACGACGCGAGCCCCGCCCGCGCCGCGACCACGGCGTCGCGCAGGTCCTTGCGGCTGCCGCGCGCGACGTTCAGGCCGGGATTGCCGGCCGGCTGGTAGCTGCGGCCCGACTCGCTGCGCGGGAACTTGCCGCCGACGTAGAGCTTGTAGGTCTTCGGGACCGGGACGGTCATGGCGCGAACGGTGCCCGCCGGGCACTCGCGGCGCAAGCGAGCATTCGGCCCCGGCGAGGGCTTGCCGGATTTTCCGGCGGAAGTGCAGGGCGTCGGTCCCCTTTGGCTGGAGGTCCCAGTGCCGAACCCGCACGACACCCTGTTCCACTTCACGTTCATCCACCCGTTCCACGCCGCCAGCTGGCTCCGCTGCTTGTGGCCCGCCGAAGTCGCGACCGCCGTCGACTGGACGTCGCTCGCCCCCGCCGACCAACGCCTGCCCGGCCTGCGGCTGCGTCCGCACTTCGCCGACCTCGTGTTCGCCGCGAACGCTGCCCCGAGCGAACTGGGCACGGTGCTGCTGCTGGTCGAGCACAAGAGCCACGTCGACCCGGGGCTCGAGTGGCAACTGCTGCGCTACGCGGTGCTGCTGCACCGTGCGCACCAGCAGCAGCACGGGCGACGGCCGGCGGTGCTGGCGGCCGTGCTGCAGCACGGGGCCGAGGCCAGCGCCGCGACCGCCGCGGCAGCCACCAGCCCGTTCGCCCCGTACCAACCGCGCCTGCTCTACGTCGTCGACGACCTGCGTCGCGACGTCGACCGCGCGCTCACCGGCCGCGGCCTGACGCCACTCGCCGAGCTGACGCTGCGCGCACTCGCCACCTTGCCCTCGCTCGCACCGGCCGATGTGCCGGCGTTCTTCGAGCGCTGGCAGCAGCTGTTGGTCACCGTCGACCGCACCGACGGCGCACCCGAGGCACCGCCCCTCGGCAGCGACGCGACCGACGCGCTAGGCTTCTACGCACTCGCGGTCACCGATGTCGATCCGGCGACCCTGGCGGCGACGTTCACCCGACTGCTTCACC
This sequence comes from Planctomycetota bacterium, assembly GCA_044351865.1. Classification (GTDB taxonomy): domain Bacteria; phylum Planctomycetota; class UBA1135; order UBA1135; family UBA2386; genus UBA2386. The sequence goes on along the minus strand of JBILEY010000145.1, from coordinate 8,402 downwards.
GACCCGAGGACACGATCATGAGCACGCTCGAACGCACCTACCAGAAGGGCCGCACCGAAGGCCATCGCGAAGGCCTGAGCCACGGCAAGGCCGAGAGCCTGCTGCGGCTGCTGCGCCGGCGCTTCGGCCCCATCCCCGACGGCGTCGCCGAACGCCTCGCCAGCGCCACCAGCCAGGACCTCGACCGCTGGACCGACCGCGTGCTCGACGCCAGCACACTGGCCGAACTGTTCGCCGACTGACGCCGATTCCCGAGATCGCTGCACCCCGGCGGCGGGTCGCAGGGATCGAACTGACGTGACCGAGCTCGCCCGCCCCACCACCCCGGACCTCGGTCCGCTGCTGGCCCCGATGCGGCCTGGATTGTGGCGCTACCTGCGCGTGCTCGGCGCCGACGCCGCGACCGCCGACGACCTGGTGCAGGAAGCGTTCGTCGTCGCGCTGCGCCGCCCGGACTTCGACGCCAGCGCCCCGGGTGCGGTGTTCACGTTCCTGCGCACGACCTGCCGCCAGCTGTGGCTGCGTTCGCACCGCCGCACGCTCCACGAACGCGACGTCGACGCCGCCGACCTGATGTGGACCGAGCGCTGCGGCGACGGCCCCGGCGACGACTATCTCGACGCGCTGCGCGCCTGCGTCGAACGCCTGCCCGCGCGCAGCCGCGAGCTGCTGGCCGCGACCTATGGCGACGGCGAGGGCCGTGCGACCACCGGCGCGCGCTTTCGCCTCGGGCGCGACGGCGTGAAGAGCGCCCTGCGCCGGCTGCGCACGTTCCTGCACGACTGCATCACCCGCCGCCTGGAGAGCCTGCGATGAGCGCTTCCCGAACCGTGTCGACTGCTGAAGAGCGCCTGCTCGACGCCGCACTGCAGCAACTGTTCGCCGGCACGTCCGTCGGTGCGGCCGCGCGCACGACGACGCGCCGCTCCTCGCAGTGGCTGCTGGTCGCGATGCTGCTGCTCGGGCTCGGGGTCACGGCGACGCTGATGTGGCAGGCGCGCGAAGTGCAACGCGACGAAGCGCAGGACCCGTCCCGTTCCGGCCGCAGCGGCGAGGTGCGTGCGACGAGCGCCGCCGAGATCGAGGCGCTGCCGGCGACGACGACGCACCTGTTGCTGCGCCTCGTCGACCCACGCGACCTCGCGGCGGTGGCCCGGCTGACCGAACTGCGCAGCCTGCAGCTCGGCAGGGAGAAGGGCACGCTGTTCGGGCTGTCGATGGGCTACCACCGCAGCTGGAGCAATCCACCGGCAGAGCTGCTGCAGCCACTGGCGAAGCTGACCAAGCTGGAGGAACTGGGGCTTTCGGCCACGCTGACGTCGGCACCCGAACTGCTGGCGCCGCTCGCCGGCCACCCGACCCTGCACACGCTGCGGATCTCCGGCGAGTGGCCAGAAGCGCGCCGCCGACTCGACCTGGCGCTCGGTCGCATTCCCCACCTGCGTGCGATCGGCATCCACCTCGTCCCCGTCGACGCCGACCTCCTGCGCGAGTTGGCGAGGCTGCCGCTGACGTCGTTTTCGCTGGAATACTGCCGCGGACTCGATGCCGACGGTTGGCAGGCCATCTGCGCGATGCGCTCGCTGCAGCGACTGTCGCTGCAGGACTGGAGCTGGAACGTGAAACCCGGTCGCGACCGCGATCCGCCTGGCTGGCGACCGACGTCTGGCGAACTGCAGCATCTGCGCGAACTCACCGACCTGCGGACCCTCGAGCTGAACCACTGCGCGGTCGACGCCGAGCAACTGGCCGCGCTGCCGGACACGCTGACTTCGCTGCACCTGTGGGGCAACAACCTCACCCCGGCCGATTTCGACGGACTGCGGCGCTTCGGCAACCTGCGCGAGCTGCACATCGACACGCGCAAGCGCAGCAACCTCATCGGCAGCGTTTTCGACGACGACCCGGTGCCGGAGGCCGAGGCGTTTGGTCAGGCCCTGGCCACACTGCGACTGCGTTCGTTGCACTACTCCGGCGCCCTCGTGCCGGCAGTCGCCACCGCGATCGGCTCGCAGCCGGACCTGCGGGAGCTGACGATCGACAGCAAGGTGTTGCCGACCGAGGTCCTCCGAACCCTGCTCGCGAACACGCAGATCGAAACGCTGCGCCTGCGCTCCACGTCGCGGTCGATCGACGCACCACACCCGGACCTGGTATCGGCGCTGGCGAACCAAACCAGCCTGCTGGTGCTCGAAGTGCCCGTGATCGATCTCGGCGATGGACGGGCCGCAACGACACTGGCCCAGCTGCCGAAGCTCGAGAGCCTCAGCCTGATGTTCTCGTCATCGACGGCTGGTCGCCTTCCCACTCCGTCCAGCCTGGCCCCCCTCGCACAGTCCTCCACGCTGCGCGAAGTCGAGCTGCGGATCTACACGTTGGCAGGAGCCCCACCGGTGGCGCCCCAGCCGCTGCAGCAGGCACTCGGAGCGAAGATCCAGCTGCACGTGGCGAACTGGGGCGTCGTGCGAAGGTGAATGCACCGTGGCCCGAGTCGCACCGGTTCAGCGCACGGTGAACGCCGCTGCTCCCGCCGTCGCCAGTGGCGCCGACCAGCCGCCGACCGCGATTGCCTGCAGCGTGCCCTGCATGCCGACCAGCAGCGGCGACGACGGCATCGTCAGCGGCACGTTCCACGGCGTCGTCACCACCGCACCCGCGAGCACCGCGAGCGCCCCGTCGAGCAGCAGATCGCCGGCGACGGCTGGATGCGTCGACAGGCCAAACCCGTCGCCGATCGCCAGCACGCAGATCGTTCCCGGCACTTCGACCGACACCGTCGCCGTCGTCGTCGCCCCGAGCAGCCACTCGCTGGTGCCGGCCGGCAGCTCCGTGCGCACGATCGTGTCGGGCAGGCACGCCAGCAGGAACGACGGCGATCCCAGCACCGCGAACGGCGCCGACGCGACGTCGGCGACCGCGAGGCTGCTGCCGCAGACACGGATCGGGCCGCTGTTGCCGCCGAAGTCGTGGATCGCGTGGCCACCGAGTACGCCCGGCAGCGCCAGCAGCGGCGCCATGCTGCCGGTCAGCAGGCTGTCGAGGCACGTCAGCCGGCCGGCACCGACGACGCGGATCGCGTCGCCGCCGTGCAGCGCCGGGTTGTCGGAGCGCATGCCCTGCAGCACCGAACGCGCGACGTGCACGTTCGCCTGGTCGACGAACAGAGCCGCGAGACCGGTGAAGCCAGCGGCCCCGTTCGCGCGCCAGCGGTAGTCGCCGGCGCGCACACGATCGAGCCAGACGGCCGGGCTGTTGCGCACTTCGATCAGGCCGACGTGCGGCACCACGCCGAGGTTGCCGGCGGTGACGATCGTGTCGAGCAGGCGCACGCTGCCGGCCCCCGCCGTGTCGATGCGGATCGCGGCGTCGACCGCCGTCGCGGTGATCCGCGCGTTGGCGATCGTCACCGACTGCCCCGGCCCGAGCGCGCCGATGGTGATCGCCGGCGCTCCGGTGACGGCGAACGTGCCTGGCAGGCCCGGCCCCTTCTTGGCGATGACGGCCACGCGCTTGCCGACGATCGTGAACGGCGGATACGTGCCGGGCTCGACCTCGACGACGTCGCCGTCGCTGGCGAAGCCGAGTGCGCTCTGCACGTCGACGAACGGCTGCGTCGGGCCGACCTGGAGCACGTTCTGCGCGGCCAACGTGGCCGTCAGCAGCACTGGCAACAGCCAAGCGGACACGGTGTGCATGATCACTCCATGACGTCGAACTCGCCGCCGAGCACCTTGTCCCACTTGCCGGTGCGCCAGCCGCGCACACGGTCGCGGACCTCCGGCGACGGCCCACGACGATAGCGCCGCACGATCGATGGCGTCGCCGCCTGCGCTGGCTTCAGGCACTCCTTCGCCAACTGCAGCTCGGCGGCGCCCGACGCCGGCTGGCTCGGCTGCGGCACGACGGCGACGCGCACGCGGCTCGGCCGCACGCGTTCGTCGGCGGACTCCAGCACGTGCAGGCCGGCTTCCAGCGACAGCAGCGACCAGGCGGCGAAGCCCGACACCGCGACGACGACGGCGCCGCCGTCGCCGAGCAGGCGCCATTCCATGCCGCGGCGCTCGGCCCACGCGCGGTACATGCCGACCAGCTCGCGCGCGAACGCCACCGTCGTCGCTTCGTCGCCGTGCGGATCGTGCACCGGCGCGATGCCGAGGTAGGCGTCCTGCGCGTCGCCGCGTTCGAGTGCGTCGACCGCGAGCTGCAGCAGGAAGGCCTTCGCCGCCAACTTGCGCAGCGGCTCGGCGCCGACGTCCCCAGTGCGACCGTTCCACTCGTCAGCCCGCTCGACGCCGTTGCCGACCGCGTCTTCGATGCGGCTCATCAGCTCGGCCTGGCCGAGCACCGAGTGGCGCGCGTTCGACGTCCAGAAGTCGGCGCCGCCCATCGCCGCGTAGAGCGCCGCCTTGCGCGCGGCCCACGGGGCGTCGCCGACGTGCTGCTTCAGGTCGAGCAGCTCGGTGCGCACGGCGTGCAGTTCGTCGCGGTTGCCGAGCGCTTCGCGCGCGAGGGAGCGCAGGCTCGCCGGCTCGACCGCGGAGGTGTCGACGCGCGCCGGCACCGGCGCCCCGTCGGGATCGACGAACTCGACCTGCACGGCGCGGCCATCGCTGCGCACGAACAGGAACTGGTCGCCCTCGGGCGTGCGCTGGGTGACGATCGCGGCGGCGAGCGGCGCCAGCACGTGCCGTTCGATGGCGCGGCGCAGCGGCCGCGCGCCGAGCGTCGGCGACCAGCCCTGCTGCAGCAGGAACTGCAAGGCACTCTCGTCCCATTCGACCGCCCACGGCCGCTGCCGCAGACCGCGGCGCTGCAGCACGAGGTCGAGCTCCTTGTGCAGCACTTCGCGCAGCGTCGCCGGATCGAGCGAGCGGAACACGACGACGCGGTCGATGCGGTTCAGGAACTCGCGGCGGAACACTTCCTCGAGCGCCTGCTGCAGGTCCGGCGTGCGATCGCCGAAGCCGAGCCCGGAGCCCTCGAGCGTGCGCACCCCGAGGTTGCTGGTGGCGATGACCAGCGCGTGGCGGAAGTCGGCGACGCGACCGCGCCGATCGGTGAGCCGGCCTTCGTCGAAGACCTGCAGGAACAGGTCGAACACCATCGGATGCGCCTTCTCGATCTCGTCGAGCAGCACCACCGAGAACGGCTGCTCGCGGATGCGATGCACCAGCGCCTGGCGACCGTGCACGTCGTCGGCGTCGCCGAGCAGCCGCCCGATCGACTCCGGGTGCTGGAACTCGCTCATGTCGAGCCGCAGCATGCGGTCCTCGCCGCCGAACAAGTACTCGGCGACCGCGCGGCACAGTTCGGTCTTGCCGGTGCCGGTCGGCCCGGTGAACAAGAACACGCCGATCGGCCGCCGCGGATCGCACAGCCCGGCCTTCAACATCGCGATGCGTTCGACCAGCACGTCGACCGCTTCGGGCTGGCCGAGCACGCGCGCGGTGAAGGCCTTGCGCAGCGCTCCGAGATCGAGGCCGGAACGGTCGTCGAGCACCGCCGCCGGCAGGCCCGACAAGCGGCTCAGCAGGCCGACGACGTCGTCGAGGTTCGCGGCGCGCACCGCGGCGGCCCCTGGCCCCGCACCGTCGGCACCACCCACGGCACCACTGGCGACGTGCTCGTCGAGCAACCGCAGGACGCGCAGCAGGCTGCCCGGCCGCGCTTCGTGCGCGAGGTGCTGCTGCGCGCGCTGGTAGAGCTCGACCAGCAGTTCGTCGTCGCACAGACGAACGCTTCCACGCGCATGCCGTTCGACCCAGGCGCGGCCCAGCGCCAGCGTGTCGTCTCCCGTCGACTCGCCAAGGCGCACCGTGGTCGCCGCGGTGCGCAGCTCCGGCGCCTGCCGCAGCAGCTGCTCCAGCGCCTGCGGCTGCAGCGGCGCCAGCACACGCACTTCGCCGGCCAGCAGGTGCGGCAGCAACAGGTCGAGCAGGCCGGTGCGCGACTGCATCGTGCGGCCCGCCGACAAGAACTCGGCCAGGTCCGGCACCAGCCACAGCACCTTCGGCTGCTTGGCGACGGCGCGCACCAGGTCCTGCACGCGCTGCTCGAGCTGGCCGACGTACGACTGGCCGGCGAGCAGCTGCGCCGCCGAAGCGCGGAACACCACGTAGCCGTCGGCCAGCAGGCCGTCGACGAACTCCTGCACGACCGCGGTCTTGCCGACGCCGAGCTCGCCGACCAGCAGCAGCGAACGCGGCGGCTCGCGGCGCAGCGCCTGCCGCAGGTCCGCCAACGCCTGCGTCTGCGTCGGCGTCGACAACCGCGGCCCGGCGACGTCCTCGGGCTGCAGCACACGGGCGACGCCCTGCAGCGCGCCGAGGTCGAGGTTGCCGCCCGGGCGGCCGCGCAGCAACGCCATCACCGCGAGCGGGCCCGGGGACTCGAGTGGCAGCAGCAGCGTCGACATCCAGTCCTTCTGTCCCTGCGGGCACGCCAGCAGCGCGCTTCGCCCTTCGTCGGCTTCGACGACGGCGGCCTGCAGGGATTGCGCGAGGTAGCTGCGCAGCAGGTCGGTGCCCATCGCCGAGCCCCACGAGCCGTCGCCGACCAGCAGCACCGACAAGGCCGTCTTCGGCTCTTGGCTGCGCGCGATCGTCGGCAGCAGGAAGTGCCGCGCGTAGACGCTGATGCCCTCGAGGCGCGGCACCAGTTCGTGTTCGCGACCCTGCAGTTCGGCGCGCCGGCCGAGCGCTTCGGCGGCGGCGCACGACAGCGCCGGGCTGTCGCCGACCAGGTAGCCGAACAGATCGTCGAGCGCGAACGTCGACGACGCGAGCAGTTCGACGCAGCGCTGGTAGCCGGACAGCATCGCCAGGTCGTTCGGGTGCGCGACCACGCCGAACGCTTCGCGCAGGTCGGTGGCGAGCCGCAGCAGTTCTTCGCGGGGCGTGGGCGGCACCTGCGTCGGGGCCGGCGCGCCCCGCGGCGGCGGCGAGTCGTCGGGATCGAGCACCTTGCGCGCCGGTGGCACGGCGGCAGGCGCCGGAGCGGGCGACGGATCGGACGCCGCCGAAGACGACGGCGACGGCAGCGCGCGGCCGAGGCGGTAGCCCATGGCGCCGGCGACGAGAACGGACGGGAGCACCCACCAATCCATGCGCGATGCTTACCGCGGCGACGCGGTTCGGCGCGAGCCTGCGCGCACGATTCCGCACCACCTGTTCCGCGTGACTCCGCACCTCACTAGATTGCCGCGGTGCAGGTCTTCCTCGACGTGGACGGCGTGCTGCTCGGCCTCGACCGCGAACGTCCCTCGCGGCTGTGCCTGGCCGACCACGCGCTCGACTTCCTGGCCTTCGTGCTCGCCCGCGCGCACGTGTCCTGGCTGAGCCCGCACTGCCGCGGCGACGCGCGTCCGCTGGTCGACCACATGGTGCGCCACACCAAGGCCGCCGACCGCGAACGGCTGCTGACGCTGGCCGGCAAGGTGCGCGCGACCGATTGGCGCACGCTGCGCACCGACGCGCTGCCGCTCGATGGCCGCTTCGTCTGGCTCGACGACGCGCCCGAACAGGGCGAGATGGCGATGCTGCGCGGCCGCGGCTGGCTCGACCGCTGGCTGTTCGTCGACACGCGCGAAGAGCCCGACGACCTGCTGCGCGCGCAGCGCGTGCTGGCGACGCGTCTGCCGAAGTCGGCCAACGCCGGCGGCTGAACGACAGCGCGCCGCTACTGCGCAGCGGCCACGGGCCAGCGGCCGGTCTCTTCTTCCCAGTGCAACCGGCACAGCGACACGTAGAGCGACTTCTCGACCGCGATCTGTGCACCCGACGTCGTCACCGCGCCCGACGGATCGTGGCGCAGCACCATCGTCGCCTTGCGGCCGCAGTGGCAGATCGTGCGCACCTCGCGCAGGCTGTCGGCGATCGCCAGCAGCTCGGCCGAGCCGGGGAACAGTTCGCCGCGGAAGTCGGTGCGCAGGCCGTAGCACAACACCGGGATGCCGAGCCGGTCGGCGACGCGCGCCAGCTGCCAGACCTGGTCCTTGCCGAGGAACTGCGCTTCGTCGACGAACACGCTGTCGACGCGGCGGATCGCATGGCTCTGCTGGATGCGCGCGAACAGGTCGGTGTCGCGGCGGAACGCTTCGGCCTCGGCGCTGATGCCGAGGCGCGAGGTGATGCGGCCGCCGTGCAGGTCGTCGTGCAGCGCCGACGTGAACTGCAGCGTGTGCATGCCGCGCTCGCGGTAATTGTGCACCGCCTGCAGCAGCAGCGTCGACTTGCCGGCGTTCATCGTCGAGTACGAGAAGTAGAGCTTGGCCATGGCGACTGAGGTCGAACCGCGCAGCAGGATGGCGCGCGGAGCGAACGGGGCCAAGAACGACTTCGCGGCGCGGCGGGCTTCAGTCCGGGATGCGCACGTGGATGTCGCGCGCGGGCGGCTGCGGCGTC
>JBILEY010000006.1:0-31357 GCA_044351865.1 Planctomycetota bacterium | reverse complement strand
TCGCTGACGACGGGTCTGCGGTCCGCGGCGAAGTCGCGGCGACCCGCATCCGCTGGGCCGCCCGTCCGCACGAGCGACGCTTGCACCGCGCCGAACCGCGCTGACGCAGCGACCGCGCTGCGACCGATCGTCCGCTCGCGGCAGCACCCGACGCTGTTGCCATCATGAACGTCAGGACGACCTGCCCCGGCTGCGGCGATCAGCACCCCGTCGGCGCGATGCCCTACACGGGCGATTACCACGCGAGTGCCGAGTGCTGGCAGCAGTTCACCGCCGTGATCGGGGACGAGTTCGCCGACGCCAGCCTGTTCGTCCGCTGCCATCAGCTGACCGTCGATGCCTACGCGGCCCAGCACGCCGGCGGGCGCCACCGCGACAAGTCCGTGGCCGTGCACCTCGCCGGACTGCACTTCGCCTTCGTGCGTCGGGTGCCGCCGGCTCGCATCGCACCGCTGCTGCAGCGCCTTGCGCGCGGCGTGACCCTGTGGCCTCGCTTCACGCCGCCGACCGGGTGGCGATGCACGATCGCCGCAGTCGCGCGCGGCGACCGCCATCGGCACGCCGACCGTGTGCTGGCCTGGGCCACCGAAGTGTGGAATGCGTGGCAACCAGCGCACGCCGTCATCGCAGACTTCGTCGATCGGCACGTGCCACCGCCGGCGGGCTGATGGCTGGCCGTCGCGTCGGAAGCGCCAACCGAGCCTGCGCGGATCTGCGTCCGCAAGCCGCGCTCGAAAGTCGCCTCCGCCGTCCCCGGGCTCGCTCGGCGGACAAAGCGCCCGCGGCCACATCCCATGCACGTTCCGCCCCTGCTCCGCGTCGTTCCCCTCCTGGTCCTGCTGTCCCCGGCCATCGCCCAGATCCGCTGGACGCCGGACTTCGCCGAGGCGATGCAGCGCGCGAAGGACGAGGGCAAGGTGGTCCTGTTCGCCTTCAACCTCGCCGGCGAACGCGCCAACGACGAGATGGTGGCCGACCACTACAAGGACCCGACGCTCGGCAAGCTGTCGCAGGCCACGGTCAACGTGTTCTGCTCGATCGCCAACGAACCGCGCGTGCCGGGTGTGACGCCGGCACAGCAGCAGGCGGCCGAACAGCAGGCTCGTCTGCAGGTGCTGAAGATCGGGCCGGGCGAAGACGTGATCGCCCCGCAGCACGTGTTCGTCGGGCCCGACGGCACGGTGCTGAGTTCGGTGCCGTGGCGGATCACCAAGGGCGAGCTCGAGTGGGCCTGGGTCGACGCGATCCGCAAGGTCGACGCGTCGTTCGCCTGGCAGCCGAGTCTCGGTGCGCGTGCCCCCGGGCGACTCGCGTTCGGTGCGGTCGAGCGCGGCGAGAATCGCAAGCCGCCGACCAAGGCCGAGGTCGTCGAAGCCCTGAGCGAGGTCAAGAAGTCGCGCGGCGGCATGATGCGCAGCCTCGGCTACATCGAGACCCTGATGCGCAGCGACGAGCCCGAGGCGGTGACCTACGTGGCGACGACGGTGAACGGGCTGCAGTCGGCGTGGCTCGTGGGCGCCATCGACTCGATGGGCATGATCTCGCCGAAGGTGCACCACGGCACGATCCTCGGCCACGTCGCCGACAAGGACGAGGCGGTTCGGCTCGCTGCAGCCGGGGCCCTCGAGCGCATGGCGGAGCCGAAGGCCCATGCGCAGCTGCTGAAGCAGTACAAGGTCGAGAAGGTCGACGGCGTGCGCGGCCGGCTGTTGCGCGCGATGGCCAGCTGCGGGCCGACGCAGAAGGAGACCTTGGCGCAGATCGACAAGCTGCTCGCCAAGGAGCCGAACGCCGACGTGCGCGCCCAGGCCGTGCTGGCGCTGGCGCAGCTCGAGGACAAGGCGAAGGTCTACCAGGGTCTGCGCAACGCGCTGCGGGACGCGTCGCCGAAGGTGCGAGCGACGGTGGCGTTCGCGATCGCGCAGCGAAGGGACGCCGAGCTGGCGAAGGATCTCGAGGAGGCCGTGTTGCGCGAGTCGGAGCTCGACACCAAGGCGTGGCTCGAGGCGGCGGTCAAGGTGGTCCGCGGCGGCGATGGCGCGCCGTTCAAGAACTTCCTCGAGCGGGAGCTCGGCGAGAAGGTGCCGGCCGCGGGGCTCGGTGGCCTTGGCGGTCGCGGTGGGGCGGGGCGCGGTGGCCCGGGTGGTGGTTAGCGCCTGACGCCGTCGTCCGGCGGGGCGTTGCTCAATTCCCCGACTTGTCCGCGCGCGTCGTCGCCGCCAGGAACAACCGTTGGGCTTCCTGTTCCCGAGTCGTGGCTGCGGAGATCTCGGCAAGCGCGCGTTCGCCCTCTGCCACCAGCCCCGGATCGGCACCTGGCAGGAAGGTGCACTGATCGATTCTCTCGCCTTCCGGCACCTGCCACCGTGATTCGCGGGCGAGGACGTCGAGGAGGCGCGCGGCAGCGGAGAAGCCGTCTCGCGTCGCTTCGAGAAAGCGCAGCTCGAGGGCAAGGGAGGGCTCGTTGCGATCGGCTTCACGACGAGCGAGGTGTTCGTCGACCCCGCCCTGGACCAAGGTCTGGATCAGACTCTCGCGACTCCTCCGCCCGATCAGCGACGTCAGGCTCTCGCTCACGGCAATCGCCAGCAACCGACGCTGCCGCAGCTGCTCGGGAGAGCCCAGCCCCTTGGCCAGCAAGCCGCCAGCCGATTCGAACTGTTGGAACTTCTCCTTGGCGGCCACCTGCAGTTGCCTGCATTCGGCCTCCAGTCCACGACGCAGCCGCCTCATCTTGCCAAGCTCCATCGTGTCGACCATCACGGTCATGCCCACGGTGATGACCGCGGTCAGGATCACGCCGCGACGTGACCTCCGGGCGAAGGCGATCAACGTCGCCAAGACTGGAATCAACGAGGAGCCGCAGATCCTGCCGAGGCTGGCGGCCGAGTAGTCCGGCACGCGCAGCATCTGCAGCAAGGCGGGCACCAGGAGGATCAGGACCACCCACCACGGAAACACCGCGGTATTGGGGATGCTCGGCGGTTCTTCGACCATCTCCTGCTGCGTCGTCATTGCGGCAGTCTCTGCGAACCCCGCCAACCTGTCCACGTCGCTGCCTGGCCGACGAGCGCTGGCCAGCGCACAGCCTCGCGCGCGGTCCGATGGTCAGCGCGCCGCCAGCTCGTGCATCACCGCACGGATCTGCGCCGCGTGTCGCGCTTCGTGGTAGCCGAGGAACGCGATCCACTGCTGGAACGTCAGCGCGCCGAGCACCGGGTGCGGGGCCTGCACCGCGTCGGTGCGCTTGCCGTCGACGCGCGCCAGCAGTTCGAGCAGTTCGCGGCGCTGCTCGGCCAGCGTCTGCCACGCGGCGTCGGCGCTGAGCGCGCCCTTCGGCTGCACCTGCGGCCCGGCGGCGACGCGGCGTTCGCGGTCGAGCAGCAGCGCACCGTCGATCGTCGGAAGCACCGGCGTCGTGTCGGGATCGTCGGGCAGCGGGGCCGCCGCTTCGGCCTTCTGCACGCCGCGGCGCAGCAGGGCGAGGACCTGGCGCTCGACGATGGCGAGGTGTTCGAGCACTTCGGCCATCGACCAACGCTCCGGCGTCGGGCGCTGGCTGCGGGTCGCGGGCGGGGCGGCGTCGAGGGCGGCGCGCAGAACGTCGCGCTGGCGGGCGAGATGGTCGAGCAGTTCGTGGGTGCGGGGATGCACGGGCGCAGCGTAGCGACCGAGCGGTCCACCGGCCTCGGCGAGCTGCGAGCCCGGGGCCGTAGCGTCTGCTGCCATCGTCGCGGAGGAACTGGCGGACTCGTCCGTCCTGCGACCCATGCCCGTCTCGCCACCGCCTGCAGCTGCGCCTCCGCGAACGGCACGGCGCGGCTCTGCGCGGCGGATCCTCGGGTTGGTCGGGCTGGCGAGCATCCTGTGGCTGGCGTTCGCCTGGTGGCCGGCGTGCGCTGTCGTGCCGCCGCCGCCGGCGCTGTCTGCGGCCACCGAGCCAGCGCCGTCGCCGTCGCCATCGGTCGCCTCGGCACCCGGCGCGGCGAGCGAGGTGGCGTTCGCGCCCGTGCGCGAGAGCCCGCAGCGCCGCAGTGTGCAGTTGCGCGAAGCCGGCCTCGGGGCGCCGCTGGCGCTGCGGCGACTGCGTGTCGACGGCGAGCTGGCGACGACGACGATGGAAGGCCGGCTCGAGCTGCCGCTGGCCGACGTGACGATCGGCCCCGACGTCGACCGCGACGGCGCCTGGTTCGATCCGTTCGTCGCACCGCGCGATGCCGCGAACGAGCTCGACGTGCCGTGCTACGGCTGGCTGCAGGTCGGCAGTGCGGCCGTCGCCCCGAACGTCGACGTCGAGGTGCGCATCGTCGACGTCGAGTCGGTGCCGCCGGGCGAGATCCAGGCCTGGCTCGCGGCGGAGCCGGCGGACGCGGCGGCGATGCCGGCCTGCTTCGCGGCGGCGGCGGTCCGCGGTCGCCCCGGGGAGCGCTTCCGACTGCGCTCCGGCCGCACCTGGTTCGTCGGCGCGTTCGGCAAGGCGCCGGCGGTGCTGCTGCCGGGCCATCACTCGCTGGTCGGCACCTGGTACGAAGTCGAAGGGCGCCGCCACTTCATCGCCGGCAGCAACCGCCGCGGCGGCGTGCGCCTCAGTTCGGGTATCGCCGTGTTCCCCGCCGTCGTCACCGACGTGCCGCTGCGCATCGACGGCCTCGGCACGATCGCCGTGCACTTCGACGCGCTCGCCGCCGATGCCGCGGCGCGTGTGCAGTGGTTCCGGCGCGCCAAGCCCGACGAAGGCGGGGCGAGCGACGCGTGGCGCAGCGTCGAGACGTTCACCGGCACCGTGGCGCGCGCGGGCGAACCGCTGGTGCGCCGCGACCTGCCGCACGGCGCCTATCGCGTCACTGCCAGCCTGGCGACGGCGACCGGCATCGACGTCGTGGCGTGGCAATGCGACGTCGGCGAGACGCCGGTCGACCTGCTGCAGTCGCGCTACTTCGGTCGGCACGAACTCGATGTGCGCGGGCGCGAACCGGGCCGCCGCCGCGCACTGGTCGCGCTGTCGGGGTTGCAGCTGCCGGGCGCCAGCGCCGCCGAGGCCGACCTGGTCCTGCTCGGCGACGTCGACGTCGAAGGCGACTTCGTGATCCGCGGTCTGCCGTGCACCCGCGGCGAACTGATGCTGCTCGAGCGCGATGCGACCGGTGGCAGCGAAGGGCCGTTCCATCGCGACTTCGACCTGCGGCGCAGTTCCTTCGTGAGCCTCTGAGCTGGCTGCGCACGAAGCGCCGCGCCACCGTTGGCCGCGCGGTGGCGCCTCGGCAGAATCTTCGCCCCCATGAGCGAAGCACCCCGGATCCTGAGCGAGCGCCGCGGCGACGTCGTGCTCGTCACGCTGAACGCGCCCGAGCGCCGCAACGCGATCGACCAGCAGATGGTCGACGGCCTGCACGCGCTGCTCGACCAGTACTGGCACGACGAGTCGGTGGCGGCGCTGGTGCTGACCGGCGCCGGCGACAAGGCGTTCGCGGCGGGTGCCGACATCGCGCAGCTGCGCGAACGCACGTCGCGCGATGCGCTGAAGGCGATCAACAGCGGCATCTTCAACCGCATCGAGGAGTTCCCGGCGCCGGTGATCGCGGCGATCAAGGGCTTCGCGCTCGGCGGCGGCTGTGAACTGGCGATCGCCTGCGACCTGCGCGTCTGCGGCGAGTCGGCGAAGCTCGGCCAGCCCGAGGTCAAGCTCGGCATCATTCCGGCCGCCGGCGGCACCTACCGCCTGCCGCGCCTGATCGGCCTCGGCCTGGCGCGCGAGCTCGTCTACACCGGCCGCATGGTCGACGCGCAGGAAGCGCTGCGCATCGGTCTCGCCAACGCCGTCGTGCCCGACGCCGAAGTGGTCGACAAGGCGCTCGCCATCGCCGGCGAGATCGCGCAGAACGGCCGCCTCGCGGTGCGCGGCGCCAAGCGGGCGATGAACGCGCTGTCGCGGCCCGGCCACGAGAACGCGGTGGCGTTCGAGAGCTCGGTGCAGGCGGTGCTGTTCGACAGCGACGACAAGAAGGCGCGCATGGACGCGTTCTTGAGCAAGCAAAAGAAAGGCTGAGGTGACGACGATGACGACGACGTTCGCGAGCGTGGCGGTTCTCGGTGCGGGCACGATGGGTGCTGGCATCGCGCAGGTGTGCGCGCAGGCCGGCTCCAAGGTGGTCCTGCAGGACATCACGGAAGAGTTCGTGCAGAAGGGCCTCGGCCGCATCCGCGACTTCCTGCAGAAGGGCGTCGAGAAGGGCAAGGTCAAGGTCGAGGACCGCGACGCGGTGCTGGCGCGCATCACGACGACCACCGACCGCAAGGCCGCGTGCCGCGACGTCGCGTTGGTCGTCGAAGCGGTGCCGGAGAAGCTCGAACTGAAGAACGGGCTCTTCCTCGAACTCGCCGACGTCGTCACGCCGCAGTGCGTGCTGGCGAGCAACACGTCGTCGCTGTCGCTGGCGAAGGTGTTCGCCGGCGTGCGCGGCCAGGAGCGCTGCATCGGCATGCACTTCTTCAACCCGGTGCCGCTGATGGCGCTGCTCGAACTGGTGCGCACCGACGCGACCAGCCAGGCGACGATCGATGCGGTCACCGCCTACGGCAAGCAGCTCGGCAAGGAGCCGATCCTGGTCAAGGACAGCCCCGGCTTCGCCAGTTCGCGCCTCGGCGTGTGCCTCGGTCTGGAAGCGATCCGCATGCTGGAGAGCGGCGTCGCGTCGGCGGAGGACATCGACAAGGCGATGGTGCTCGGCTACGGCCACCCGATGGGCCCGCTGAAGCTGACCGATCTGGTCGGCCTCGACGTTCGCCTCGCGATCGCCGACTACCTGCGCAAGGAACTGAACCACCCGGGCTTCGAAGCGCCGGCGCTGATGCGGCGCATGGTGGCCGAGGGCAAGCTCGGCAAGAAGTCGGGCCAGGGCTTCTACAAGCACTGAAGAGGCTCTGCCGCCCCTTCGCGCAGGGTCGCTGGCTGCGGATAATCTAAAGCACCACCTTGCTTTATCATGATAAAGTAAGGCGATGATCGTCCGAGCCCTGCGCCTTCCGGCCCGTCCTGCCGAGAGCTTCTTCCTCTGGGGGCCGCGCCAGGTGGGCAAGAGCAGCCTGCTGGCGGCGACCTATCCGGACGCTCGCACGGTCGACCTGCTGCGGACCGACGAGTCGATGCGCTACCTACGGGAGCCGAGTCGGCTGCGCGACGAACTGCGCGATGCGCCGGCGGGCACGCTGGTGGTGATCGACGAGGTGCAGAAGGTGCCTGCGCTGCTCGACGAGGTGCACTGGTTGATCGAGAAGCGGGGCCTGTGCTTCGCCCTGTGTGGTTCCAGTGCGCGCAAGGTCCGCCGCGGTCACGCCAACCTGCTCGGTGGTCGCGCCGTCCGTCACGAACTGTTCGGGTTCGTCTCGCACGAGCTCGGTTCGCAGTTCGATCTGGTGCGCATGGCCAACCACGGCACGCTGCCGCGGCACTACCTGCACGATCGTCCGGGGAAGCGCGTGCAGGCCTACGTCGAGGACTACCTGAAGGAGGAGATCGCCGCCGAGGCTTTGGTGCGCAACGTGCCGGCGTTCGCCGGCTTCTTGCGGGCGGCGGCCATCGGCGACACCGAGATGGTCAACTACCAGAACATCGCGCGCGAGTGCGGCGTGTCGTCGGTGACGGCCAAGGAGCACTACTCCATCCTCGAGGACACCTTGCTGGGGCGCTACGTGCCGGCGTTCACGGCCCGACCCAAGCGCCGTGCGATCCTGGCGCCGAAGTTCTACTTCGCCGACGTCGGCGTCGTGAACCACCTGACCAAGCGCGGTGCCCTGGAGCCGGGCTCGGAACTGTTCGGCAAGGCGCTCGAGAACGTCGTGCTGCACGAGCTGCGCGCCTACCGTTCGTACCGCGAGCGGCCGTGGGACATCGCCTATTGGCGTCTCGCCAGCGGCATCGAGGTGGACTTCGTGCTCGGCGATGCGGAGATCGCCATCGAAGTGAAGTCGACCCCGTCGATCACCACCCAGCACCTCAACGGTCTGGGCGAGTTCGCGAACGAGTACCCGGAGGTGCGTCGCCGGATCTGCGTGTGCCTCGAGCCGCGGCGACGGTTGCTCGCCAGCGGCATCGAAGTGCTGCCAGTGACCGAGTTCTTCCGCCAGCTCTGGGCTGGCGAGATCGACTGATCGTCGCGACCCGGCCCACACGACGCGACGTCGCGTGGGCCGGACGTCCGATCGCACGCTCGCCTGCCAGATCTGCCGATCAGTTGCCCTGCAGTTCCCAGCTGATGCAGTTGCTGAGGCCGTAGCCGAGCCCACCGCCGCCGAGGCACAGCGTCAGGCATTGCGAGCTGAACACCGCCCCGGCGAGGGCCGGCGCCGATGGCAGCGGCACGTTGAACGAGGCCTGGCCGTCGCACGGGAACAGGCCACCGCCGGTCGGCACGGCGCCGAGCGAGCCGATGTAGCCGAGCGTGTAGATCGGGCCGCACAGCGGTGCGATGGTGACGCCGGGGGCGAGGCACGGGCCGTTGCCGAGCAGCATCCACGAGAACGCGCCCGCTGGCGCCTGGTCGAGGCCCAGCGTGAACGCGAGGTTGCCGAGGTTCGGGTCGTTGCGCAGCGAGTGGACCTGCGGGCACGGCGGGCACGAGCCGTTCGCGCACGGCTGGCCGGTCGACGTCTCGCGGCCGGGGCGGATCGCGAGGCCGATCATCGGCTCGTTGACGGCGACCGGCGGGCAGCAGGTGATGCCGACGACGTTCAGCATCGGCGCCGCCCAGACGTAGAACATGCCGATCGTGCTGGTGCCGTCGGTGGCGTAGAGGATCGACTTGCCCCAGTCGCAGGCGAGGCCGAGGATCGGGCCGAACGCGGCGAAGCACGGCGGCGCCAGGAAGTTCGCGACCGGCGTGCACGGCGCGCCGATCTGGGTGACGACGATGCGGTTCGGGCCGCCGCCGAACTGCGGATAGCTGATGAAGACGAGGCCCTGGCTTTCGTCGACGGCGAGGCCGGTGGTGACGTTGCCGATCGCCGTCGGCAGCAGGCCCGTGTTGCACACGCCGAGCGGGTTCGGCGGGCACGTGTTCGAGTAGAAGTGCAGGTTGCCCTGGCTGTCGATCATCCACAGCTGGTTCAGGCTCTCGACGTATTCGAGCCCGGTGACGAACGCGCCGGCGGGCAGCGTCGGAATCGCCATCGGCGGGCACATGACGGCGCAGTTGTCGTCGTATTGGCCGATCAGCAGTCCGTTGCTGACCCAGGCGCCGGAGCGCACCGGGTTCCAGGCGGTGCCGCCGACGAACGGTGGCAAGCCGACCGAGCCCGGCATGCCGGGCAGCACGCACTGGTTCAGGATCGTGCAGGCCGCGTGGCTCTGGTGGCGCAGGGCGGGCGTGACCCGGGTGATGCCGACCAGGTGGTCCGGCGTCTGTGCCGGCAGCAGCGCGGCGAGGGCGGGGAGGAGGAACGACAGCAGGGAGGAGGCTTTCATGGCGGGAACCGCCGACCCGATCGGATCGGCGGCACCCCGGAAGAACCGTTCCTCGCCGAGCGCACGCGGATTCGTGCGAAAAACCCCGTTGGCGTCCCTTCGATCTCCCCGGTCGGTGGGCCGGAGCGCGATCGCTCCGGCGGCGGCACCCTTCACATGCGCATGCGCATGCGCATGCCGTTCTTCGACGTGTGCGTCGTGCCGACGGCGCGGTCGATGCCCAGGCGCTTCATCTCCTCGCCGAGGCTCTGCAGCATGTCGAACATCATCTCGGCCTGCGGCGGCAACTCCTCCGCGCCCATCTGCGCCTGCATCTGCATGGCCTTGGCGACGCCCTTGAAGGTCTCCGACATCGACATCACCGAGAGGCCGCTCCAGCCTTCGGGCATGCCCGCGACCAGGCTCTTGATGCGCGCCGGCATCTCGCCTTCGGCACTCTTGCTGGCATCGAGGGCCGAGCGCAGCGCGCGCGCGCCAACCTCGTCGTTGCGCACCGACAGCAGCAGCATGTCGTCGGTGACCGCGTACTCGACCTGCGCCATGCCACCGACGCTCAGCTTGTAGACCTTCTGGCCCTGGTACTCCTCGGTCTTGCGCGCGGCGTGCAGCCCGGCGCTGCGCAGCATCGTCTCGAGCGACTCGGCGAACGCCTTGCCGTTCTTCAGCTCGATCGCCATGACCGGCATCGTCTGCAGCGCCATCTGGATCGGGTTGCCCTCGGCTTCGTCCTCGGCCCCGTCCTTGCTGGTCGGGTTCAGCATCAGGACCTGGGCGCCGAGGTGGTCGATCACGTCCTCCTTCAGGCGCACCTTGGTGGCCTCGGTGGCCGCCGCCATGGCGTCGTCCCAGCTCATCGGCGCTTCGTCGCCCATCACCTTCCAGGCCTTGGCGATGGTCGCGAACAGGACCTTGGTGTCGAGCGTCATCAGCCCGAAGTTCTCGACGTCGTCGGGCACCGCGCGCAGCAGCTTGAGCGACGGCTGGTCGGCGACCATGGCGCCGAGCAGCCCGAGCTCGCCGGCGAGGCCGATCTCGTAGTCGAGCTGCATGTGCTCGCCGTCGGCGGCGAGGCTCATGTCGAAGTTCTGCACGCTCTCGAGGCCCAGCGTGCGCACCATCTCGGCGACGTCGAACGGGGCGCCTTGCATGTCCATCGCGGCGCCCATCGCCGTGGTCATCGCCTTCATCAGGCTGCCGAGCTCGGCGTGCACGAACATGCTCGCCGTGGCGTTGCCGCCGGTGTAGTGCCCGGTCGCCGCCATCGCGCGGTTGATCTGCGGCTCGAGCTTGCTGCCGAGGAACACGACCAGGTGGCCGTCGACCAGCGTCGGCAGGCTCATGTTCGGGCCGTCGTCCTGCTCGAGGATGCGCGTCTTCAGGTTGCCCACCGACAGCTCGCGGACCTTGCCGCGCGACGGCGGGTTCTTGTCGGCGGCCTTCTCGATCTCGGCGGCGATCTTGGCCAGGTCGAACGAGCCGTCCGGCGACAGCGACATCACGACCTCGAACTCCGGCTGCTCGCCGGTCTGCATGATCTCCTCGAGGTTCGACAGGTCGACCTTGGCGGCGATGACGATGTCACCCGTGTAGGTGGTCACCAGCGCGTCGATCAGGTCGGCGTCGATCGTGCCCTGGCCGCGCAGCTGCTCGATCATCTGCCCATAGCCTTCCTGCAGCATGCCGACCATCGGCGCCAGCGTCTGGCTCTGGAACAGCTTGGTGATCTGGGCCTTGGCGAACTGTTGCTGCCACTTGGCCGGCGAGCTGATGCGGACGACGAAGTTGGCGTCGGCCGGCACGAAGCGGAAGGGCGACTTGTCCTGGGCCGGCAGGGCGCACAGGAGCAAGGACAGTGGCAGTGCGTACAGGGTTCTCATGGTTCTTGCGGGTAGATGAGGAGACGGTCGTGCGCGATCAGGACGAAGTCGGTCCGGCCGTCGCCGTCGAGGTCGCCAGTGGCCAGCTCGCGCGGTTCGTTGTCGGGTTCTTCACTGGGGGGCGCTTCGAAGACCGGAATCGCCAGAGCGCGGGCCAGACCTGAAGCGCTGCCGGCGAGGATCTGCACACCGGGCAGGTGGCGGTCGACGACCACCAGGTCGGCGATGCCATCGTGGTCGAAGTCACCGCTGCGTGCGGTCCAGTAGAAGGTGCGCTCGGTCGGCGGTTCGTGGGTCGCGATCGTCTTCAGGGCGGCGCCGCGCTCGAACGGCACGCGCAGCACGCCGCGGGCGCCGAGCAGCAGGGCCCCGCCCTGGTGCGGCACCAGGTGCACGAAGTCGAACGCCGGGACCTCGACCGCTTCCGCCGCGCCGTCCGGGCGGGTGCGGATCAGCTTGTTCGTCTTCTTGTCGAGGTAGAGGCGCCGGCCGTCGCCGCAGTCGGCGCACAGGCTCAGTTCGGTGACCCCGTCCGGGCCGTTGTCCTGGGCCAGCACGCGCACCAGGCCCTTGTCGTCGACGCGGAAGGTGCGGACGAAGCGCTCGCGCACCGCCAGCAGGGCCTGGCTGCCGCCGGTGGTGCACAAGGCGACGGCGCCGTCGTCGAGCTTCTTGGTGAAGCCGGCGGCCTCCTTCTCCTTGCCCTTCGGCGCCTTCGCCGGGTCGGCGCCGAGCGTCAGCGTGCGCAGGCCTTCGCCGGGCACGACGAACGCCACTTCGAGGCCGGCGGCATCGCCGACGTCGCCGAGCAGCAGCCGGGTCGGGTCGGCCGGCACGCGGCCGAGCTCGGCGACCTTCTGCGGTTCCTGACCCGGCACCAGGCGGTGCAGGTGGCCTTCGCGCTTCTCGGTGCGGGCGAGCACCAGCACGCCACCGTTCGGGTCGATGGCCGCCGTCAGCGGCTTGTCGACGCCGGTCAGCAGGGCCGGGAACGTGTCGATCGGCAGCGCTCCCGACATCCAGCCGACGGCGTCCTCCTCCGGGCTGACCAGCACGAGGTCGTTCTTGCCGTCGCGATCGACGTCGCCGATCGCCAACGCCGCCACGCCGGCGAGCGTCGGCACGGTGCGCAGCACGAAGCTGCCGTCCTTCCATTCGTGCAGCACCAGCTGCGCG
This sequence comes from Planctomycetota bacterium, assembly GCA_044351865.1. Taxonomy (GTDB): domain Bacteria; phylum Planctomycetota; class UBA1135; order UBA1135; family UBA2386; genus UBA2386. Next base: position 18,844 of record JBILEY010000006.1, on the reverse strand, counting down.
CGATCCGGCCGCACCAGCACCAGGTCCGTGTCGCCGTCGCTGTCGAAGTCGCCGACGGTGAACGGCAGCGCCTTGCCGGTCGGGTTCTCGCCGAGTGGCCACCACTCGAGCGCCGCCTGGTCGCCACCCTGGTGCCACTGCTGCAGCGATACGCGGCGCAAAGCACCGGCGATCGTGCCGAGCGCCAGCGAGCCGTCGGCCAGCCTGGTCGGGAACACGTCGCGCAGGTCCTCCATGGCGACGATGCGCCACGGGCCGAACGTGCCGTCGCCGCGGCCGCTGCGCAGGCGCAGGCTCATGTTCGAGCCCGGCGACACCGCGATCAGGTCGAGCTTCTTGTCGCCGTCGACGTCGGTCAGCTGGAAGCCGAACGAGTTCTCCTCGGTCGGCTCGAGCGGCGACAGCTTCGGCGTGCCGCCGAGCTGCGTGACCCAGCGCAGGTTGCCGCGGCCGACGGCGACGAGGTCGGCCTTCTGGTCGCCGTCGAGGTCGCCGGTCAGCATGACGATGCCGCGGCCGCCGAGGCCGAGGTCGATCGGCGCGCCCGTCGGCTCCTTGCCGGGGTGGCGCACGGTCAGGCGGCCGCGGCCGTCGACCAGCAGCAGGTCGGGCACGCCGTCCCCGTGCACGTCGGCGAACGCATAGCCGCCGACCTGGCCGTTCGTCGGCACGGGCTCGAGCGTGGTTTCGCGGCCCTTCACCCGCACGGCGACGAGGCGCGCTCGGCGCGAGTCGATGGCGACCGCCTCGACGCGGCCGTCGCCGTCGACGTCGGCGACCTTGAGGTCGTAGAGGCCGTCGCCGACCTTGACGACCAGCGGCCCGTCGAAGCCGAAGCGCCCGCGCAGTTCGGCGGGAATCGGCGGGGGCGTGGCCTGGGCGAGCAGGGGAACGGCGACGGCGAACAGTGCGACGGGAACCTTGGCGAGCATCCGGCCGACAATCTATGGTTCCGCAGATGCTCGTCGCAACGCTCGCAACGCTGTTCTGCTGGCAGGATCCCGCCCCTTCGACCGCTCCGGCCCCCGCGACCCCGGTCGCCGCCCCGGCCAAGCAGGAGCCGGCCCCGGTGCGCGCCGACGCCGTCGAAGTGCTCGACCTCGGCAACGGCAACCGCATCCAGGGCCGGGTGCTGCGCACCACCGAGACGCACGTCTTCGTCGACGTCGGTTACGACGTGCTGAAGGTGCCGACCGCCGCCGTCCTCCGCCGCGAGACCGTCGACGGCCAGCGCACCGGCGGCATCGTGCGCGAGAAGCTGTGGGCGCGCGCCGAGCTGCCCGAGCGCTCGGTCACCGAAGGCGCCAAGGTGATGGGCGAGGCGGTGGTCAAGATCGAGGCCGCCGGCGGCCAGGGCTCGGGCTTCGTCACCAACGAAGAAGGCTGGGTCGTCACCAACTTCCACGTCGTCGCGCGCGAGGTCGAGGTCGACGTCGTCGTCTACTCGCTCGGCAAGAACGGCTTCGAGCCGCGCACGGTGCGCAAGTGCAAGGTCGCGGCGATCAACCCGCACATGGACCTCGCCCTGGTCAAGATGGAGGCGCCGAGCGACCTGAAGCTGAAGACGGTGTTCCTCGGCGACAGCGAGACGATGCAGGTCGGCGACACGGTCTACGCGATCGGCGCGCCGATCGGCCTCGACCGCACGGTGTCGACCGGCATCATCAGCGTCACGAACCGCACGTTCGAAGGGCGCTGCCACTTCCAGATCACGACGCCGATCAACCCCGGCAACTCGGGCGGCCCGCTGTTCAACCTGCGCGGCGAAGTGGTGGGCGTGAACAGCTCGGGCTACACCGGGCTGCAGGGGCTGAACTTCGCGATCCCGACGAAGTACGTGATCGACTTCCTGAACAACCGCGACGCGTTCGCACTCGACAACACGCGGCGCGAGAACGGCGTGCACTATCTGCCGGCGCCGCAGAAGCCGAAGCCGGCGAAGTGACGCAGCGGGTCTGGAGCTAGCCATGGTTCTCCCTAGGGAAGGCAAGGCCAAAGAGACCCTTGCCCTGCTCGACGCGGGGGTCTTCGAAGGCCCTGACGGAAGGTTCATCGAACTGCGTAGCGCGCAAGCTGCCGCGCTGGCTGGAACGCGTCTCTACACGCCCGACCAAGCGGGCTCACTGTTGGCGGCGCGACCGGTCACGGCTGGTGCTGGTCCTCGGATCGAGGTGACTGCCGAAACCACCCAGACGGCGGCGCGACGGCTCGTGCAAGACGAAGGCTCGTCCGATCTCTTGCTGCTCAACTTCGCATCTGCGCGGAATCCAGGTGGCGGATTCCTCAATGGAGCGAAGGCTCAGGAAGAGGACCTGTGCCGCTGCTCCGGCCTCTTTCCGACCCTGTTGACCCAGCGGGCCTACTACGTCGCCAATCGGGCCTGCGCTTCGGCCCTCTACACGGATCACCTCATCCATTCGCCGCGCGTGCCCTGGTTTCGCGTGGATGGTCGCGAGCGGCCCAGTTGCCTGTTCCTCGCATCGGTCGTCACCGCGCCCGCACCCAACGCCGGAGTCGTGCGCGATCGCGAACCGGATCGTGCAAGTGAGATCAGGCCCACACTTCGTCGCCGTGCCGGCTATGTGCTGTCCGTTGCTGCGGATCGCGGCCACCGCACCCTGCTGCTTGGTGCCTGGGGCTGTGGCGTGTTCCGCAACGACCCTGGGGAGGTGGCGGATGCCTTCGGATCGTGGCTGGTCGCGCCGCAGTTCCGGTCCGCCTTCGATCGTGTGGTGTTCGCGATCTACGACTCGTCGAAGTCGAAGTCGACCTACTCGGCGTTCGCTGCGCGGTTCCGAGGCTGAGTGAGCCACCCGCGCGGAGGCGCGGATCCGCTGCTGGAGCGGCGCCAGTTTCCCTAGGTCGCTCTCGCCCTGTTGGCGCGCTTCGCTGGCGGGCGAAGGGTGGCAGCGGCGCGGAACATGGGGTGTGCGTGGTCGTCGTGGACGTCCGAGCCATAGCGGTCCGCGTCGACGCGTTCTGGCCATCGTGGTCGTGTTCTCACCGATCGCGATGCCTGGGCGAGTGCCGCTTTTCGCGGCCAGCTGCTCATCGCCGAAGCGGATGCTCGTCGCCTGCTGCACTGGCCCGATCGCTCGTACGCGATCCACCATGCTCCGCGACGTGTCGCGCTCGAAGCGACTGTCAGGCATCCCCTGCAGCCACTCGAGCACGACATCGTCCGTGCCCGCGCGCAGGATGGCGTCGGCGACCCGTAGCACGAAGGCGAAGTGGGGGTCGTTTGCTGCCGCTACCGCCACCGGCGGCTGGAAGCCCTCTCGACTCGTGCGCAGCAGATCGGCGACGTGCGGCAACAGAGCGGCCGGCGCCGAAGCACCAGCATCGGCGCCGACGCGGATCGGCACCGGCACGCGCCAAGGTAGAAGGTGGCCGCCGATGTCGTGCGGCAGGAACAGTGCCAGGGCACCCGGTTCGCCGTCGCTCTCGCTGCGCACGGCGTAGAAGACCTGGTAGACCGCCGGATTGCTGCGGAACAGCACGACGTGCACCGGCGCCAGGGCACCGAACGGCAGTTCGCCGTCAGCAGCGATGACCACCTTCAGGTCGCTCGTCTGCAGGAACTGGATCTTCTTCCCGAGGCGCGTCGCTGCTTCTCGTTCCACGAGCGCCGCCAACTCGGCGAGCGACACCGTTCGACCATCGCACGACAAGGTGCCGTCGCGCTGCATTTCGAGGGTCAGCGTGTCGGTGGCCGGCGGCAGGTCGCCGACCGTGCCGACCGTCGGCAGCTGCAGTCGCGGCGGTGCGGCGCAGGCGGCGACGAGGAACAGGCAAGCGACGGCGAGTGGGATTCGCGGCATGCGATGCGCGCGAACGACGCGTGCCTGACGCGACGGTTCAGCCCTCGCTGAAGTACACCCGCACCTCGCCGTGCGAGTCCAGGTAGAGGCACGTGATGCCGGCGCCGGGCCCGCTGCAGAGCCGTTCTCGCTCCGCGAAATCGCGGGGACCGAGCGGCGCTTCCCGGTCGACGACCGGGAACGGCACTCCGACCGCTGGGAAGACCGCGGTCAGTTGGCCGAGGAACCGGTAGTCGGCCGGCACCTCCGGCGGCCAGATCGACTGGCAGTCGTTCGGCGCCCCACCGACCTTCGTCGCTTCGCCGGTCAGCAGCTCCACGTCTTCGATCTGCTTCGCGCGAAGCAGCTCGAGCTGGCTCGGGTCGTCGAACGTGCGCACGCGGTAGCCGTGCATCGTGGCCCAGGTGTCACCTTCCGCGCAGGTCTGCGACCGTTGCACGTCCGCGGGGGCGATCGGGCGGCGCTCCGACGAATCGACCCAGACGAAGCCATAGAGCTCGTCCTGCCGACTGGTGACGTCCGGAAGGTCGTGAAACCGGAACACCAGCAGCACGTCGCCGGGCAGCGACGGCAGCAGGTCCTTCGAATCGACGAAGCTGAGCTGCGCGTAGAAGTCGCCGACCGTGCCGCGGCGCCGTGGCCACGGCATCGACGCCGGCAGGAACGGCACCCCGCCGAGCTTGGTCATGGCGCGATGCGGTGCTTCGCCGCTCGCAAAGACGAAGTAGTCGGCCGGGATGGCGGCGGCGCTGCGCACGATCCGCTGGCGCCGGCGCTGCTCGAAGACGTGCAGGTCGTGCGGCCCCACGATGCGGGTGCGCACTTCGCCGCGGACGGGCGCATCGCGCAGGGTTCGCGCGAGTGCGTCGCGATCGATCTCGCCATGGAGCCGTCCGTCGGTCCGGCGGACGAACGGCGGCAGCGGGGCCGAGTTCCAGTCGTAGCTCGTCATGTCTCGTCCTTCATCCCAGGCGCGGCGGCCGCGCTTCTTCGCACTCCGCCGCGAACAGCGCCGCTGGCTTGCAGCCGCTCGCACTCGCCACGAACGACGACGGCAACTGCTCGAGCCGGGTGTTCCACTCGCTGACGACGTCGTTGTACATCGACCGCGCGTGCGCGATCTTCTCCTCGATCGCCCACAGCCGCTCGTGCAGGTCGCGATAGAGCGCATCGCTCTTCAGGTTCGGATGGCGCTCGTGCAGCAACAGCATCGAACGTGTCGCCGTCACCGCCGCGAGTTCGCCGCGCACCTTGCTGTCGACGTCGCCGCCGCTGCGGATCGCCGTGAGCCCGGTCAGCAGCTCCTGTTCGTGCGCCGCGTAGCCCTTCACGACCTCGACGAGGTTCGGCACCAGCGTCGCGCGCTGCGCCAGTTCGATGGCGATCTGCTGCTGCGTCGCGCGAACCTGCTGGCGGAGGCGCACGAGGCGGTTGTGCGTCAGCAGCCACCATTGCGGCACCAGCACCAGCAGGCCGATCAGCACGGCGATCAGCCAGCCGAGCACGTCCTGCGCCCCGGTCCACAGGCCGCCGGCGACGGTGAGGCCGGCGAACGGGAAGAACATGGCGAAGAACAGCAGCCAGTTCTCGCTGCGCGCCGAGCTCTGCACGCGCTGTTCGCGCAGCTGCCGCGTCACCAGCAGCGGCACCTCGGCGAGCGGGCCGAACGTGCCGTCGTCGCGTTTGACGCCGAGCACGCTGACCTCGGTGCCGGGCTCGAGCACGTGCGCCGAGTGCCGCACGTCGGTCCATTCGTGGTCGTAGCCCGTGCTGCGCATCGCCTCGTTGCTGCCGGCGGGCAGGTCGACGACGAGGCGCTGGCCGTCGTCGAGTTCGAACGCGACGGCTTCGCTCTCGCTCTTCTCGGTGCGCCACTCGGTGCGCGTGCGTGTCTTGCCGTCGCTGTCCTTCTCCGTGATCGTGTGCTTGCGTTCGCGCTCGTAGCGGAAGGCGACGCAGTCGATGTCGAACCACGGGCAGCGCAGCAGCGACCCGTGCGCATGCACGACGCCGCGCAGCCACGCATCGTCGTGCGCGCTCAGCGAGCGGATCGGCAGGCCCGGCGCGCGCGCCAGCACGAACGTCTTGTGGTCTTGTCGCCGCGCGGCGGTCGCGAAAGCCCAGCCGAGCAGGGCGCCGCCGGCGAAGACCAGGGTCCCGACCATCTCCGTCGACATCGCGAGCATCGCGGCATCGGAGCGCGCGCTGGCCGTGTCGGCAACTTCGTGGCTGCTGCGAACTCAGCCGAGGCCGCGCAGCACGCCGAAGCCGCCGTCGACGCCGAGCACCTGGCCGTCGATCCAGTCGTTCGCCGGATCGAGCAGGAACTCGAGCGCGCGCGCGACATCGTCCGGCGTGCCGATGCGTCCCGACGGGTTCTGCTTGGCGGCAGCGTCGCGCATGCCGGCGCGTTCGAGCAGGCTCGCGGTCATGCGGCTGTCGACGAGGGCGGGCGAGACACAGTGGAAGCGGATGCGGCGGCGCAGGTGCGTCGCGGCGGCGGCGCGCGCGAGGCCGATCAGGCCGGCCTTGGCGGCGGCGATCGCTTCGTGGTTGGCGAGGCCGAGGTTGGCGGCGACCGAACTGCAGAACACCACCGAACCGCCGTTCGGCAGCAGTTCCTGCGCCGCCATCGTCACGCCGAACGCCGACGACAGGTTGGTCTCGAGCACTTCGTTCCACTCCTGCGGCGTGGTGCGCGCGGCGGGCTTCAGCAGCAGCGAACCGACGCAGTGGGCGATGCCGGCGACTGGGCCATCCGCGCAGGCGGTGCGCAGCGCCTGCTGCACGCTCGCCGGATCGAGCGCCGGCAGCAGGGCGGTGCGGGCACCGAGCGGGGCAGCGACTTCGTGTAGCCGCGCTTCGTCGCGCGCCAGCAGCACGAGCTTGACGCCGCGCGCGTGCAGGCGTTGGGCGAGGCGCTGGCCCACGGCGCCGGTGGCACCGAGCACGACGAAGGAACCGGCGGTCGACAGGTCGTCCATGCGGGCGGTGTTCGTCGCGGCGGCGGCTGGGATGCACGGCGGCGAACGCCCGGCCCCGTCGTTGTGCCGGACCCTTGGCCCTCGCATCATCGCTCGACCGTGCCCGCACTCCCCTCGTTCCTCCAACACCTCGCCAAGAGCTGCGCCGACGACAGCTTCGTCCGCCTCACCTTGTCGTCGCCGCGCCGCGCGGACGAGCCCGTGCAGCGGATCGTCGCCAAGCTGATCGAATTGAAGGGGCAGCGGCACCTGTCGTTCACGCTGCGCGAGCAGCGGCGCGACACGACGCAAAACGTGGCGTTCCCCGAGGCGCTGGCGTTCGTCGAACAGAAGCTGCGGCGCGAGTATCGCGGGGCGATGCTGGCGACGACGACGGCCGACTGGCAGCTGCAGCAAGACGACGGCGACGGCAAGTTGATCCGCCACAAGCCGAGCACGAAGGCGCCGCCGCCGCGTGCGCACGACGCCGACAAGTGGACGCTGCTCGGCAGTGCGGCGCAGCCGTGGTTGTTCGGCCTCGGCCTGGTCGGCGCCGACGGCAAGGCGCGGCCGCACCTGGCGCACAAGCTGCAGCAGCTCGAGCGCTACACCGAGATCCTGTCGCACCTCGCACGCGATGCGGGCTTCGATCGGGCCGACGACGCGAACGTGCCGCTGGCGATCGTCGACGCCGGCTGCGGCAAAGGCCACCTGACGTTCGCGGCGTGGCACCTCGTGGCGAACGTGCTGCGGCGGCCAGTGCGGGCCACTGGCGTCGAGGCGCGCGCCGATCTGGTCGAACAGGCGAACAAGCTGGTCGCCGAAGTGGCGGCGACGGGGCTGTCGTTCGCCGCCGGCGACATCGAGCACGTGCCGTTGGCGCAGGTCGACGTGCTGATCGCGCTGCATGCGTGCAACACCGCGACCGACCACGCCATCGCCCGCGGCGTGCGGGCTTCTGCGCGCGTGATCGTCGTGGCGCCGTGCTGCCACCAGCAGGTGCGGCCGCAACTCGGCAAGCCCGAGCCGCTGGCGCCGGTGCTGGCGCACGGGTTGTTCGCCGAGCGCATGGCGGAGTGGGCCACCGACGGCCTGCGCACGCTGGTGCTCGAGTGGGCGGGCTACCGCACGAAGGCGATCGAGTTCGTCGACGGCGAGCACACCGGCAAGAACCTGATGCTGGCGGCGGTGAAGGCGGCGACGCCGCCGAACGAGGCGCAACGGGCGGCGGCGAAGGCGGCGATCGACGCGTTCCGCGCGTTCTTCGGCATCCGCGAGCACGCGCTCGACGCGCTGCTGGCCGGCGGCTGAGCCTGGCGGCTCGATGACCTCGGCCGGCGGCTGATCACCGGCGACCGGCGCGGTGGCGGTTCGCTCAGCGCGTCGCGGTTGCCGCCGCCGCGCCCGGCGCGTGCGCGAGCACGAGGCGCAGCACGTCCTTGATCGACACGATGCCGACGACGCGGCGCTCGGCGTCGACGACGACCACGTGCTTCACGTCGCGGCGGCGCATGATCTCGACGGCGCGTTCGATCGGCGCCTCGGCCTCGACGCACTGCACGCTCCTGGTCGCCATCGTGTGCAGTGGCTGCTTCAGGTCGACGTCGCTGCGCAGCGCCGCGAACACGTCGGTGCTGGTCACGATGCCGGCGATGTGCCCGGAGTCGTCGACCAGCGGGAACGCGTTGATGCGGCGGTCGAGCAGCGTCTGGATGCTGTCCTGCAGCGTCGCCGTCGGCGGCATCGTCAGCACCGGTGAGGTCATCACCGTGCGCACCGGTTCGCGCAGGCGGTCGGGCGTGACCCACGCCGGCAGGATCGCCTTCGCCGGCTGGAAGCGCCGCGACGTCGCGTCGAGCAGCTTGCGCAGGCCGGAGAAGCAGCGCGTCAGCGTCGCGAACTCGCGCGCCGGGAACGCCAGCACACGCGTCGGCTCGACGGCGACGGCGGTCGTCGCGCGCACCTTGCGTCGCAGCAGCGAGCCTTCGCCGAAGTGTTCGCCGGCGCCGAGCGTGTCGTTGGCGACTTCGCAGCCGCTCTCGTCGCAGCGGCTGAGCAGGATCTTGCCGGTCTCGATCACGTAGAAGGTGGCGCTCGGGTCGCCCTGCTGGAACAGCACTTCGCCGGCTTCGAGGTGGATCGCGGCGTGGCCCTGCGACGGTTGCAGCGCCAGCGCGTTCAGGTCGCGCGGGAAGAACAGATTCAGCGTCCAGTCGATGACGACGCGCAGCTTGCGGTCGAAGCGCGGCAGCTTGAGCAGGTAGATCGTGCGCCACAGCCACCAGGCCAGGAAGCCGGTGATGCGCAGCCGACCGAGCGCGGCGACGGCGTTCAGGTGGCCGAGCGTGGCGAGCTGGCCCTGGCTCTTGTGGCGGAACGTGCGCAGCGGGCGGCCGGCGATGGCGGCTGCGATGTTGGCGCCGGCGACGTCGCCTTGGCGCGTCGCGAACTGCGCGGTCGGCGGCGACACGCCGCCATGGCCGTCGGCGACGACGGCGCAATCGCCGAGCGCCCAGACGCGGTCGCGGCCGGCGACGTGCAGGAACTCGTCGGTCACGACGCGGCCGTCCTCGGGGCGGGCCATGGCGGCGAGTGCCGGGTGCGGCGCGTTGCCGACGGTGCAGACGATCGTGCGCGACGCGATCAGTTCGCCGCCCTCGAGGTAGACGCCTTCGCGCGACGCCGCGCGCGTGCGCGCCGACAGGCGGAACTCGACCCCGCGCTTCTGCAGCACGCGCAGCGCGTGGGCGCCGAGCCGTTCGTCGAGCTCGGGCAGGATGCGATCGCGCGAGTGCACGCAGACGACGCGATGCGGATCGCCGGCGAGGGCCGGGAAGTAGCGGCGGGCGCCGCGCACCAGGTCGTGGACCTCGGCCGCGGTCTCGACGCCGGAGAAGCCGCCGCCGACGACGACGAACGTCAGCATCGCCGCGCGTTCGGCCGGGTCCGGCTCGAGCACCGCGCGTTCGAGGCGGGTGATGATCGTGTGCCGCAGGGTCAGCGCGTCGGCGACGTTCTTCATCAGCAGCGCGTGCTCGGCCATGCCGGGGATGCGTCGCACGTCGACGACCGAACCGAGCGCCAGCACGAGATGGCGGGCGCGGTAGGTGACGCGTTCGTCGACGCCCTCGGCCGTCACCGTGACGGTGCCGGCGTGGTCGCTGCCGGGTGCCGCCAGCTCGATGCCCGCGACCTCGCCGCGCACGGCCTGCGTGCGGCGCAGCAGGTGGCGCAGCGGGCTGATGACGTGCGACGGCGACAGGCTGGCGCCGACGACCTCGGGCAGCAGCGGCTGGAACACGAAGTAGTTCTCGCTGCTGACCAGCGTCACCACCGTGTCCTTCGGCAGCAGGCGTTCCAGGCGCTGCGCGCAGCGGGTGCCGGCGAAGCCGCCGCCGAGCACGAGGACGTCGGTCGAACGCTGCAGGGAGTCGGATGCGGCGGGGTGGGGCATTACGTGGGGGGGATCGTCGCGTGTCGGGTCGTCGGATGCGATGGCGGCGTGCTACGAGCCCCGCCCTACTTCGTGGCGGGGATGGTCAGGATGCGCGGGTTGGGTTCACATGACCCGTCTCAGGGATCCGGAGGAACCGTGGAACCGACTCGTGACCCGGCCGGCGACCTGCCGTCGGCCGACATGCTGCGCCAGATCTTCGACGCCTCGCCGAGTGCGATGGTGCTCGTCGCCGGCGACGGCGTCGTGCGTCTCGCCAACGTGCAAGCGTGCCGGTTGTTCGGCTACGCCCCCGACGGACTGGTCGGTCGTTCGGTCGAGCAGCTGGTGCCCGAACGCTTCCGCGCCGAGCCGCCGGCACACCGCCGCGGCTACTTCGTCGATCCGGTGGTGCGCGCGATGGGCGCCGGCCGCGACCTGTTCGGCCTGCGGCGCGATGGCAGCGAGGTGCCGATCGAGATCGGCCTCAATCCGATCCGCACGCCCGAGGGCACGTTCGTGCTGGCGGCGATCGTCGACATCACGCCGCGCCAGCGCAGCGAGGAGATGCTGCGCGGCTCGCTGCGCGAGAAGGAGACGCTGCTGCGCGAGATCCACCATCGCGTCAAGAACAACATGCAGGTGGTGTCCAGCCTGCTCAACCTGCAGTCGCACGACGTCGCCGACGAACGCCATCGAGCGCTGTTCGCAGAGTGCCAGACGCGCGTGCGCACGATGGCGTTGATCCACGAGAAGCTCTACTCGGCCGGCAACCTGGCGTCGCTCGACGTCGGCGACTACGTGCGCGAATTGGTGCCGATGCTGGCGCGTTCGTACCTGCCGAACCGCTCCGACGTGCGCGTGCACGTGCACGCCGATCCACTGATGCTCGACGTGCAGGTGGCGATCCCGGTCGGCCTGATCGTGCACGAGCTGGTCACCAACGCGCTGAAGCACGCGTTCGCCGGCCGCGACGGTGGCAACCTGCACGTGCGCCTCGTCGCCGTCGACGAACGGTTGGTCTGCCTCGAGGTCGCCGACGACGGGCGCGGCCTGCCGGCCGGCGTCGACGTCGCCGCCGGCGGCGCGCGCGGACTCGGCTTCCGCATGATCACGAGCCTCGTGCGCCAGATCGACGGCGTGCTGCAGATCGAGCGCGAGGGCGGCAGCCGCTTCCGCATCGACTTCGATCGTGGGAACCATCCCCCCGACCAACCCGTGCGCCCCGCACGGGCCAAGGAGTAGCTCCGCCGACCGGGCCCCTTCGCGAAGCGGGAACGGCCGGTGCTGCTGGTGAGTGGCTTCGCCGGCAACGAGACCGTGCTGCTGCTCGGGCCCGCGCCCGAGTCGTCCAGGTTTCGTCACGTCCGTGGTGCTGCGCCTTCGCACCCTAGCATGCGCGCCTCTCCCATGGCCGCCCTCCGCTCCGTCGCCCCGTTCCGCTGGCTCGCCCCGCTGGCGATCGCCGCCGCACTCGCCGCCCAGATCCCGACGCCGAAGGAGTTCCTCGGCCACGAGGTCGGCGCCGACTATCGGCTGTGCAACTACAGCGACATGGTGCGCTACTTCCGCACCATCGCCGAGCGCAGCGATCGCATGCGCATCGTCGACATCGGCGCCACCAGCTACGGCCAGCGCATGCTGATGATGGTGGTCAGCTCGCCGCAGAACCTGGCGCGGCTCGAACGGCTGCGCACCATCAGCACGATGCTGGCGCGCGGCGAAGGCGTCGACCAGGACCAGGCCAAGACGCTCGCCGCCGAGGGCCGCGCGTTCGTCTGGATCGACGCGGGCCTGCACAGCACCGAGGCGATCGCCGGGCAGAACATCGTCGAGCTGGTCTGGCAGATGAACGCGCGCGACGACGAGGAGGTGCGCCGCATCCTCGACGAGGTCGTGCTGCTGGCGTGCCCGGTCAACCCCGACGGCTACGAGCTGGTGGCCAACGCCTACCGTGCGACGCAGAGCATGACCATCCCAGTGCTCTACCAGCGCTACATCGGCCACGACAACAACCGCGACTTCTACGCCTGCAACCAGCTCGAGGCGCAGAACACCAACCGCGTCTTCTACCGCGAGTGGTGCCCGCAGATCGTCTACAACCACCACCAGACGGCGCCGGCGAACACGATCCTCTTCACGCCGCCGTTCCGCGATCCGCACAACTACCTCGTCGATCCGATGGTGATCCGGGGCATCGAGATCGTCAGCGCGCACATGAACCAGCGCTTCGCCGCCGAGCAGAAGCCCGGCGTGATCTCGCGCGGCGGTGCGCCCTACTCCGGCTGGTGGAACGGCGGCCTGCGTTCGACCAACTACTTCCACAACGTCATCGGCATCCTGACCGAGGCGTTCGGCCGGCCGGAGCCGACCCGCATCGAGCAGCCGCTCGACCGCCGCTTGTCGACCGGCGACTACCCGGACCCAGTGCCAGCCCAGCTTTGGCACGCGCGGCAGACGGTCGAGTACCTGCAGACGGCGAACTTCGCGATCCTCGACTACGCCGCGCGCTACCGGAAGGAACTGCTGCGCGACATGCACACGATGGCGACGCGCGCGATCGCGCGCGGTCGCCGCGACCACTGGACGTCGACGCCGGCACTGGTCGAAGCGGCGCGCCGCCGCGACGAGCCGGCCTCGGTGTGGAGCGACCCGCACCTGCGCGATCCGCGCGCCTACGTGCTGCGCAGCGACCAGCCGGACTGGGCGGCGGCGATGCGCATGGCGCGCGCACTGCACCGCTGCGGCGTCACCGTGCTGCGTGCGCGGCAGCCGTTCGTCATGAACGGAGCGTCGATGCCGGCGGGCTCGCTGGTGGTGAAGTGCGACCAGGCCTACCGCGCGCACGTGCTCGACCAGTTCGAGCCGCAATGGCATCCGAACGACGTCAAGGAAGGCAAGCCGGTCGCGCCGTACGACGCCGCCGGCTGGACGCTGGCGATGCAGATGGACGTGCAGGTCGAGCGCACGTTCGAGGCGCTCGACGGGCCGTTCGACGTGGTCGATCCGGAAGTGTTCGCGCCGGCGCCGCAGCCCGAGCCCCGCTCGCGCGCGCTGTCCGCGTGGCAGCTCGACGCGCGCGACAGCCACACGGTGGTCGCCGTCAACCGTCTGCTCGCCGCCGGTGTGCCGGTGCGCTGGGATGGCCGCGCTGCCTACCGCGTCGAGCAGTCGCCGGAGGCCACCTCGATCCTGGCGACCGCGGCGCAGCAGCTCGGCGTGCATGCCCGCGAAGTGCCTGGCGGCGGTGCTTCCCACGCGCTGCAGCCGGCGGTGCGCCTCGGCCTGTTCGACGTCTTCGGCGGCCACATGCCGACCGGCTGGGACCAGTGGCTGCTGCAGGAGTTCGGCTTCCCGGTGCAGCAGGTGTGGGGCGACCGCGTCGAGGCCGGCGACCTGCGGCGCGACTTCGACGTGCTGGTGTTCCACACCGGCCTGCCGGGCCCGCGCGACCTGCAGCGCGCCGCGCAGCGCCGCGACGAGGTCAAGCTCGCCGAACTGAAGGCGGCGCTGCCGCCGTTCGAGGACTGGAGCAACCTCGAGTCGCGCTCGACGCGGCTGACCGGCGAGAAGGCGATCCCGGCGGTGCGCACGTTCGTCGAGCAGGGCGGCACGCTGATCGCGCTCGGCGGCGAGGTCGACAAGGTCGTGCGCCACTTCGGCCTGCCGGTGCAGGTCGGGGTGTACGTCGCCGACGAGACCGCCGAGGGCGGCACGCGGCGCGCGCGGCGCGAGGAGTACTACGTGCCCGGTTCACTGCTGGCGATCGAGGTCGACACCCAGCACCCGATCGCGCGCGGTTGTTCGCCCGAGCTCGCGGCGATGGTCGACGGCGACTCGCTGCCGCTGCAGGTCACCGAAGCGAACGCGCGCATCGACGTCGTCGCGCGCTACCGCAAGCAGGACACGCTGGTCAGCGGCTGGGCGATCGGCGAAGACCACCTGCGCGACAAGGCCGCGGTGCTGTGCGCGCACGTCGGCAAGGGCCGCATCGTGCTGTGCGGCATCGACGCCACGTATCGCGGCCAGCCGCTCGGCACCGCGAAGCTCGTCTTCGGCGCGATCCTGACCGCTGCGACGGGTGAGGGGCGGTGAACGTGCGGCAGGTGGGCGCTCGGCTGTATGGCCGCTGGGCTCGCCTGGCCATGCCGGCGCGGCTGCGCAACGCCCCCGCGTCGGGTTCGCGAGGCGTCTCCGGCACGAGCCGGCTCGGCCGTCGTGGCGCGCTGCGGATGTTGGCGCTGGTTCTCGCCCTCCATCTGGTCCCCGCAGCCTTCGTCGAACTCGTGCCCAGGCACCGATCGGTGCACCAAGGTGACACCTACACGATCCAACGCGGGCACTCGTTCGGTCTGAACGTGTTCCCGCTCCTGGGGCCGGGCTTCGCCCTGGGTGGCCACCACCGACTCACGATCCAGTCGCCGTCGGGAGCCACCCGGGTCGAGATCGTCGATGTCCTCGAGGACCTCGCTCGGGACTACCCATTCCTGTTCGTGCAGCAGGGGCCGCGGTACCTGCTGAAGTGAGACCGTTGGTCGTCCCCGGCACCGTTTCGGGCGGGGGCGTGGTGGTCTGGTCCTCGCCCTGCTTCCATCTCGTTCGCATCGTCTGTCGCCTGCCGACTCCATCGAGCCACGCCGCATGAGCCTCCGCATCGCACTACCCGTCCTCTTCGCCCTCGCCGCGACCCTGTCGGCCCAGAAGCCCACGTTCGAGTGGCAGAAGCGCAGCGCTTCGATCGACTACGGCTCGGTGCCGGTCGGCAAGCACACACTCGCCGAGCTGCCGGTCGGCAACGCGTGGCGCCTCGGCGGCAACCAGCAGACGGTGCTGCGGCTGTCGATGCCGGCGATCGTCGGCGAGACGGTGGTGGCGCCGGGCGCCTACGAAGTGCAGCTGCAGCGCACTGCCGAAGACAAGTGCGCGCTGGTGTCGGGCGACGGTCTGCGCGTCGAGGGGCCGCTCGGCAAGGCGGCGAAGCCGGGCAAGAAGCTGATCATCGACTGGCAGAAGGACGGCGCCGCCAAGGCGTCGGCGCAGGCGGCGAAGCTCGTCGTGCAGTTCGGCGAGAACGAGTGGTCGGGCGCGATGACGTTTCCTGGCAGCAAGACGGTGCCGGCCGGCGCCTGGAAGCTGACGGTGTTCTCGCTGCCCGCGTCGCTGCTGGCGGCGCGCGGCGACAAGCCGGTGCCGGTCGCGGTGCTGCAGAAGGACGACGAGAACGCGTTCAACCTCGTGCTCGGCAAGGACGACGTGAAGCTGGTGCCGTGGGGCACCGCCGACACCAAGGATCGCCATGGCGCGGCGGCGCCGGCGGCGGCGGCGGCCGACGGCTTCGCCGGCACGGTCGAAGCGCTGACGCTCGACAAGCCGGCGAAGCGCGAACAGCTCGAGAGCCTGAAGGCGAGCCTCGCCAAGGGCGAGCTCGTCGTCGAGCTGGCGTTCGGCGACGAAGCCGTGCGCGTCAAGGTCCCGGAGCCGAAGCAAGCGAAGGACGGCAAGGGCAAGTGAGGCCGTGGTCGTGCGCATGGTTGCGTGGGGGCGCGCCGGCGTAGTCTGCGCACGATGACGACGACGTTGGCGGTGGCGATGATGGCGCTGCACGACGACCTCGGGCAGTCGCTGTTCGCGCAT
The DNA here is from genome assembly GCA_044351865.1 of Planctomycetota bacterium. Lineage (GTDB taxonomy): Bacteria > Planctomycetota > UBA1135 > UBA1135 > UBA2386 > UBA2386. Next base: position 2,993 of record JBILEY010000006.1, on the reverse strand, counting down.
CAGGTGGCCCTGCTCGACCGCGACTTCGCGCGCGCGGCGAGCACGCTGCAGCACTTCCGCACGCAGTTGCTGGCGCACGTCGACGACGAGGAGCGCCATGTGCTGCCGCACTACGAACGGCTCGGCGGCGACGCGACCGATGCGCCGACGCGGTTGTTTCGCGGCGAGCACCAGAACCTGCACAAGTTCGTCGACGAGTTCGTGCAGCGCGTCGACGCGCTGCGGCAACGACCCGACGACGCGTTGCTGCTCGAGCTGCTCGATCGCCAGGCGACGTTCAAGAACCTGCTGCTCCATCACGACCTGCGCGAGCGCAACATGCTCTACCCGTTCCTCGCCGCGCGGCTGCCGGCGGCGCAGCAGGCGGCGATCCTGGCGGCGCGGACGTGGTCGGGCGGCTAGGCGGCGGGTAGACCAGCGCGCATGCATCGCTGGCTCCTCAACCTCGTCGCTCGGATCGCTCCGCTGTTCGTCGTGCTGGCCGCGTTCGTGCCGGCGCAGGAACTGCCGCCGCTGCAGGAAGTGCCGGCGGGTGTCGGGCCAGCGATGGTCGTGCAGCATCCTGCGGGCCACGACGGCAAGGCGTGGGCGCCGCTGCTGGTGCTGTGGTCGCGCGGCGGCGACCTCGCGGCGGCGCGGGCTTCGATCGCCGCGGTCGGCGTCGATGCGGCGCGCGCTGGCTACGTCGTCGTGGCTCCGGCGATGGCGCCTGCGGCCGCGGCAGGGCAGCGCCTTGGCCCTTGGTTCGCGGAACTGCGCCGCACGCATCGCATCGCCGGCGGCGGCTTGCATGCGGCGACGACCGACGACGTCGTCGGCACGGCGGCGCTGGTGCTGGCGCATCGCCACCAGTTCCAGAGCGTGACGCTGCTGACGGCGGCGCCCGAGACTGAGCTGGCAGGCCTACGGCGTTTGCCGGCGCGCACGATCACCGTGCTCGCCGACGCCGACGCGGCGGCGCAGCAGCGGCACTTCGCGGCGCTGCACACAGCGCGCGCGCTGGCGGGACCGGCGGCGGCGATCGCGCAGGCGCTCGACGACTTCCACGATGCGGCGGCGAACGGCGACGAGGATCGCTACTTCGCCCTGCTGCCCGACGACGCGGTGTTCCTCGGCACCGACGCGAGTGAGCGCTGGACCGGCGCCGAGTTCCGCCGCTTCGCGCTGCCCTACTTCCAGCGGCCGGAGGCGTGGACCTACGTGCCGTTGCAGCGCCACGTCACCGTGCTCGCCGACGGCGAGCACGCGTGCTTCGACGAACTGCTCGACAACGACGGCTACGGCATCTGCCGCGGCAGCGGCGTGCTGGTGCGGCGCTCTGGGCGCTGGGTGCTGCAGCTGTACGACCTGTCGATCCCGATGCCGAACGACCTGGCGGCGGCGTTCGCGCAGCGCATCCGCGCGTTCACCGACGGCCTGCCGTCGACGGCGACGACGGTGATCCTGGTGCGGCACGCCGAGAAGGGCGCCGAGGGCGACGATCCCGAACTCACCGAGGCCGGTCGCGCGCGGGCCGAGGCGCTGGTGCGCACGCTTGGCTCGGTGCCGATCGACGCGGTCTGGCACAGTGAGTACCGGCGCACGGCGCTGACGGTGGCGCCATTGTGCGCGGCGCGCGGGCTGCAGCCGACGGTGGCGAAGGCGGCGGACAGCGCGGCGCTGGCGCGCACGCTGAAGCGCCTGCCGGCCGGGCAGACAGTGCTGGTCTGTGGCCACTCGAACACGTTGCCGGCGCTGGTCGCCGCACTCGGTGGCGGCGAGGTGAAGGTCGCCGACGACGCGTTCGACGGGCTGTTCGTCGTCACGCGATCGCCCGATGGCGTGCGGGTGCTGCGGCTGGCCTACGGGCCGTGACGGGGCGTCGCCGGCGGTGGATCAGGGGCGTATCAAGGTAGCTCAATTTTTCTTGAGGATGACGCTGCGCACGAGTTCGTAGCCGCCTAACCTCGATCCTCCCGGGACAGCCTCGCCCACTGCATGACCACCGCCACGAACCCTCCCGCGTCTGCTGCACCGCACACTATGGGCCGCGACCTGATCGCCGGCCTCGTCGTCTTCCTGGTCGCCCTGCCGCTGTGCCTGGGCATCGCCCTGGCGTCGGGCGCGCCGCTGATGTCCGGCCTGATCTCGGGCATCGTCGGCGGTTTGGTCGTCGGGGCCCTGAGTTCGTCGCCGGTCAGTGTGTCCGGCCCGGCGGCCGGCCTGGCGGCGATCGTGGTCGCCCAGGTCGCGTCGCTCGGCAGCTTCGAAGCCTTCTTGCTGGCGGTGATGATCGCCGGTGCCTTGCAGCTGGTGCTCGGCCTGCTGCGCGGTGGCCAGGTGGCCAACTTCGTGCCGAACAACGTGCTGAAGGGCCTGCTGGCGGCGATCGGCATCCTGCTCATCCTGAAGCAGTTCCCGCACCTGGTCGGCCACGACGCCGACCCCGAAGGCGACGAGTCGTTCGTGCAGCGCGACGGTGACAACACCTTCACCGCGCTGTCGACCGCGCTGCAGCGGCTGCTGCCGGGGGCGGCGATCGTCGGCTTCGCCTCGCTCGCGCTGCTGGTCGCGTGGGACAAGTCGCGGCTGAAGAAGTCGCTGGTGCCCGGGCCGTTGGTGGCAGTGCTGTTCGGCGTCGCGATCAACGAAGTGTTCGTGCTGCTGGGGTCGCCGCTGGCGATCGACCCGTCCCACCTGGTCGCCGTGCCGGTGCTCGGCGCCAACGGCCTCGGCCTCGGCGACCTGCTGCAGGCCCCCGCGTTCGCGCGCATCGGCGAGTCGGCGATCTGGATCTCCGGCGTGACGTTGGCGATCGTCGCGTCGCTGGAGACGCTGCTGAACCTCGAGGCGACCGAGAAGCTCGATCCGATGCGGCGGCCGTCGCATCCCAACCGCGAACTGGTCGCGCAGGGCGTCGGCAACATGGTCTGCGGACTGATCGGCGGGCTGCCGCTGACGTCGGTGATCGTGCGCAGCTCGGTGAACGTCAACGCCGGTGGCCGCACGCGCTG
>JBILEY010000583.1:0-3108 GCA_044351865.1 Planctomycetota bacterium | reverse complement strand
TGAAGAAGCCGAGCTTCGAGATCCACGGCGCCAAGTCGGAGCACTTCACGGTGTGGACGCGCGGCACCCAGGAGAACGCCGACAACGCGGTCAAGTGGGGCGAGCGCGCGCTCGAGTTCGGCGTCTTCCTGCTCGGCGAGAAGAAGGCCAAGGAACTGCTGTTCGTCGAGAAGGCGAGCAAGACCTGGGCGTGGCGCGCGTTCGTCTGGACGCCGCGCGAGCGCGAGGAGTTCCTGAAGGCGAACCCGCACGTGTGGAAGGACGACGGCACCGTCGAGAAGGCGATGCAGTTCGTCAACACCGACTGGCGCCTCGCCGACGGCGGCGTCGCCACGCTGCAGTCGAAGATCATGCCGGTGCAGATCCACGACAGCATGATCGCCTACGTGTTCCAGGACGGCCTGATCAGCCGCGCCACCGAAGGGCAGCCCAACCGCAACCAGGGCCTGAGCCAGGGCATCATCCACGCGGTCACGTGGTACATGCAGTACACGTCGATCAGCCGCTGGGGTGCCTTGCCGGAAGGCACGGTCGGCGATCGCGAGAACAACCTGCCGGAGTCGACCAACTGGTGGCTGCGTGCCGTGCGCGACCAGGCGATGTCGAACCAGGACTGGGCGCTCAACCAGGTGCCGCGCGAGCGCCTGGCCAAGTACCGCAACGACTGCCGCCTCAAGGCGTGGAGCTTCACGACGTGGGCGATGGCCGCCTACCCGGAGAAGTGGCTCGACTTCTTCCTGGCGCTGCCGGACGACAAGAAGCCGATCCCGACGCTCGAGGAGGTCGACGCGATCGGCGAGAAGGTGTTCGGCAAGAAGCTCGCCGTGATCGACGAGGAGTGGCGCGAATGGGCGCGCGGGGACTCCGGCGTTGCGTTCGGCACCGGCTACGGCCCGCCGCTGCTGCCGGAGCGGCCGAGCAAGGAAGAGCTCGCGGTGCTCGACCGCCTGAACGCGGTGCGCGCGACGCCGCTGGCGTTCTCGTGGGCCGCCGACAAGCAGCCGTGGGAGGGCTCGTTCGCCGGCATGCCGACCTGTGAGCTCGACGCCGAGACGTCGATCGCCTGCGAGGACCACGCACACTTCCTGGCGCGTTGGCCCGAGCAGCACCTGAAGTGGCCGGAGGCGCACGAGGAGAACCCGGCGCTCGAAGGCTTCTCGCCGCGCGGCCAACGCGCTGCGATGGGCTCGGTCATCATCCACCGCAAGGGCCAGGGCGGCGTCGAGTTCGCCAAGGACTCGGTCGACGGTTGGCTCGGCACGCCGTACCACCGCTTCCCGCTGCTCGAGCACAACATCAAGCGCTTCGGCTACTCGTTCCTCTACGAGAACGACCTGACCGTCGCCGTGCTCGACATGGGCTCGCTCGAGGAGCCGTACGATCCCGCTGCGGCGCCGAAGCTGATCTGCTGGCCGCCGCACGGCATGAAGGACGTGCCGACCGACTTCCACGGCATCGAGCAGCCGAATCCGTTGGAGGACCAGCCGGAGAAGGACCAGGACATCACCAAGACCGGCTACCCGATCAGCCTGCAGCTGCAGCGCGAGCTCGCCGGCCGCGTCTCCAACGCGACGATGCAGCTCTACGAAGCGCGCAGCAGCGGCAAGGCGCCGACGGCGCACTTCGTCCGCAAGGGCACCAAGGAACAGTCCGACTGGCACGACCGCTGCAAGAAGGAAGTGCCGACGTGGCTGCACACGCCGATGGTGCCGCTGAACCGCCGCGTCGAGATCCGCGACGTCGTGTTCGTCATCCCGAAGGAACGGCTCGAGGCCGGCAAGCACTTCCAGGCGCGCGTCATGCTGACGCTCGGTGAAGAAGAGCTGTGGTTCTACTGGGAGTTCACCGCCGGCTCGCAGCAGGAAGGCCTGAAGCTGAAGTGACGGTGGCGACGGCACCGGCCGCGGCCGGTGTCCTGATTCCGTGCGGGCCGGCCGATGCGCCGGCCCGTTTCGTTGCTGGGGGCAGCCTGGCGCGTGCGCCCAGGGCTCGCCGAGGCGGCAACACCGCCGCCGCGCTTGCATCGTCCCGGCCGGACTCCACAATCCTCGCCCACTCTCCATGCGCCGGCCTTCCCGCCGGCACCCCACGAGTCATGAGCAAGCGCGTCGACGAGATCCTCGGCTGGTACGAATCCGACAACCCCGGCGTCCTGAAGAACCTGCGCTGGATGATGGACACGGGCGCCCTGGCGGGCACCGGCAAGTTCGTGATCCTGCCGGTCGACCAGGGCTTCGAGCACGGCCCCGCGCGCTCGTTCGCCAAGAACCCGGCCGGCTACGACCCGTACTACCACTTCGAACTGGCGATCGAGTCCGGCTGCAATGCCTACGCAGCGCCGCTCGGCTTCCTCGAGGCCGGTGCGCGCAAGTTCGCGGGCCGCATCCCGCTGATCCTGAAGCTGAACAACAGCGACTCGCTGTACAGCCCGAAGGACCCGAAGCCGGCGATCACCGGCTCGGTCAAGGACGCCCTGCGGTTGGGTTGCGCGGCGATCGGCTTCACGATCTACCCGGGCAGCAGCCAGCGCGACGCGATGTACATGGAGCTGCGCAAGATCAGCGAGGAAGCGAAGGAAGCCGGCCTCGCAGTCGTCGTGTGGAGCTACCCGCGCGGCACGGCGCTGAGCAAGCAGGGCGAGACCGCGATCGACGTCGCCGCCTACGCCGCACAGATCGCCGCCCAGCTCGGCGCGCACATCATCAAGGTCAAGCCGCCGACCGAGGCGCTCGAGCAGGACGCGGCCAAGAAGGTCTACGAGAGCGAGAAGATCGCCATCGCGACGCTGGCCGAGCGCACGAAGCACGTCGTGCAGGCCGCGTTCGGCGGTCGCCGCATCGTCATCTTCTCGGGCGGCGAAGCGAAGGGCACCGAAGAGGTGCTGGGCGAGATCAAGGGCCTCGCCGACGGTGGCTCGTTCGGCTCGATCATGGGCCGCAATGCGTTCCAGCGCCCGAAGGCGGACGCGCTGAAGCTGCTGAAGAGCGTGCAGGACATCTACCGCGCCGCGAAGTGATCGCGGCCGCGGTGGCCTGAACCAGGCCGGCGATGGACCCATCCGACGACACGCGCGTTCTGCTGCAGCGCTGGCACGCCGGCGATCGCCAG
>JBILEY010000582.1:0-3123 GCA_044351865.1 Planctomycetota bacterium | reverse complement strand
CCGCGTCGAGCAGGGGCTGAAGCCCGCCTGCGAAGTCGTCTGCCCGGAGACGGCGATCATCAGCGGCGACCTGCACGACCCGAACAGTCCGGTGAGCCGCATCCTGGCCGAGGTGCCTGGGGCGACCGTGCGTCGGCCCGAGCAGCGCACCGGCCCGAACGTCTTCTACCTCGGCGCCCACGAAGCCTCGCTGGAGCCCGGCACCGCCCGCGAAGAGGACATGTATCTGTGGAGCGATCGCCGCCTGCCGAAGGCGCCGTTGCCGGCGGCCGACGTCGCGGCGCTGCAGCGCGCCGACGCCCGCGTCGCCCTCGACGTCGACCACAAGGTGCACTGGGGCTGGAAGGTCGCCGCCTACCTGGTGACGAAGGGCATCGCCGCCGGCGCCGCGCTGTGGGCACCGTTCGTCGCCTTCATGCCGAGCGCGTCGCCGTTCGGCCGCGACTACGCGCCGGAACTGCTGGCGCTGCTGTTCCTGGCCGTGACCAACGTGCTGCTGGTCGTCGACCTGAAGCGGCCGAAGATGTTCTTGTCGATCGTGCTGCGCCCGAACACGCGCAGCTGGCTGGTCAAGGGCGCCTGGGTGCTGATGGCGTTCGGCGCGTTGACCTCGGCGAGCCTGCTGGCGCGCTTCGCCGGCTTCGCCGAACTGGCGAACGGCCTGCGCTGGATCAACCTCGTCGCCAGCTCGATGGCCGCCGCCTACACCGCGTTCCTGTTCGCGCAGTGCGAGGGCCGCGATCTGTGGCAGCACACGCGCGTCCTGCTGCCCCACCTGCTGGTGCAGGCGCTGGCCGTCGGCGGCGCCGCGCTGCTGCCGTTCGTGCCCGACCAGAAGCTGGCGATCACCGTCGTCGTGCTGGCTCTCGTGCACCAGGCGCTCGGCCTGCTCGAGCGCTTTGGCCACCACGACACGCACAACGCGCGCATGGCGGCGGCCCTGCTGCCGGGCATACCGGCGTGGCCGGGCACCAAGCTGTCGGCGTTCCACGCGGGCATGTCGCTGCAGACGGTCGCCGCCCTGCTGGCGATGGTGCTGTGCATGTCGGGCTCGACCCAGCCGGTGGCGCTCGCGTTGTGCGCGGTGCTCGGCTGGCTCGGCCTGTTCCTCTACGAACGCGCCTACGTGCGCGCGGCGCAGCTGCCGCCGCTGTCCTGACCCACCGCCGCGCGGGGCGCCGCGCACGCACCCGACCGGCCAGCCGTGGGCGATGCCGGTCGCCCGGAGCCTGCTGCGCAACGAAATCGTCGCAGCGCACCGTGGGGCAACCCGACGAACTCCGTCGGAACACGGCCGTCTACGCAGCGGCCCCCCCCGCTCGCGCTGCCCGGCCCCAACGACGCCGACGCCACCGCGCGAACCGCGGCCCGCGACGGAGCGTCGGCGGCGGCTCGGGAAGCGATGGCACCGGCAGCCCAGGCGCAGCGACCGCCGGGCCCCAGCGCGGCGACGAGGTCCAGCATCCGCCACCGAGGCCTTGCCTGCACAGCGGGTTGCGGTATCTCGGTGCGCCCGCCATGGACCCGTCGTCGCTGTCGCCTGCCGCCGCTGCCACCGTGCTGGGCCTGCTCGCCGACGAGCGCCTCGACCCCAGCTACCTGGCGTTCGTCGCGCGCCACCTCGACCAGCCCGACGAGGGCTGGCGCTGGTGCTGCGGCAGCAACTGCGACCCGTGCGTGCAGCGCCTGGCGAACGTCGTCGACCGCGCCCGGCAGGCTCTTTGCACGGCGCCGACGAACACGACCGGGGATCCCCGTCCCGCTTGACGAGGCGTAGCGTTCCGGCATGGACACGCACCGACTCGTGCTCACGGCCGAGCACGCCATGCAGCGGAACGTCTTCGTCCTCGCCCCGGAAACCCCGGTTCTCGATGCCGTTCGAGAGCTGACGGTCCGCGGCTACTCCGGCGCCCCGGTCGTGCTCGGCCGCACGGTGATCGGCGTCTTCAGCGAACGCGACGCACTGAATGCGATCGCCACCGCGCACTACGAGGACGAGCCGCCCGGCTCGGTGGCGCAGCACATGCGCCGCGACTTCGCCGTCGTCGGCCCCGGCGCCGACCTGTTCGAGGTCGCGTCGCTGTTCCGCGAGAACCCGGTGCGCCGCGTGCCCGTCGTCGACATCCACCGCCAACTGCTCGGCATCCTGTCGCGCAGCGACGTGCTGCGCGCGCTGTCGGGACAGTTCCCGCACCGCCAGCGCTCGCAGTACGAACGACTGCAGGCGCACATGGCGCAGATGCAAGGCGCCTACTTCTGAGCCTGCTCGCCCAGCGCGGTGGCGCGCGTCAGAGACCGAGCACCGCCGACAGGCCGTTCGACGTCGCCAGCAGCAGGGCATTGCGCGTCGTCAGGCCGAGCGCCTGGCAGTGCACCGGCAGGCCGGCGAACGCGGCGTTGTTCGGGATCGGCAGCGCCGCGGTGAAGCCGCCACCGACGCTGGCGAAGATCGCCGACGTCACGTCGCTGCTCTGGTAGACGCGACAACCCGGGGCGCCCAGCAGGGCGAGATCGATGCCCGGCAGGCTGGCGGAGCCGAACACCAGCAGGCCGACCGGCGAGATCGGCTCGAGGTTCGTCGCCTGCAGCTGCCAGACGAGGCCGAGCCGCGGCTGCGTGCCGTCGACGGCCAGCGGCAGCTGGTCGGGGCCGAGCGCCACGAACGGTGACGACGCCGTCAGGTCGCGGGAGCCGCAGTCGACCGACACCGGCCCGCCAGCGACGTTGCGGTTGCCCTTGCTGTAGCCGACCAGCACCGAGCCCGCCCCGCTGGCCGCCGGCAGCAGCGTGCGGTAGCGGAACTCGAAGACACCGTTGCTGCGCAGCACCACCTGGAACGTCAACGACGTGCTGCCCGCGCTCGGCGTTTGTCCGCGGCGGTCGGCGATGCCGAGCCAGGTGACGTAGGCGGCCTGGCCGGACGGATCGACGTCGAAGTGCACGCCGCTCTGCGGCACGACCGCGGTGTTCAGCGCCACCTGCCAGTCGCCCCACAACGGCAGCAAGCGCGGCTGCAGCGTGTGCAGTTCCGCGGCCGTCGGCGTGAAGTCGCCGCTGATCGACGCCGTCGGCCCGAGGTGCACGAAGCCGTTGGCGTTCGCGTGCACGACGCCGACCGCGCCC
>JBILEY010000581.1:0-3130 GCA_044351865.1 Planctomycetota bacterium | reverse complement strand
GAGACGAATCAGGAGTTGCCCCGACGCCGCGACGCGGGATCCAGTTGCCGCGAGATCAGCGCCGTCGGCCCCGCTGCGGCGTCTCGTTCGCAACGACTCGCCGCGTCAAGACGAACGGATCGAAGCCGACGGAGCCTCGTAGATCTGCCAAGCTCGTCGGCAGTTTTCCGGCAGATCCGCCGACGGCGTCGGCACATTTCCGAGCACTCGCACTCAGCGGCGGCGTGTTGAACGAGCGACGGCGGGCTTCTTCGCGGTCAGCACCGAGCCCATCGCTGCCGGCCGCAGCACGCGATGGCGGCAGTCGACGAGGCCGGCGTCGGCGATCCACCGCTCGAAGTCGGCGCGGCGGTGCGTGTGCGTGCCGACCTCGAGCAGCAGCGTCAGATCGAACGCCGCCCCGTAGTCCGCCGGCATGTGGTCGCGCAGGTAGTCCTGCACGACGAGCACACCGCCGGGATTCAGCGCCGCCGCACACTTCGCCAGCACCGCCGCGTTGTCGGCCGCCGTCTGGTTGTGCGCGACCGAGAAGTACAGCACGACGTCGAAGCCCGAGCCGAGCGCGTCGGTGACGCAGTTGCCGGCGCGCGTCGTCACGCGCCCCGTGAGCCCGTGCGCCTTCACGTTCGCCTTGGTCGTGCGCAGCGACACCGCATGGTCGAACACCACCGCCGACAGCTGCGGGTGCCGTGCGCAGAACGCGAGGCTGTGCAGGCCGTGCGAGCCACCGACGTCGAGCAGGCGGCGGGCGGTGCGTGGGATGCGCACGCTGCGGGCGATGTGCGGGCCGGCATGGCGCGCGAAGGCGTGCATGTAGTCGGCGAAGCGTTCGCCGAGGCCCGGCTCCTGCGCCATGCGGTCCCACAGCCGCAGCGAAGGACCACCGCGGCGCAGCGAGCCGGCGAGGTCGGCGGTCAGCCTCCAGGCGTCGGCGGTCCAGACGAGGCCCGGCGTGTAGTCGACGGCGCCGCGGGACGTGAACCACTTCTGCGTGCCGGCGGCGTTCTGCACCTTGCTGCCCCGGCGCTGCAGCCAACCGGCGAGCACGAGCAGGTCGACGAGCCGTTCGAGCCCCCGGATCGGCGTGTCGAGCTGCCGTGCCAAGGCCGGCAGCGTGCGCGGCCCGCGTGCCAAGGCTTCGAACAGGCCGAGCTGCCCCGCCGCCAGCACGGCGGCGTTCTGCATCATCGGCAGGTAGACGTCGAGCATCGGCAACGCCGCTGCACCGGGAAGATCTTGCATCGGCGGCATGTTCTTGGGCGAAGGGCCGCGGAAGCTAGACCCATGCACCCAGACGGACAAGCAACGGCCATCACGCCCCCAGCGAGCCGCGGGCGCACGTACCGCTACTACGACCTGATCCTCGGCGGCTTCGTCGCCGTGCTGTTGTGCAGCAATCTGGTCGGCGCGTCGAAGGTCGCGGCGTTCGGCAGCTTCACGTTCGGCGCCGGCATCCTGTTCTTCCCGCTGAGCTACGTGTTCGGCGACGTGTTGACCGAGGTCTACGGGTATGCACGCTCGCGTCGCGTCGTCTGGGCAGGCTTCGCTGCGCTGCTGTTCGCCACTGTGATGACCACGATGGTCGTCTCCCTGCCGCCGGCACCGGACTTCACGGGCCAGGCAGCGATGGAGAAGGTGTTCGGCGGTACGTGGCGCATCGCGCTCGCTTGCCTCGTCGGCTACAGCGCCGGCGAGTTCACCAACTCGTATGTGCTCGCCAAGATGAAGGTCTGGACCAACGGCCGTCGGCTTTGGATGCGTACGATCGGCTCGACGATCGCAGGCGAGGCGGTCGACTCCCTGCTCTTCTATCCCATCGCCTTCCTGGGCGAAGCCGACTGGACGACCGAGAAGGTGCTGAAGGTGATGGTCGCGAACTACGGTCTGAAGGTGCTGTGGGAAGTGCTGCTGACGCCGGTCACCTACCGCGTCGTCGCCTGGCTGAAGCGCGCCGAGAACGAGGACTACTACGACCGCGACACCGACTTCACGCCGTTCAAGCTGTAGGCGGAACGGAGCCGAACGGACCGTTGCGCGCGCGGCGCACGCGCCGTGTCATGCGCAGATGCACCGTCGACTCGTCGTGCGCGCCGCCCTGCTGGCGGCGCTCGGTTCGTTCGCACCGCTGACCGCCCAGTCGCCGCGGCCGCTGCCGGCCCTCGAGCAGGCGACGCAGATCCACGACACCGCGGCCGGCAGCACGCGCAGCTGGCCCGAGCTGATCGCCGAGATCGGCAAGCGCGACGTCGTGTTCCTCGGCGAGACGCACGTCGACGACACCACGCACCAGGTCGAGCTGCGCGTGCTCGAAGAACTGCTGCGCGCACGCCAGGGCAAGGTCGTGTTGTCGATGGAGATGTTCGAGCGCGACGTGCAGCCGGTGCTCGACGACTACCTCGCCGGCCGCATCGACGAAGGCGAGTTCCTGCACAAGGCGCGGCCGTGGCAGAACTATCGCACCGCCTACCGCCCGCTGATCGAGGCCGCGAAGGCGGCGAAGATCCCGGTGATCGCCGCCAACTTCCCCGGCTCGCTGCGCCGCGCGTTCGCCGGCGGCGGCGGCAAGGCGGCCCTCGACAAGCTGAGCGCCGAGCAGCGCGCGCTGCTGCCGGCCGAGATCTTCCCGGCCAGCGCCAAGTACTGGGAACGCGTCGATCGCGCCGTGCGCGGCCACATGGGCGGCGGTGGCGGCGGCACGCCGGAGGAACGGCTCTACGACACGCAGAATCTGTGGGACAACGCCATGGGCGATGCGGTGGCGCAAGCACTCGCCAAGCACGCAGGCAGCCTGGTGCTGCACGTGGCCGGCGGCTTCCACGTCGCCTACCGCGACGGGACCGTGGCGCAGTTCGTGCGCCGCGCCAAGGACCGCACGTTCGCCGTGGTGTCGATCGCGCCGACCGCAGAGCTGCACACGGTGCGGCCCGAGCGCGATCGCGAGCAGGCCGACTTCCTCGTCTACGCGCGCACGCTGGCCCGCGACTTCAACGACGGCAACTACGCGGTCGAGGTGCCGGCCGAACTGCGCTACCGCCTCGAAGTGCCCGACCAGGGCACGAACTGGCCGCTGCTGGTGTGGCTGCCCGATCGCGGCACGCGCGTCGAGGACGCGCTCGCGATGTGGCAGCTG
>JBILEY010000143.1:0-11321 GCA_044351865.1 Planctomycetota bacterium | reverse complement strand
CGGCGCCCTCTACGTCGGCGAGCACCGCGTGGCGTTGCAGCAGACGACCGACGCCGCGGCGCTGGCGTGGCGCCAGCACGGCGTCGACGTGCTGGTCGAGTGCAGCGGCAAGGTCAAGAAGCCGGAGCTGCTGGCGCCCCATCACCAGGCGGGCGCCCGCTGCATCGTCGTCTCGAACCCGGTGCCCGGCGTGCCGAACCTGGTCGTCGGCGTCAACGACGACACCGTCGACTTCGCCCGCACCGACGTCGTGACCGCGGCATCCTGCACGACGAACTGCCTGGCCCCGATCGTGCGCGTGCTGCACGACGGACTCGGCATCGAGCGCGGCCTCGTCACCACGGTGCACGATCCGACCAACACCCAGGGCGTCGTCGACCGCGCCGACACCGATCCGCGCCGCGCGCGTTCGGCGCTGCTGAACCTGATCCCGACCACCACCAACTCGGCCACCGCGGTGACGCTGATCGTGCCCGAGCTGCAGGGCAAGCTCGACTCGATCGCCGTGCGGGCGCCGGTGCTGAACGCGTCGTTGACCGACTGTTCGTTCCACGTCGCGCGGCCCACCACGGTCGCCGAAGTCAACGCGCTGCTGCGCGCAGCCGCCGAACGCGGGCCGCTGCAGGGCATCCTCGGCTACGAGGAACGGCCGCTGGTCAGCAGCGACTTCGCGCGCGATCCACGCAGCGCCATCGTCGACGCCTTGTGCACGCGCGTCGTCGACGGCCGCATGGTCAAGGTCATGGCGTGGTACGACAACGAGTGGGGCTACGTGAACCGCATGGTCGACCTCGTGCAGCGCTTCCAGGCGGCCCGTCGATGACCAGCGGCCCCGCCGCTTCGCCGACGCCAGCTCCCGCGGCGGCGCCCACGCCATCGCACCAGGGCTGGTCGCTGTGGTGCGTCACCACGTGCTACCAGGGCTTCACGTTGAGCGACGGCGCCTTGCGCATGCTGGTGCTGCTGCACCTGCACGAGCTCGGCCGCACACCGCTTGCCCTGGTGCTGGTGCTGCTGCCGTACGAGATCGCGGGCGTGTTCACCAACCTGCTCGGCGGCTGGCTCGGCGCGCGCTGTGGCCTGAAGGTGCCGCTGGTGCTCGGCCTGTCGCTGCAGCTGGTCGCGTGCCTGCTGCTGGCGGCCGATGCCGCGTGGCTGTCGATCCCCTACGTGATGGCGACGCAGGTGCTCTCCGGCATCGCCAAGGACCTGGCGAAGACCGCGGCGAAGAGCTACGTGCGCACGTTGGCGAAGCGCGACGAGGGCGTGTCACACGGCAACCTGCTGCGCGTCGTCGCCTGGATGACCGGCAGCAAGAACGCCACCAAGGGCCTCGGCTTCTTCGTCGGCGGCGCGCTGCTGGCGACGCTCGGCTTCCGCGGCACCAACGCCGGCCTCGCCGCCTTGCTCGCCGTGCTGCTGGTGCTGGCGGCGAAGCTACTGCCGGCGATGCCGGGCAAGGCGAAGGCGACGCTGCGCAGCGTCACCACGCAGCCACCGCCGGTGCGCTGGCTCGCCGCGGCGCGCCTGTTCCTGTTCGGCTCGCGCGACGCCTGGTTCGCCATCGCGCTGCCGCTGTTCCTCGCCAGCACCCAGCAGTGGCCGACGCCGCTGGTCGGCACGTTCCTGTCGGCGTGGGTCATCGGCTACGGCTTCGTGCAGGCGGCGACGCCGCGCTTCGTGCGGCCGCGCGATCCTCGCCACGGCGCCACGCTGGTGGCCACCGCGACCGGTTGCCTGCTGCTGCCACTGCTGGCGACGGCGTGGCTGCTCACGACCGACGTGCCCACCGACCTCGTGCTGGTCGTCGGCCTCTGCGTCTACGGCGCCGTGTTCGCACTCGACTCGAGCCTGCACAGCTGGCTCGTGCTGGCGGTCGCGGGCGGCGACGACACCGTCGAACGGGTCGGCTTCTACTACGCCGCCAACAGCCTCGGCCGCCTGCTCGGCACCGTCGCCTCCGGGGTCCTGTTCGCCGCCGCCGGCCAAGGCGCTGCCGGCCTGCAAGCCTGCCTGCTGGCCGCTGCGGCGATGGTCGCGATGGCGACGCTGTGCACGCTGCCGGTGCGACGCGCCCGCTGAGAGGCCGAAGAAGCAATCCAGCATACGGCCTCTCAGAGTCATGCATGGCGGCTGCCTGCGCAGCCGCGCAGAGCCTTCGAGAGCTTCGCTCTCAGGCTCTGAGCCCGCATCCCACCGGCCCGCTCAACCACGACTGCGTCGAACCGGCAGCTGGCAGGCGAGCGTGAAGTGCTCGACGCCGTGCGCGAACGGTCGGCCGAGCCACGCCTCGAACGCCGGCTGGTCGTCCGGCTCGTAGCCGCTGCGCGGCAACCAGGTGCCGTAGAGCCAGTCCAACGCCCGCACCTCCAGCGCGATGTCGCCGGCGATCCGCACCTCGGCGACCCGCATCGCCGGGAACTGGAAGCGTCCGATGCGCCCTTCGGGACGCACGTCGTCGACCTCGACCGCGGCGTCGTAGCGGCAGTCGCTCATGGCCACGATCTCCGGCTCCTCCCACATGTAGCCCAGCCACTGCCGGTCGACGAAGCCGCGTGGCTCGGCCCATCGCCGCAAGTGCTCGTAGGCCTCGGTGACACGCTCGAAGTGGCGGAACGGATCGAGCACGCGCACATACGCGACCGTGCGCGGCGGCAGGTCGCGCAACGTGACCGAGAACCCGTCCGGATTCACGCCGACCGGCAAGGCGGTGAAGCGCGGCACGCCGTCCGGCCCGACGTGCGCGCGCTCGAACTCGGCCCGCCGCTGCTTGCGGAAGGCGTCGAGGTCGAACGCCCGCGGCGACACACCGAAGCGCTGCTTGAAGCGGCGCGAGAAGTCCGAGGACGACGCGAATCCACAGGCCAACGCCACCTCCGTCAGCGAACGGCGAGGTGCGTGCGACATCAGGGACAACGCCCGTTCGAGCTGCAGGCGGTTGACGAACTGGCCGAGGGTCTCGCCCACCACCGCCTGGAAGACGCGATGAAAGTGGAACGGGGAGAAGTGCGCCGCCCGAGCGACCGACGCGAGGCTCAGGTCGCCGTCGAGGTTCGAAACCACATGGTCGATCGCACGGTTGACGCGAGCGACGTAGTCCTCGGGCGGATCCTCGGGGGCTGCTGGGCGAGTTCGCAAGATCTGGCAAGTCGTGGCGGCGACGGGCTGGCATGGTAGCCGCTCGAAAAGCCCGAACGGACCCGTCGCGGGCGGAACCAAGAACCATGAATCCTCTCACCACCGTCTTTGCCGCCGGGCTGCTGTCCGGCGTGGTCACCACCAGCCTGCTGCAGGATCCAGCCGCGAAGAAGGCCGATGCCGTGCAGCTCGGCAACTTCAGCGTCAGCCTCACCGTCAAGGACCTCAAGGTCGCCCGCGCCTTCTACGAGAAACTGGGCTTCACCCAGGTTGCCGGTGACATGAAGCAGAAGTGGATCGTGCTGCAGAACGGCTCCGCCAAGGTCGGACTGTTCCAGGGCATGTTCGAGAAGAACATGCTGACCTTCAATCCAGGCTGGGGCAGCGACAAGGAGGAGCTGAAGGAGTTCCAGGACGTGCGCGCGATCCAACGCGTGCTCAAGGAACGCGGAGTTCCGTTCACGCTCGAGGCCGACGAGAAGACCGACGGCCCCGCGTTCTTCCAGGTCACGGATCCCGACGGCAATCCGATCCTGGTCGACCAGCACGTCGGCAAACCCAAGCGCTGACCCGGCAGCACCCGGGGCTCAGGCTGGCTCCACCACCGCGCAGCCCGGACGCCACGGCACCCCGTTGGGACCGGTGAACACGTCCCACGGCACCTGCTCGCGCACCGCGGTGTCGTGCACGCGGCCACTGGCATCGACGACCACGCCCTTGCTGGCGCGGCTGCGCACGACGACCTCGGGCAGCAGTTCGACGAACTGCAGGTCGCGCAGCAACGGCCGGCCCGCGGCGAAGCGCGCGGCGTTCAGCTGCCGCCGCGACGACGGCGAACTCAGTTGCAGCGCCCGTTCGGCTTGCGGCAAGGCCCCGGCCGCGGCGAACACGCAGGCGGTGTTGTTGGCGAACGCGTCGCGCACCTGCTGGCCTTGCTCGCCGTTGCCGCCGACCTGCAGCGCGTGCTGGTAGCACTGCAGCGCCAGCTCGGCATCGGTGTAGGGACCGAGCGCGCACAGGTTGCCGAGTTCGACGTAGGCCGCGGCGAGGCCGAACGAGCCCGACGCCGACGCGCCCGGCACGATCTCGTCGACGTGCCAGCTGCTGCGCGCCTGGCGGAACACGGCGCAGGCATCGGCCAGCGACGCCGTGCGATTGCCGCTGCCGGCGACGCTGTCGGGGCGCTGCAGGAACAGGCCGAGCACCTCGTCGAGGTGCACCGCGCCGAAGCGCCGCGCGATGCGCAGGAACATGTCCTGGTCGTTGGCGTGCCGGTGCGCGTCGTCGAAGTGGCCGACGACGTCGTGCACCGCACGGCGCCACACCGGCTGCGCCCCGAACAGGCAGCAGGTCAACGCCACCGCCGGCGTGTAGTGCGGCCACGCGAAGCGCTTCGTCGCCGTGTGCTCCTGCCAGGTCTCGTTGTCGCCGTTGGTGATCGCGGTGTCGGCGTAGACGAGGCCGATGCCTGGCCGCTGGTCGAGCACCGCCAGCATGCGTTCTACGAACTGCGGTGCGTGCCGATCGTCGGCGTTGGCGGTGGTCACGAACTCGCCGCGCGCCAACGCGATCGCACGACGGAACGACGCCGAGCTCGCTTCCCGCACCTCGGTGCGCAAGTAGGTGATCGCCAGCTCCGGATGAGCCCGGCGGAACGCGCGCACCATCTCGCCTTCGCGCTCCGGCGAGCAGGCGTCGACGACGACGATCTCCAGCTGGTCGTGCACCGTCTGCCGGCGCAACGACTCGAGGCAGCCGAGCAGGTAGCGCTCACTGGCGTAGGTCGACACCAGTGCCGACAGCCGCGGTCGCCGCCCGGAGCTCATCGTGCCGAGACCACCACCGGCGGTTCGCGGCGCGCGTGGTCGCGCGCCAGCGGTTCGCCGAGCATCGCCTTCACCTCGCCGAGCGTGCCCGCGCCGAACGTGCGCTCGACCATCGTCTGGTAGCGCTGGCTGCCGAAGTACTCGCGGAACGCCGCGTCGCGGAACGCCAGCACCTCCGAGCCCGACAGGTGCCGCGTCGGCAGCGGCAGGCAGTCCTTGCTGTGCTGCGAGTAGCCCGACCACTTCGCCGGCAGCGGCCAGCCGTTGGCGAGTGCATCGCGGTAGAGCTGCGAGCCCGGGTAGGCCATCGCCGAGAAGAAGTTGGCGAACTCGGTGTTCAGTTCCTTCGCGAAGTCGAGCGTCAGCCGCATCGTGTCGGCGTCGTCCTCGGGCAGCCCGAAGATGTAGTTGCCCATGACGTGGATGCCGGCCCCGCGGATCAGGTCGACCGACTTCTGGATCGCCTCCGGCCGGTAGCCCTTGTCGACGTCGCCGCGCACGCGTTCGCTCGCCGACTCGATGCCGAGCGCCAGCCAGCGCACGCCGGCCGCGCGCATGCGCGCCAGCAGTTCGCCGTCGCGGCAGGTGTCGACGCGGGCGTAGGCCCACAGGTTCAGGTCGGCCTTCAGCGCCGACAGCCCGTCGCAGATCGCGCCGACGTGCTTCTTGTCGAGCAGGAACAGCTCGTCGGCGATCTTGAAGTTGGTGATGCCGTGCTGCTCCACCAGCATCGTCATCTGCGCCACCACCGCCGACGGATCGAAGCGTCGGTAGCTGTTCAGCGACGGATCGAAACCGGCGGCGGCTTCGCCCGACTTGAACGGCGCCTGGATGCAGCAGAACGTGCAGCGGAACGGGCACCCGAGCGTCGTGTAGAGCGCCGCGTACGGCTCGCGGCTGTCGCGGCCGAAGCAGTGCCAGTTGTGCGCCCGGTAGCGGCGCATGTCGAGCAGGTCCCAGGCGATGCCGGGCATCTGCGCCGGCAGGTCGCGCACGATCGGTGCTGGCGGGTTGCTGCGCGGCAGCTCCCCGTCCCACCACAAGAGACCGCGCACGCGCTCCAGTTCGCTCGGCTTGGCCGCACGGTCGCTCTTCAACACCTGCAGCAGCTCGTCGATCGTCACCGCCCCTTCGCCGTTGCAGACGAAGTCGACCTGCTCCTCCTGCAGCGTGCGCTCCGGCAGGGCGGCGACGTGGCCCCCCAGCAGCATCGTCGGCACCTCGGGGCAGCTCGCCGCCAGCGCGTTGCAGACGTCGCTGGCGCCGGGCATCGCGAACGTCGACGCGTTCGGGTTGTGGCCGTAGACGACGACGACGACGAGGCGCGGCTTCGCCGCGGCGACTTCGGCTGCGGCCTCGGCTGGCGACAGGTCGAGCGCGTTGGCGTCGAGGATCGCCACCGAGTGGCCCGCTCGCCGCGCGTAGGTCGCCAGCAGGCCCGCCCAGATCGGCGGTTCCTTGGCGGCGAGGTTGCGGCCGAGGTTCTGGTAGATGCGCTGCGCCCCACCCGGATTGACCAGCAGCAGGTCGAGCGTTCTGGTCACGACGGCACCACCTCACGCGCGAGTCCCGGCGCCAGCACCTCGTCGTTGCACAGGCCCGCGATCGCTGCGGCGATGCGCTGCTGGTCGGGGTAGTAGACGCGCTCGAGCACGCCGCTCGACGGCATGCTGCGGTCGGGGAAGCACAAGCGCAGCGGTGCTCGCTGCAGGCTGGCGAACGCGCGTTCGGTGACCTGCGTGCAGACCTCGGCGGCGAACCCGCCGAACGGGAAGTCGTGGTCGACGACCAGCAGCCGTCCGGTGCGCTGCACCGAGGCCACGATGCTGTCGATGTCGAGCGGCTTGATCGTGCGCGGGTCGATCAGGTCGACGTCGAGCCCCTGCTGTTCGACCGCGGCCAGCGTGTGCATCGCCGCCAGCGACGTGGCGACCACGGTGGCCTTGCTGCCGCGGCGCAGGAACGCCGCCTGGCCGAGCGGCAGCGTGTAGATCTCGGCGGGCACCTGCCCGGTGTTCTTGTAGAGCCAGCGATGCTCGAGGAAGAGCACCGGCTGGTCGTCGGCGATGCTGGCGAGCAGCAGGCCCTTGGCGTCGTACGGCGTCGACGGCGTCACCACCTTCAGGCCGGGGATGTGCGCGAACCAGCCGTGCAGCGTCTGCGAGTGCTGGGCGCCGCAGCCCCAGCCGCGGCCGACGATGCCGCGGATCACCAGCGGCAGCTTCGTCTGCAGGCCGAACATCTCGTGCCACTTGGCGGCGTAGTTCACGATCTGGTCCATCGCCGTCAGCATGAAGTCGACGCGCAGGTGGACGTGGATCGGCCGCAGGCCGTTGAGGGCCGCGCCGATGGCGACGCCGGTCATCGCGTTCTCGCTGATCGGCGTGCCGAACACGCGCTCCTTGTGCTTCAGGTCGCTCATCGAGCCGAACACGCCGAAGCGGTCGTCGGCGTCGAGCCCGATCGCGAACACGCGCGGATCGTGCTGCATGGCCTGGTCGATGGCCTCGCGCAACGCACCGCAGTAGGTCAACTGGCGCCCGCCGAGCGGGGCCGTGTAGTTGCTGTCGAACTTGCTCCAGGGCATGGCTCAGACCTCCAGCAGATCGGGCGTGGGGAACGGGGACGCGGCGGCGAACGCGACGGCGGCATCCACCTCGGCGGCGACCGCCTTCTCGATCGCCGCCAGTTCGCCCGCCCCGGCGAGGCCGCTGCGCTGCAGCCACGCCTCGAGTTTGTGGATCGGGCAGTCGCGCGCGATGTCGACCTGGTTCTCGGGCAGGTCGCAGCGCTCGTGGCTCATGTGCTTCATCCAGCGCTTGGTCTTGCAGTGCAGGAACACCGGGCCGTTGCCGGCGCGCACCTGCTGCACCGCCTTGCCGGCGTGCTCGTAGACCGACAGCACGTCGGTGCCGTCGGCGGCTAGCGTTGGCATCAGCACCGCCGCCAGGCTCTGGATGTCGTGCGCACTGTGCTGGCTCCGCGGCATCACGTTGGAGAAGCCGTTGTCCTCGCACAGGAACAGCACCGGCAGCTGGCGCAGCGCGGCGAAGTTCATGCTCTCGTAGAACACGCCGGCGTTGGTCGCGGCGTCGCCGAAGTAGGCGACGCCGATCTGGCCGCTCTGCTTGACCTTGGCGGCGAGCGCCGAGCCGACGGCGAGCGCGATGCTGCCGCCGATGATCGCCGAGCTGCCGGGCAGGCCGTGTTCGAGGTCGAGCAGATGCATCGAGCCGCCGAAGCCGCGCGAGCAGCCGGTCGTACGGCCGTAGAGCTCGGCGAACAGCTTCGGCAGCGGCAGACCCTTCGCCAGCGCCGGGCCGTGCGTGCGATGGCCGAGGAACAGCTGGTCGTCGTCGCGCAGGTGGCGGCACAAGCCCACCGACACCGCCTCCTGACCGGTGCACAGGTGGATCGGCGTCTCCATGACGTTGCTCGGATACAGCGCGGCGATGCGTTCGCTCGCCTGGCGGATGCGGCGCATGCGCTGCAGCAGCCACAGCGCGTCGTCGCGGGTGATGGTCACGGGTCCACTCATCGCTCAGGTCCTCACCAGTTCGCTCGGGTTGGTCGCAGGGGGCACCGGGCACGGGATGGTCGCGCGGCCGGTGTCGAGTTCGCGGAAGGCGCGGATGGTCTGGCCTTGGCGCATTGCCTCGGCGGCGCGGAAGTCCTGTTCGCGGTCGTAGAACAGGATCTGGCTGCCCGACGACTCGAAGCGGAACGGCACGTGCACCAGCTCCGGCAGTGCAGCCCGCACGGCTTCCTGGCGCGCGGGCGGCACGAACAGCAGCAGGAAGCCGCCGCCGCCGGCCCCGGCGATCTTGCCGCCGATCGCGCCCGCGCTGCGCGCGCGCTGGTAGACGTCGTCGACGTCGTCGTTGCTGATGCCGCCGCCGAGGCTCTTCTTCTGCGCCCAGCCTTCGTCGAGCAGTTCGCCGAAGCGTTCGATGCCGTGGTCGCTGGCCAGCAGGTCGACGCTCTCGTCGACGAGGTCGCGCAGGATGCGCAGCTGCCGCCGCTTCGCCGCGAGGTCGGTGACGTAGGCGGTCGCGACCGTCGACGCCGTGCGCACGATGCCGGTGTAGAACAGCATCAGGTGGGCGTCGAGCTCTTCGAGCCGCCCGGGGCGCAGCACGATCGGGCTGACCTGGATGTGGCCGTGAAGCCGCCGTAGGCGGCCGACGCCTGGTCCTGCGAACCGACCGTCTCCTGCAGCAGCGTCTGCTCGACGTGGATCGCCTCCTGCATCAGCTCGTGCTTGCCGACCATGCGGCCCTGCAGCGCGTGCAACGCATGCAGCAGGCCGACGGTGAACGTGCTGCTGCTGCCCATGCCGCTGCGCGCCGGCAGGTCGCCGACGTGGTGCACTTCGACGCCGTGCTCGAAGCCCATGTGCCCGAGCAGGCAGCGCACCACCGGATGCTCGATCTCGTCGATCGCGTTCTTGTTCTCGACCTTCGACCAGACGACGCGGTAGCGGTAGTCGAAGAACGGCGGCAGCTGCCGGCAGCTCAGGTAGCAGTACTTGTCGATGGTCGTCGCCAGCACGGCGCCGCCGTGCTGCCGGTACCACTCGGGGTAGTCGGTGCCACCACCGAAGAACGAGATGCGGAACGGGGTCCGGCTGATGATCACGGCTGGAGCTCCTCGCGCGCGAGTTCGGCCAACGAATCGACGACGTGGTCGGGACGGCACGCTGCGGCCTGTTCGGTGCCGGCGCCGTAGCCGGTGCGCACCAGCGCCGTGCGCACGCCAAGGCGCGCGCCGAGCTCGATGTCGCAGGCCTTGTCGCCGACCACCAGGACCTGGTCCTTCCGGTAGCCGAGCTGGACCATCGCCGCGTGCAGCAGTCCCGGCTCGGGCTTGCGGCAGCCGCAGCGCAGTTCGGGATGGTGCGGGCAGTACCAGATGCCGCGCACGGCGATGCCGTGTGCGGCCAGCTGGCGCTGCAGTTCCGCGTGCACCTCGGCGAGGCGCTGCTCGTCGAAGTAGCCGCGGCCGACGCCGGACTGGTTGGTGACGACGGCGACTTCGTAGCCTTCGGCGGCGAACGAACGCAGGCCGTCGACGACGCCCGGCAGCAGTTCGACGCCGGCGGGATCGGCGAGGTAGTGCTTCTCGACGATCAACGTGCCGTCGCGGTCGACGACCAGCAGGCCCTTGCGCGGGCGCTGGCGGCGCACGGCGCAGGCGGCGAAGAAGTCGGATGCCGCGGCGTAGTCGGCGGGCACGCCGATGTCGAGGAACGGCACGTCGTGGCACTCCGCCGGCAGGCCGGCGGCGATCAGCGACGGCAGCACGTCGGTCTCGAACGACAGCGGCTCGTCCGCCGGCAAGCCGGCGAGCACGAGGCGCGGCAGCCAGTAGATGCCGGCGTTGATCGCGCCAGGGCCGGGCACGCCCTTCTCGCTCATGGCGACGACGTCCTGCGCACTGCCGACGACGCCCGCGGCCGGCGCTGCGGCGAACTCGAGCCGCCCGTAGCGCTGCGTATCGGCGACCGCGACCGCCAGCAGCGACGCGCCGCCGCGATGCCGCGCACGCGCGACGAAGCCGGCGAGATCGACGTCGACGTAGGAGTCGCCGTTCAGCACCAGCACGGCGCTGGCCTGCAGCTGCGGCAGCGCCAACCGCAGCGCCCCGCCGGTGCCGAGCGGCCGCACTTCGCGTGAGTAGCACAGCGCCATGCCGGCGTGTTCGCGGCCGAGTTCGTGCTCGAACTGCTCCCCGAGATGGCCCGTGCACAGCACGACGCGCGCACAGCCGGCGGCGGCGAGCTGGTCGAGCAGGCGCAGCAGGAACGGTTCGCCGTCGACGAGCGCCAGCGGCTTCGGCCGGTCGGCGACGACGCGGGCGAGGCGGGTGCCGCGGCCGCCGGCGAGCACGACGGCCGTGAAGGCCCGATCGCTGCCGGAAGTTGCCACACCAGGACTCGTGTTCCCCGCCGTCGTCATCCGCTTCGCTCCGATCCGCGGCGGCACCGAACGAGGTGCAGCCGTTGCCATCGGGCTATCGGTGGGGCCAGGGCGGCGACTTGAAACGGGACGGCGGCAGGACCGCGGCGCGCCAGCTGGCGCAGTCGCCAGCAACCGCGGCGGCGACCCGGGCGGTCAGGCCAGCAGGCGGCGCAGCAGCGCCATCGGCAGGTTGCCGCCGCAGACGACGACGGCGACGTTCCGGCCGCGCCGTTCGCGGTCCTGGCGGGCGGCGGCGATGGCGACGCCGACGGCGCCTTCGACCAGCAGGTGCTGGTGCGCGAGGCAATCGCGCATGCCGCGCGCGATCGCCTCTTCGTCGACGTCGACGAAGCGGTCGACCAACGTGCGGCACAGCGGGAACGTGATCGCGCCCGGC
>JBILEY010000580.1:0-3138 GCA_044351865.1 Planctomycetota bacterium | reverse complement strand
TCGAGCGCGCTGCGCACCTGGTCGATGCCCGCGTACTGCACCGTCGGGCCGACCGCGACCTGGCCCAGGTCCGGCGCCAGCTGGCCGAGGCACAGCTTCAGCAGCGTGGTCTTGCCGACGCCGTTCCGGCCGACGATGCCAAGGCGCTGGCCGGGACCGAGTTCGAGATCGAACGGGCGCAGGATCGTGCGTTCGCCGAAGGTCTTGCCGACGCCGCGCAGGCGCAGCACGAAGTCGCCGAGCCGCGGCCCGTCGGGGATGCAGAACTCCAGCTCGCTCGGCTGCGGTGCGGGTGCTGCCGCCAGCAGCGCCGAGTGGCGGTCGATGCGCGCCTTCGCCTTGGTCGTGCGCGCCGGCGGCCCGCGCTTCACCCATTCGGTCTCGCGCCGCAGCGTGTTCAACCGCGACTGCTCGTGCTTGCTCTCGCGCTCGAGGCGATCGGCGCGCTGCACCAGGTAGCTGCGGTAGCCGCCGTCGTACTCGAACAGCTTGCCGCGATCGAACTCGACGATGCGCGTGCACAGGCGATCGAGGAAGTAGCGGTCGTGCGTGATCAGCACGAGCGGGATCTCGGCGTCGAGCAGGAACGACTCGAGCCAGTCGGTGACCTCGGCGTCGAGGTGGTTCGTCGGCTCGTCGAGCAGCAGCAGGTCGGGCTTGCTGAGCAGCAGGCGCGCCATCGCCGTGCGGCGCCGTTCGCCGCCGGACAGCTCGCGGCAACGCGCATCGACGCGCGGCATGCCGAGCGCTTCCAGCAAGGCATCGGCGCGGTGGTCGACATCGTGGCCGCCGCGCGTCTCCAGTTCGGCCTCGAGCCGTTCCTGTTCCTTCAGCAGCTTCTGCAGCCGCGCATCGTCGAGGTCGCCGGCCAGGGCCGCATGCACCGCCGCCAGCGCCGCCAGCGTCTGCTCGCGCCCGACCAGCCCCTGCAGCACGGCCTCGTGCACCGTCGCGTCGGGCGGCAGCAACGGCTCCTGCGGCAGGTAGCCCAGACGCAGCTCGCGGCGCATGGTCCGTTCGCCGGAGTCGGCCTGCAGGTCGCCGGCGAGGATGCGCAGCATGGTCGACTTGCCACAGCCGTTCGGCCCGAGCAAGCCGATGCGCTCGCCCTCGCCGACGACCATCGACACCCCCTGCAGCAGGTGGCGATCGCCGAGGGTCACGTGCACGTCGTTCAGCGTCAGCAGGGCCATCGGCGGATGCTGGCCGAACGGCCGCGGCGCGGCAAGCGTACGTTCAGGTCACCGCGCGACGGCGCCCGGTATGGGTCGTCGGCGGGCGTTCGAGTTCGCCCTCGCGCAGCACTTCGTGGCGCAGCTCGCCGCGGCCGGCGCGCTTCATCGCGTACATCAGCTGGTCCGCTTGCGACACCACCACGTCGACGTCGTGCGGCGCCACCAGCACGGTGATGCAGCCGATGCTGAAGTCGATGCCGTACTGGCTGCGCCACGGCGCCCCTCGCAGCAGCTCCCGCACACGCTGCAGCACGGAGCTGGCGCCGAACACGTTGGTACCGGGCAGCAGCAACGCGAACTCGTCGCCACCGAGGCGCGCGACCATGTCGAGCTGGCGCAGCTCCTGCTGCAACAGCGCCGCGATGCGCCGCAGCAGCTCGTCGCCGACGGCGTGGCCATGGTGATCGTTGACGGCCTTGAAGCCATCGACGTCGAGATAGGCGACGGAGAACGGCTCGGCGAAGCGGCGACAGCGCTCGAGTTCGCGTGCCGTCGCGTTCCAGAACGCACGGCGGTTGTGGATGCCGGTCAGCGGATCGGTGCGCGCCAGCCAGCGCTCGCGCTCGAGCCGGCCGCGCAACCGCGCCAGCACCTGACCGGTGATCTGGAACGCCGCGAGCAACACCACGAGGTTGACGATCTCGGTCGGCGTCGCCGCCAGTTCCCCGTGCGTCTGCACGTCGACATACAACCACAGTGCGGCACACAAGGTTGCGAACACCGCGGCCGCAACGCGCCCGCGGCCCCAGGCGACGATGCCGATCGGCACCAGATAGATGAGGGAGGCAGCGACCTCGGCGTGACTCCACCAATCGGCGACCGTCACCACCGCGGCCGACCCCAACGCCCATGCCCAGACCAGCCAGGGCTCAGCCCCGGCCAGTCGATCCAAGGCACGCCCTCGCCAACCGGTCACCATGGGCGGAGTTGTAAGCCGCATGTACCGGCCCGACGAGAGACTGACGAACAAACTCCGACGTCTTCGCTGGCGCAGCCTCAGCGAGAAGCACCACCGCGCACCGGCGCCGCGTCCTTGCCGAGTTCGCGCAGCAGCTGCTGCTGCCTCTCCGTCAAGTTCTCTGGCAGACCCAGGCGCACGACCAGCATGAGGTCGCCGCGAGCACCGTCGGCCCTGACCAGTCCCTGCCCGCGCAGGCGCAGCTTCTGCCCCGGACGCATACCGGCCGGAACGCGCGCCGTCGCTGTTCCCCCGGGCACGGCGACGTCGACCTTGGTGCCGTCGAGCAGGTCCCACGGCGCCACCACCACGTCCGCCTCGACGTCGTCGTCGCGCAGGCGATACACGTCGTCGGCGACCAGCCGCAGGGTCAGCAGCAGGTCGCCATTGCCGCCGGGCCCCGGCTCGCCGAGCCCGCGCAGGCGCAGCACCTGGCCGTCGCGCACGTCCTTCGGGATCGACAGTTCGATGGTCTTCTCACGCCGCGCACTGCCGAGGCCACCGCACGACGGGCAGGTGCGCTGGTCGACGTGGCCGTCGCCGTCGCATGCTTCGCACGGCACCCGCACGGCCAACGCGAACGAACGCTTGCCGCCGAGCAGCGCCTCGCCGACGCGCAGTTCGATCTCGGCCTCGGCGTCTGCGCCCTGCGCCGCCGCCGGCCGCCCGGGCCGGCCACGCATCTGGGGTCCGCCGCCGCCGCGCCCGCCGAACATGTCGCCGAACATCTGCGCGAAGAAGTCGGAGAAGCCACCGCCGCCCATGCCCGGCCCGCCGCCAGCACCACCGCCGCCGAACATGCGGGCGAACTCTTCGGGGCTGACGTTGCGGAAGGCACCGCCTCCCGGCGGCGCCTGGAAGTCCTGGCCGTGGCGCCAGTGCTCACCGAGTGCGTCGAAACGCTTGCGCTTCTCGGGGTCGCTGAGCACCTCGTTGGCTTCGGCG
>JBILEY010000579.1:0-3146 GCA_044351865.1 Planctomycetota bacterium | reverse complement strand
GCTCCTGACCAGCTGCGGAGACACCTCGTTCCAACCGCCGGTCGGCCACGCGCTTGTCGTCGTGACCAACGCCGCAGGAACGCCGATCGCGAACGCGTCGACATGGTGGCTGCCGGCCGGCGCGATGGCGAATCGTCTGTGGCTGAATCGCACACCAACCTTCTCCCACGACAACAGCAACACGTTCGAGATCCTGCGTCGCCACGGGCATGCCCGGACGAGCGACGCGAACGGTCATGTCGCCGCCCCGCCGGGCGCGTGGATCGCGGCAGAGGCTGGCGAACTCGCGGGCGTGACCCGCGTGCCGGATCCACTACCGGGGACGGCGAGTGCTTTGCCGCTCGCGATCGACGACTGGCACTGGGTCGTGCGGACCGTCGACAGCAATGGCGCGCCGCTGCCGGACGTTCTGATCCGCGCGAGGCCGAGCCTCGGCAGAGGCTACGGACCATTTTCCAGCCACGTTGTGCTCGGGCAGACGGATGCAACGGGACGACTCGTCGTACGAGCCCCGGGCAGCATCGACCTCGAAGCCTCGGAACGCGGGCGCGCGCAGGAGAAAGGCGAACGCCACGTCGAGTCGCCAAGCGCGATCGTCGTCGCCGAAGGTCTCGGCTTCCGCGAGGAGCAAACGATCCGCCTGACCTCACGTCGCTCGGTCGAGGTCACGCTGACCTTGCGCTGGTTCCAACGCGTCGAGTTCACGACGCCCGCCGACTTGTGGCCGCGCGGGTTGCGTGCGGGGGCCCATCACTACGCCTCCGTCGCGACGACCGAGGTGGCGGACAAGAGCGTGCTCTACACCCAGCCCGGCTTGCACATGAGACTGTACGGAACCGAATGGGGCTGGGTGCAACCAGCTCTCGGCGACCTGGACGCACCGGTCGGCGACGCGCTGTTCCAGGTGACCTTGCCGATGCCGCCCCAGATGGCCGTCGTCCGCGCGCGCTTGTTCGCCCACGACGGCGCCCCTGCGGAACGCTGCCACTTCTGGGTCGCGAGAGGTTCGGAACAGCGGCGAACACAAGCCTGGAGCCAGCCCGACGGCACGATCGTGCTGTGGGTCGACACCGAGAAGCCGATTCCGAACACGGTGAGAGTCGAAGTCGAGTCCTCGGTCGCCCCCGAGCGCATCGGCCAGCACACGACGCTCGTGCTGCCCAAGCTCACCGCCGGCCAGCGCGTCCACCTGGGCACGCAGACGCTGTCGAAGCCGTGAGGGCCGCTGCTGGTCGCGACTACCCGCTCGCGGCGGTGTGAACCCAGTGCACGAGCGCCGCGTTCGCGGGCCTGCGCTTCGCCCTTCGGCTCTCCTGCTCCCTGCTTGCGCCTTCTCTTCGCGTCCTTGCTGCTCCTGACCAGCTGCGGCGAAGCCACGTTCCAACCGCCGGCCGGCCACGCGCTCGTCGTCGTCACCAATGCCGCAGGAACGCCGATCGCGAACGCGTCGACCTGGTGGCTGCCGGCGGGCGCGATGGCGAACCGCTGGTGGGTGAGCGGCGCCGACACCATCGGGCGCGACAACACGTTCGAGGTGCTGCGTCGCCACGGGCATGCCCGGACGAGCGACGCGAACGGTCTCGTCGCTGCACCGCCTGGCGCTTGGGTCGCGGCGCTGTCCGGCGAGCTCGCGGGCGTGACCCGCGTGCCGGACCCGCTGCCGGCGACGGCGACTGCGGTGCGGCTCGCGATCGACGATTGGCACTGGGTGGTGCGGACCGTCGACAGCAAAGGCGCACCGCTCGCCGACGTCACGATCGGAGCGTCCCCGAGCCTCGGTATAGACACCATGGAACCCTTCCACGTCGTGCTCGGGCAGACCGATGCCAGAGGGCGCCTCGTCGTGCGGGCTCCTGGCAGCATCGACCTCGAAGCCGAGACCCGCCTTTCCGCGCGGCAGAAGGGCGAGCAGCATGTCGAGTCCCCCAGCGCGATCCTCATCGCCGAAGGCCTCGGCTACGGGGACAAGCAGAGCATCCGGCTGACGTCTCGACGCTCCGAGGAGGTCACGCTGAGGCTGAGCTTCGTCCAGCGCATCGAGTTCACGACGCCCGAGGACCTCTGGCCGCGCGGGCTCGACGCTTGGACGCGGCACTGGGGCATCGGAAGCACGACCGAGGTAGCGGGCAAGAGCGTGCTCTACAGCCCGCCCGGCATCGGCATGAGCCTGATGGGAACCCAGTGGACATGGCAGCAACCGGCCCTCGGCGTCCCAGGCCCACCGGTCGGTGATGGCCTGTTCCAGGTGACCTTGCCGATGCCGCCCGAAGTGGCGGTCGTTCGCGCGCGCTTGCTCGCCCACGACGGCGCCCCTGCCGAGCGTTGCCAGTTCCTGCTCGCGCGAGGTTCGGAACAGCTGCAATCCAGAGCCTGGAGCCAGCCCGACGGCACGATCGTGCTGTGGCTGAACAGCGAGAAGCCGATTCCGAACGCGATGCGCGTCGAAGTCGCGGCCTCTGTCGCCCCCGAGCGCATCGGCCAGCACACGACGCTCGTGCTGCCGAAGCTCACCGCCGGCCAGCGCGTCGATCTGGGCACGCAGACGCTGTCGAAGCCGTGAGGGCCGCTGGTCGGGGCGACTACCAGAGTCCGAGCACGAACAACGCGACCAGCCCCGCACCCATCGTGATCGCGCCGATCCGCTTCACTCCCGGTGCCAGGCCCGGCAGGTTCCGGATGCTGGCGCCAACTCCGGCGACCAACAGCGCGACGCAGATGGGATCGCGCCGCCCGGCGTGTTCGCCGTCCCACGTGACGAAGAAGTAGAGGACGACGGCTCCGCCGAGGCCGATGGGCTCGAGCAGGGTTGCGAGGCCGTCGACGAGTTTCAGCTTGTCGGCGGGGTGAACCGGCTGCCCGGAGCTTCAAGGCCGTAGACGCAGACGTGCGACGACCAGCCGCTTCGAGAGCCAGTCAGCCGTGAGAGCGAGCCACATCCAAGGGGGTCCGATTGAGCAGTTTTGAGCGGTTATGAGCGCAACAGACTCGCAGGACAACATCGTAAACCCATGCATCCAAGATCCTTGCGACTCCGAGGCGCAGGTTTGAGCGCACTCCGAGCCATCACGACAACTCCTTTTGAGCGAACCAGCGGCTCGCCCTCCTCGATCCCTCCAGACGGACAAGCCCGTCACGGACCAGGGCAA
>JBILEY010000142.1:0-11400 GCA_044351865.1 Planctomycetota bacterium | reverse complement strand
GAACGGATCGACGATCGTCGTGCAGCCGGCATGGTCGCGCAGCCACGGCACGACGAACTCCAAGGCACTGCGGCCCATTGCGCGCGGCCAGCTCATCGCGCCGAGCTCGGGCAGCACGTCGGCGGTCGCGTGTTCGATCGCATCGCGACGTTCGAAGCCGAAGCACAGCAGGTGCGCGTAGCCGGGCCGCGCGAACGTCGCCTGGCCCGCCGGGGCGCGACACACGATCTTGTGCCACAGCAGCTTGGCCCCGGCCGCCAGCGCCGCCTGCTGCACGAGGAACGCCTTGTCGACCCACGCGCCGTCGCGCTTGACGTCGGTCTGGTAGAAGACCGCGCAGCCGTCCTTCGGCGTGCTGCGCACGACCAGCTCGGCCGCCGCGACGAACCACGGGTGCCAGCGTTCGACGTCGCGGTGGCGGAACTCGACGACGTCGGGCAACGACGTCAGCAGCGAGCAGCCGCTGGCCAGCGGGTTCGCCGGCAGCCACTGCAGGGCATCGGCGCAGTGCACCGTGCGCGACGGTGCGTTCACCGGCGGGCTCGGCGGTCCGCTCACGAGCCGATCGCCCGCGCGTGCTCGGGCAGGTTCTGCACGATGCCCTGGTAGGTCGCCGCCAGCTCCAGCGCCGTCGCCTGGTCCTGTTGCCAGCTCGCATACGCCGCGCGCTTCGTCAGCTGCACCGCCATCGGCGGATGCGCGGCGATCTGCAGCGCCAGTTCGCGCGCGCGCGGCAGCAGCTGTTCGGGCTCGGTGACCTCGTGCACGAGGCCGATGCGCAGCGCTTCGTCGGCGTCGACGACACGCCCGGTCAGCATCAGCTCGAGCGCGCGCGGGAAGCCGACGACGCGCGCCAGGAAGAACGCGCCGCCGTCGCCGGGCACGAGGCCGACGCGCACGAACGTCGAGCCGAGCTGGGCAGAGCGCGCGGCGAGCCGCAGGTCGCACATGCACGCGAGGTCGAGGCCAGCACCGATCGCCGGACCGTTGATCGCCGCGAGCAGCGGCTTCTGGCACTGCGCGATGGCGCGCGGCACCGCCTGGATGCCGCGCTGGTAGCGCAGGCGCAGTTCCGCCGGATCGCCGGCGAACATGCCGCTGCGCTCCTTCATCGCCTTGACGTCGCCGCCGGCGTGGAACGCCTTGCCGGCGCCGGTGACGATCGTGCAGCGCACGGCGGGGTCGCGTTCGGTCGCGGCGAGTGCTTCGACCAGCTGTTCGCACATCGCGTCGCTGTAGGCGTTGCGCGCGTCGGGGCGGTCGAGCGTGATCGTGGCGACGGGACCATCGACGGTGGTGCGGACGTGGATCGGGGCCTCGCTCATGCCGCGGGTTGTAAAGGCTGCTCAACGGTTTTTGACTCGTCGACGGCGGCAGGGCTCTGCACAGTCGCGCGCATGCGATCGCTCGCCTCGTTCTTCGCCCTTCGTCCGTCGCTCCTCGTCGGCGCCGCCGCGTGCCTCGGCGCTGCGGCCACCGCCCAGACCGTCGACGACGGCGGCGTCTGGTTCGGCTGGTTCGCGCAGGGCAAGCTCGCCGCCGCCGAGAGTTCGCTGGCGCCGCTGCGCTGGTGGCTCGACGTGCAGGACCGTCTGCGCGACGAAGGCGAGCACTTCGACCAATTGCTGCTGCGCCCGGGCCTCGGCTGGGCGCTGAACGACCGCTTCACCGCGTGGGCCGGCTACGCCTACATCGCCACCGACCCGGTGCGCCGCGACGAGTTCGGCGAGAACCGGCTGTGGCAGCAGCTGACGTACAACGCGCCGACCGAAGGCTTCACGCTGCAGGGGCGCGCGCGCCTCGAGCAGCGGTTCGTCGAGACCGATGGCGACACCGGCCACCGCTTGCGCGTGATGGGCAAGGCGATGGTGCCGCTGACCGGCGACAAGAGCCTGTTCGTCAGCGTCTGGGACGAAGCGTTCTGGGACCTGGACGACACCGACTGGGGTCAGCGCACCGGCTTCCGCCAGAACCGCGCGTTCGCCGGCCTCGGCTTCCAGCTCGACGACGCGCCGAAGG
The DNA here is from genome assembly GCA_044351865.1 of Planctomycetota bacterium. Lineage (GTDB taxonomy): Bacteria > Planctomycetota > UBA1135 > UBA1135 > UBA2386 > UBA2386. Next base: position 9,381 of record JBILEY010000142.1, on the reverse strand, counting down.
TGTGGATCGAGGTCGGTTACCTGAACCAGTGGATCGATCGTCCGGGCGACGACAAGGAGAACCACCTGCTGTCGCTCAGCCTGTTCACGGTGTTCTGAGGTCCACGAAGAGCGATCAGGGCGCGTCCGCCTGATCGAGGCGCACGACCCGGACCGGAGTGTGCGCGCGGTCGTAGTCCGGGATCGGGATGCCAGCGACGGCGTATGCCTGCACAACCAGCTCCCACATCATGCCCACGCGTTGGAGCGGCGTGGTCGCGTCGATGGGCTGTTCGCTGCCGAGCGCGTGCACAGTGATCGGCCAGTGCCGACGAGCGTGTCGTCGCGCCTGCTCGTCGTCCTGCATCGACGGGATGGTAGCCGGCCGACCACCGAGGGCCATCGGCGCAGCGGGCGTCACTTGTCCTTCAGCTTCAGCTTCGCCAGCTGCGCCGCGAACGGGTTCGCCGCCGCTTCGTCCTGCTTCGGCCCGAACTCGCGCGGGCCGGCCGGCAGCGGGCGATTGCCACCGCCACCGCCACCGGGCCGGCCCTGCGGCATCGGCGCGCGACCCGGAGCCGGGCGACCACCGCCGAAGCCACCGCCAGCACCACCACCCGCCGGACGTGCACCACCGCCGCCTTCGACCTTCTCGTGCAGCTTCATCGTCAGCGCCACGCGCTGGCGCGCGAGGTCGACGCTCATCACCTTGACCTTGACGACCTGGCCGGCCTTGACCACTTCGCGCGGGTCCTCGACGAACTTGTCGCTGAGCTGGCTGATGTGCACGAGGCCGTCCTGGTGCACGCCGATGTCGACGAACGCGCCGAACGCGGTGACGTTCGAGACGACGCCTTCGAGCATCATGCCTTCCTTCAGGTCCTTCAGCTCCTCGACGCCTTCCTGGAACGCCGCCGTCTTGAACTCGGGTCGCGGGTCGCGGCCCGGCTTCTCCAGCTCGGCCAGGATGTCGGTGACCGTCGGCACGCCGAACGTCTCGTCGGTGAACTCCTTCGGGTTCAGCTTGCGCAGCACGTCGGTCTTGCCGAGCAGCGCCTTCACGTCCATGCCGGTCTTGGCGAGGATGCGCTCGACGACCGGGTAGGCCTCGGGGTGCACCGCGCTCTGGTCGAGCGGGTTCTCGCCACCGGGCACGCGCAGGAAGCCCGCGCACTGTTCGAATGCCTTCGGGCCGAGGCGGCTGACCTTCAGCAGCTCCTTGCGCGTCAGGAACGGGCCGTTGCTGTCGCGGTGCTGCACGATGTTCTTCGCCAGCGTCGTCGACAGGCCGGCGACGCGGCTCAGCAGCGCCTCGCTGGCGGTGTTGAGGTCGACGCCGACGTGGTTCACGCAGTCCTCGACCACGGCGTCGAGCGACTTCTGCAGCTGCGTCTGGTTGACGTCGTGCTGGTATTGGCCGACGCCGATCGCCTTCGGCTCGATCTTGACCAGTTCGGCCAGCGGATCCTGCAGGCGGCGCGCGATCGACACCGCGCCGCGCAGCGACACGTCGAGCTCGGGGAACTCCTTCGCCGCCAGCTCCGACGCCGAGTAGACCGACGCGCCGGCTTCGCTGACGACGAGCTTCTGCATGCCCAGCTCGGGGTGCTTCTTGATCAGCTCGGTGGCGAGCTTGTCGGTCTCGCGCGACGCGGTGCCGTTGCCGATCGAGATCAGGTTGACGCTGTGCGTCTTGCACAGCACACCGAGCGTGCGCAGCGAACCTTCCCAGTCCTCCTTCGGCACGTGCGGGTAGATCGTCGTCGTCGCCAGCAGCTTGCCGGTGCGGTCGACGACGGCGACCTTGCAGCCCGTGCGCAGGCCCGGATCGAGGCCGAGGATCGTCTTCGGGCCGGCCGGAGCGGCCAGCAGCAGGTCGCGCAGGTTGGCGGCGAACACGCCGATCGCCGCCGTCTCCGCGCGTTCGCGCAGCACGGTCAGCAGGTCGGTCTCGACATGCATCGCCAGCTTCGCCTTCCAGCACAGGCGCGCGGTGTCGGCGAGCCACTTGTCGGCGGGGCGGCCCTTGTCGGCGATGCCGAAGCGCTCCATGACGAACGCCTGGCCACGCGGCGCCTCGGCGATCGGCGGGCATTCCGGTTGCTCGGTGGTGCCGTCCTTCGCGACCGGCGCCGCACCTTCCGGCGGGAAGCCGAGGAAGCCTTCGAGGAAGCCTTCCTTCTTGGCGCGGAAGATCGCCAGCGCTCTGTGGCTCGGCACGCGGCTCAGCGGCTCGTCGTAGCGGAAGTAGTCGCGGTAGCGCTGGGCCTCGGGATCCTGCTCCTTGCCCTTCGCCACCTTGGTGACGACCAGCGACTCGTCCTCGAGCCACTTGCGCACCTTGCCGATCAGCGGCGCGTCCTCGGCGAACTGCTCGAGCAGGATGAAGCGCGCGCCCTCGAGCGCAGCCTCGACGTCGGCGACGCCGCCGGTGCCGTCCGCGGCCGGCGCCTTGACGAACGCCGCGGCCGCGTCGCGCGGGTTCTTCGTCGGATCGGCGAGCAGCAGGTCGGCCAGCGGTTGCAGGCCGCACTCGCGCGCGATCATCGCCTTCGTGCGGCGCTTCTGGCGGTAGGGCAGATACAGGTCCTCGAGCGCCTGCTTGGTGTCGGCGAGGCCGATCGCCTTCGCCAGCGCGTCCGTCATCTTCCCCTGTTCGGTGATGCTGGCGACGATCGCGGCGCGGCGCTCTTCCAGTTCGCGCAGGTAGCCGAGCCGTTCCTCCAGCGTGCGCAGCTGGGTGTCGTCGAGACCGCCGGTCGCTTCCTTGCGATAGCGGGCGATGAACGGAACGGTCGAACCCTCGTCGAGCAGTTTGACCGCGGCGGCGACCTGCTCGGCGCGGCACGACAACTCGGAGGCAATGCGAGACTCGATGATGGCAGTCACGGGTGGCCCTTGGCGCGCCGTCTGACCACGGCAGCGCGGAGCGAACGGTAGGAGGCGAGGCTCCGGGTGCAAGGGCGCAGGTGGGGGCTGGCCGGCGTGCGTTGGAGCCCTACCGTGAGCGCGCATGAGGGGCCTGTTCGCAATGGTGCTCGTCGCTGGCTTCGGTGCGTGCACCGGGGCGCCGCGTCCGGCGGTCGACGCCGAAGCATCCGCAGCAACCGTCGCCAAGCCAGCGGTCGAGCTGGTGCGAACGCTGGCACTGCCCGGTGGCCTCGCGGTTGCCATGACCTGTTCGTCGGACGGCGCGTGGCTGGCGCTCCAGGGGACCGATGGCGACGTCTGCATCGTCGATGCCGCGCGCGGCACGGTGATGGCGCGGCGAGAGGCCACTTCGGTGGTGCGCTTCTCCCCCGACGGGGAAGAACTCGCCGGCCACGGCGACCATCCGTTCCTCTGGCGCTGGCGCGACGGCTCGGTGCGTGAGCTGCAGCACGGGCTTTTCGCGCTGGATTGGAGCCGCGATGGCCGTCTGCTCGCGGTCGCCACCGGCGACGGCACGGCCGCGATCCTCGATGCGGCGACCTTGCAGGTCCGGGCGCGGCTCGGTGTCGGCGATGGGCGGCCGATCACCGGGCTCGCCTTCGATGCGAAGGGCGCGCAGGTGGCCGTTGGCACCGACTGGCGGCGTGTGCAGGTGCACGACGTCGCGACTGGCGAACGGGTCGGCTCCAGCTTGCCAGCTCGGGCGTTCGCTTTCGCTGCGGGAGGCTCGCTGGTGCGCCTCGACCGCTCCGGCAACCTGCACGGCTTTGGTGGCGAGGGCACACCGCGCAAGGTCGGGACCGAGTGGTTCGACCTGCGGGTCACCGACGAGGGGGCGGCAGTGCTGCTGTGCGCGACCAGCAAGGTCCAGCGGCTCACCGCGGACGGCGGACGCACCGACTACGCAGACGTGCTCAACGCGACCCTGCACACCGACGGCCGCGTCTGGCTGTGCCAGCACGACGGCCGCGTGCGCTGCATTCGCGACGGCGTCGAGCTCGGCTCGTGGCCGTGTCCGTTGCGTCAGCAACCGCTGCGCGCCGTGCTGGCGTTCGGCGGCAGCGCCGTTGTCGCCGGCGGCCTCGGCGTGCTGCCGATCGAGCCCGAACTGCACCTGCTGGACGTGGCGACCGGCGACGACCGCAGGCCGCCCGATCTGCCGGCCCGTGGCTGGCCGGTGGCGGTGCGCTCCAACGATCGAGTGGCCGTGTTGCAGTCGATGCGGGCGGCCGGCGGCGGGCCGTCGCCGAGCGAACTGCCTTGCCTGCGCACATGGCTTGGCACGCCGCCGCAGGAAGTGCTGCCGCGAGTCGTTCTCGACCAGGAGGTGTCGTACTTGCTGCGTCGTGGGCCGGGGCGGCTCTCGGCCGACGGCCGCTGGCTCGCCACCTCGAGCCTAGCGTTCGACCTCGAACGGCCCGTGACCGTCGCTCCGTACCGGACACCGATCGATCGGGTCGCGGTGGTGCCGTTGCCCAAAGCGGATCGCACGCTGCAGTTGACGGTCGACGACCTGCTGCCGGAGGTGCCGGCAACCGCCGAGCTTCGCCTCGTCGAAGCCGACGAGGCGGTGGTGGCGCGGCGCGCGTTCGCCTCGTGGCTGCGCAGCCCCGACGTCGCCCCGGCAGCGCAGCGCGCCGCGGTCTGCAGCCCGCGCGGCATCGAGGTGCTGCAGCTGCCGCAGCTTTCGACCGCTGCCGAGTGTGCCGGCCCTTGGAACGAGGTGCGCTGGCTCGACGACCATTGCCTGCTCGGCTTGCGCACGCAACCGTTCCCCGAGCTGGTGCGCATCGACGCGGCGACCGGCGAACTGCGCGGCGGACTGCGCCTGCCGCCCGACGTGGGCCGCATCGAGGCCCGGAATCGAACCCGGTTCGCCGATGTCGACACCGTCGCCGGCGTCGTGCTGCTGCATCACGGCAGCGAGTTGCTGGTGGTTCGCGTGCAGCGTCTCTGAACTCGGTGCCGTCCGCTCGCGCGCTTGCGCCGGCCCGCCTCCCGCGAAGCCCGTCCTCGCCGTTGAGCCGCGACCGTTGCGGTCGTCGGCTCCTACTGGGCGCTCACGAACCGCAAATCGCCGGCCCTTTAATAGAAGGCGGAGGCGAGGTCGGTCAGGAACCCGTACGCCGTCACCGACGAATCCGTCGTCAGCTCCACGGTGATCGTGCTGCCCGGGATGTAGCACCAGCCATCCGTGCGGCCGAACGCCGAGCCCGTGCCGTTCGTGATCGGGCTGCCCGACACCGAATACAGCACCGTGCCGGCGGCGTTCTTGATGCGCAGGAAGTCGTACCCCGACTCGGTGGCGATGCGGTTGAAGTGCACGCCGACCTGCGTCGCTCCGGGATACGTGTAGGTCGCCGTGTAGGTGGCGCTGTTCGCATAGTTGTGCGGCGTCTGCTGCACCCAGGCGACGTTGCGCCAGGTGCCGCCGGTGCCGACCGTCCAGCTGGCGCGGATCGTGCCCGAAGCGGCCGCATAGCCGCTGACCAGCACGTTCCACGTCGCCGCGGCGGGGGCGGCGAACGTCACGCTCTCGGCGCTGCCGCCGATGTACGGCGCCTTGAACTCCGCTTCGTTGTGCGCGCCCTGCTCGGTCGGCCAGGCGATCGCCGTGCGCTTCACGTAGAGGTCGGCGTCGCCGCTGCCGGTCAGCGTCACCGTGAAGTTGGTGGCGTTGGCCGGGATCACGACCTGGTAGTTCAGCACCGCACCGGTCGCCACCGAGTAGTTGTAGGTGGTGCCGTTGGCGAGCTGCGCCACGCCGCCGCCACCGCCGCCGCCGGCCGCGGTGATCGCCGCCGGCAGGTTGACGCGGCGTTTGGTCGCGTCGCCGAGCACGGTGGCGCCGGTCGACTGGTAGAGGCTCAGCACGCCGGCGCGGTTGCCGGCGTAGGTCGGTCGCGCCTGCAGGAACTGCGCCGTCAGCCCAGCGCACGCCGGTGTCGCCGACGAGGTGCCGCCGAGCGCGAACGTGCCGCCGCCACATTGCGCGCAGATCACCTGCTCGCTCGGGCAGTAGATCGACAGGAACGACGCCGTGTCGCTGTAGCACGTGCGTTCGTCGACGCTGCGCGACGCGTCGCTGCAGTTGGCCGGCGGGAACGGCGAGTACGGGGCGTTGTTGGCGTCCCACGTGGCGCCGACCGAGATGCAGTTGGTGGACGCGGCGGGCGAGCCCATCGAGTCGGTCCAGCCGTCGTTGCCCGACGCGGCGAAGCACAGGATGCCGTTGCTGACGGCGTTGCCGCAGGCGGTGTGCAGCGTGCCGGAGGTGACCGCGGCGTAGTAGCGGCCGCCACCGAGCGACATGCTGATCACCTTGATCGGCGAGCCGCCGCCGACGCCGTTCTTGTTGGTCACACACCAGTTGATCGCATTGGCGATCACGCTGTCGTAGGCGTTGGGGAAGACGACGAGCGTGTACAGGTGGCAGCTGGTCGCGTAGCGCCGCACGATCGAGGCGGTGCCGGTGCCGTGGTAGCAGTCGTTGAAGACCCGGCTGTGGATGGCGGCGCCTGGCGTGCTGAAGTTGTAGCCGCCCTTGACGATCGTGTTCGGCAGCGTCGTCGAGCCGCCGAGCTCGGGGTGCAGCAGGTCGAAGTTGCTGTCGATGACGGCGACGCCGATGCCGCTGCCGGTGTGGCCGTTCGCCGCCGCGGTGGTCGAGCCGGTGACGGCGCGCCCTTCGCTGGTCAGCATGCGGTTCAGGTTGTCCTTCCAGACGTACTTGACGTCGACGAGCGACGCGACCGCGCGCAGCGTCGCCAGGTCGGCGATCTCGGCGGCGACCATGTACTGCAGGTCGAGCGGGAACAGCACGTTGATGCCGGCGCGCGTGCGCGCGTCGAAGGCGCCTTCCAGCGTCTGCAGGAACAGCGCCTGCCGCTGGATGGTGGCCGCCTGCACTTCGGGCAGCGGGTCGCGCGCCGTCGAGGTCTCGAAGGTGACGTCGCCGCGCTGACGGACGATCTCGATCACGACGCGCAGGTTGGTGCGCACGCGGTCGAGCTCGCGCGCGAAACCGTTGGTGGCGATCTGCTCGCCGTCGAGCAGCAGCTGCGGGTCGATCTTCTCGTCGAGGGCCGCGACCGCGGGCCGCTGGTGCAGGCCGGGGTCCTGGGCGACGAGCGACGCGGGGGCAACGAACGGCAACGACAGAACCAAGGCGGCTGCCAATGCAGCGCCGTGTCGACGCACGTACATGGGTCTCTCCTGGGAAACGGGACGAGGGAAACAGCACCGGCGCGATTGCATGGAACGCCGATGCCATGGGCACTATGGCGTCCTCGTCGCCGGTGGGGAAGCGGCGGCATTGCACCGTCCGCGTACCTGGAGTCGCCCGCGGGCAGCTCGCACGCCGCCCTGGCGCGCCGCCTGCCGGATGGTCGCCGACGTTCAGGTCGTTTGGCGCCAGCCCGTCTGCATCAGACGACGGCGTCGCCACAGCCCCGCCAGCATGCCGGCGAGTGCGCCGGCGACGCCGCCGATCAGCAGGCCGGTCATCGTCGGTGGCGCGTCGACGGCGCCGTCGAACGTGCGCAGCAGCGCGTCGATGGCAGCGGGCCCGCCGGTGTCCTCGGGCAGCAGCAGCGCCTCGAAGTATTGCACGCGGGTGTGGGCTGGCATCGCGTGGTGGTGCAGCAGCCAGCGGCGGCCGTCCTTCTGCACCGTGAAGCGCAGCCGCACGCCGCCGACGCCGCACAGGCTGGTCGCTTCGCCGCCGTCGTAGCTCGCGTCGAACTGGTCCTTGCGCAGCGCGGCCAGCAGCGTTTCGCCCATCGCCGCCATTTTCTCCGGCCGCTGCAGCCGGCCCGCGGTCGCTTCCGTGGCGTCGCTGTAGGCGTCGACGATGCGCACGTTGCCCGCCCCGTCGCCGGGCGCGTGCAGCACGATGTGGTCGGCGGTGGCGGCCGATTTGGCGAGCGTCGTCAGCAGATCGCGCAGCAGCGTGCGCCCCGGTTCTTCGATCGGGTCCGTCGCCCGCTCGTTCGCCGTCAACTGCGCGTCGCGCAGCACGACCCAGCCGGCGGGCGGCAGGAGGTTGCCGGTGGCGTGGGGCAGCTGCACCTGTTGCGCAGCGAGCGGCGCGAGGAGGGCCGTGGCGAGCAGGGTGGGCAGGAACGGAGCGAACCGGAACCGCATCGCGGCAGCGTGCAGCGGCGCCGCGCCGGCGTCCATCGTGTGTTGCCGACGCTCCCCCGGGCTGGCCGTTCGACCTGATCGCGGTGCCTGGACCGGTAGGCGGCCACGCGGTCATACGGTGCGGAGTGGCGCCGATCCGCGCCTTCCACCCTGGGTGCCATCGACGGTCGCGGCGATCCGCGCTCATCGGCCGCCCCTTTCGCGGCGTTCGTCTCGTGCCCCGTCGTCGTGGTCCGTAGACTCCGTCGCCCGCAAAACGGCCCACGACTCCACGGCATGTTCCTCAATCCACGACGTGTTCCCCTGCTCGGCCTGTTGGCCCTCGGTCTCGTGTTGCGCCCCTCGGTCGCGCAGGAGCTCGCCAAGGAAGAGCAGGACCTGGTCAAGCAGTGTGTGTCGGCGCTGTCGAGCTTCGCGTCGAACGCCAAGTCGCAGAAGGTCGGCCAGCGCGCCAAGCAGGCCTACGACCTGATCCTGCAGTACGACCCCGAGAACAACCCGGCGCGCGGCGAGCTCGGCTTCAAGAAGGACAAGGGGCAGTGGGTCGAGCTGCCGCCCGAGAAGCGCAAGAAGTGGGTCGACAAGGCCGGCTACGAGGGCCGCTTCAAGGTCGTCGACGAGTGGGCGAAGACGGCGACGAAGCTCGGCGACATCCACCGCAAGCTCGGCCTCAAGCTGAAGGCCGCCGGCAACGCCGACCGCGCCAAGTACCACCTCGAGAAGGCGGTCTACTACAACGCGATGGACAAGGAGGCGAACCTCGCCCTCGGCTACAAGGAGGGCCCGGGCTTCTTCGGCACCGAGCCGCAGATCGAGTTCGCCAAGAAGATGAAGGAGATCGAGGTCCAGGCGCTGCAGATCGCGCGCAAGGACTATCCGGTCGAGGCCCTCGGCGAGGACAAGATGCCGAAGGAGCTGGTCGCGTTCCGCGACGCGGTGCCGGAATGGATGAAGAAGCCGAGCTTCGAGATCCACGGCGCCAAGTCGGAGCACTTCACGGTGTGGACGCGCGGCACCCAGGAGAACGCCGACAACGCGGTCAAGTGGGGCGAGCGCGCGCTCGAGTTCGGCGTCTACCTGCTCGGCGAGAAGAAGGCCAAGGAGCTGCTGTTCGTCGAGAAGGCGTCGAAGCGCTGGTCGTGGCGCGCGTTCGTCTGGACGCCGCGCGAGCGCGAGGAGTTCTTGAAGGCGAACCCGCACGTGTGGAAGGACGCCGGCAGCGTCGAGAAGGCCTCGCAGTTCGCCAACACCGATTGGCGCACGGCCGATGGCGGTATCGCCACGTTGCAGTCGAAGATCATGCCGGTGCAGATCCACGACAGCATGA
>JBILEY010000578.1:0-3168 GCA_044351865.1 Planctomycetota bacterium | reverse complement strand
CAGCTCGCCGCCGCCGAACGCGCGCTCGGCGAACTCGGCCTCGGCGAAGAACTGTGGGTCTGCGGCCTCGCCAAGTCGCGCCTGAAGGGCCTCGGCGACGCGCGCGCCGAGAGCGGCGAACGCATCTTCCTGCCCGGCCAGGACACGCCGCGCCCGCTGCCGCTGCAAGCGCCGGAGACGCTGCTGGTGGCGGCGCTGCGCGACGAAGCGCACCGCTTCGCCATCACCTACCACCGCCAGACGCGCGGGCGCATCGCCAGCGAGTTGGACGAAGTGCCGGGCGTCGGCCCGACGCGGCGCAAGGCGATGCTGCGCCACTTCGGTTCGCTGTCGGCCCTGCGCGCGGCGAGCCGCGAGCAGCTGCGCGCGATGCCGGGTCTGCCGCAGGCGGTGGCGGATGCGGTGTTCGAGCGCTTGCAGGGCTCGGCGGGGGCGGGTGGTGGTGGGGATGGCGGTGGCGACTTGCCCCGTGATCCGACCTCGTGATGGCTGGCGGCTGCCGGCTCGATTCCTGCCGACTCGAGTTGGCGGCGGGCGCGATGCCTACGGGCTCGCCGAGCCGCCATGCCTCACTCCGCTGTCAGCGCCCTGGTCCAGCACCCGCCGGCTTCGCGCGCTTCGACGGCGGCGGCTGCAGCTTCCACTCGACCGTCGTCTCCTTGCCTTCGACCACGGGCACCACTTCGCTCGGCTCGCTGTAGCCGCCAGCACCGCGCAGGTAGATGCGATTGTCGCCGGCGGGCGCGCGGATGCGGAACGTGCCGTCGGGCAGCACCGGCGTGCACTCGCAGGCACCGCCGTCGCCGCGTGCGGGGCCGTACATCGCGACATCGCAGCCCGGCCCGGGCACGAACGGCTGGCCGGTCACGGCGTCGAGCAGGCGGCCGGTGATGAAACCGCCGACGACCATCTGCACCGGCTTCGCGGCGACTTCTTCGCCGGCGCCGACCTCGAGGTGGGTGACGGCGATCGTCGTCAGGTCGTCGGCCGTTGCGAACACCTTGTAGACGTCGGGGGCGAGGCTGCTCATCTCGAAGCGGCCGTGCTCGTCGGTCTGCGCGTGGCCGTAGCCGATGCCGTTGCCGCAGGCCATCACCGGTACGCGCACCGCCGGTGTGCCGTCGGGCATCAGGACCGAGCCGGTGATGCGACCGCCGCGCGGTAGTGCGGCCTCGATCGGCTTCTGCAGTTCGTCGACTTCGACCCAGGTGCTCGCGTGGTCGCGGCCGCCGGCGCGCAACTTGATGCTGGCCATCGGCGGCAGGTCGCGCAGCACGAAGCGGCCTTCGGTGTCGGTGGTCGCGTGCCACGGCAGCAGCGGGCTCGTCAGCCACACTGCATACGGTTGGTCCGCGGTGGCGAAGATCGACGGCCAGATCCACGCGTTCGCCAGCGGCACGCCGGTGTCGGCGCAGCGCAGCGTGCCGCGCAGTTCGATCGTCGGCTGCATCGCCAGCGCGATCGCGGCGATGGGCGCGTCGTCGCTGCGCAGCGTGCGCACGGCGATGCGGCCGGGCTGGCGCGCGACGACGACGACGGCGTGCGAACCCCAGGTGTGGCCGCGGAACCACGGCACGGAGGGGAACGCGAACGTGCCGTCGGCGGCGGCGAAGCCTTCGGCGATCGGTTCGACGACGTGCTTGTACATGTCGTCGTGCCAGACGGTGACGCGCACGCGGCCGGGTGCGGCGTCGGCGACCGTGCCGCGCAGATCGGCCGTGACGCTGGCGGGGGTGGCGCTGGCGGTTGGTGCCTGGGGGATGGCCGCGTGGGCTGTGGCCACCTGGGCGAGGAACAGCGCCACGAGCCACGGTGCGGCGAGCTTCGGCATGGTGGGGTGCAGTGTAGAGGCTGGACGGCAGCTGCCGGTGCGCTGATTGCCGGCCCGTCGGATGGCAGACAGGGATCGCGCGTGGTCGCGGCCGAAGGCACAATCCGCGCCCATGCAGGACGCTCGTCGCCAAGGGTCGTGGGTTCTCCGGTTCGCTTCGCTGGCTGTTGCTTGCGCGGTGCTGGCACCCGCTTCGGCGCAGGGCCGCGGCGCGCCGCCGACCCCGGAGGAAGCCGCGAAGATCCGCGAGCAGAAGCTCGCGTCGCGCGTGTTCACGCTGTTGCCCTGGCAGCGGGACCCGGTGGCGGCGATGGCGCTCGCCAAGAAGGAGGACAAGCTGCTGCTGCTCTATGTCGCCCTCGGTGGCCGCCCCCACCCGGCGAGCGAGAACTTCGAGGCCGACGTGCTCGCCAGTGCCGACTTCAAGGCCCGAGCCGGCCACTTCGTGCCGTTCGTGCACGTGTTCGTGCTTGGCGACCAGACCAGCCTGCCACCGTCGTACGACAACGCCAACCCGGGCTCGCCGCCGGCGGTGCAGCTCCTCGATGGCGACGGCAAGGTCTACGGCGGCAACGCCAAGAGCCTGGAGCAGGTGACGAAGCGCATCGACGACGCCGTGCGGTTGCGCCTGCTGTGGCGGCAGAAGGCGACGACGCCGGCGGAGGAACTCGAGCAGCTGCTGCTCGAGGCCGAGCTCGAGCGCTTCGATCCGGCCACGGTCGAGGCGCGCGCCGCCAAGCTGCCGCTGACCATCGAGCAACGGCGCTTCGTCGTCTGGAAGCGCACCGACGTCGAGGTGTTGCAGATGCTGCGCAGCATGAAGGTCGTCGAAGAGCAGCCCGAAGTCGCCCGTCGCGTCGCCGCGATCGCGGCCGAGGGCCGGCGCCCGAGCGAGCCGAACATGCGCGTGTTCTGGCGCCAGGTCCTGCAGCACGCCGATGCGGTCCACGATGCGGAGCTGGCGATGATCGCCTACGGTTGGCTCCGGCCGGGCTTCGACTTCCCCGGCGGTCGAGCGCCGGGCGAGCGAGCCAACTGGCTCGAGTTCCTGGCGAATGCGACGAAGCCGGACCAGCAGGCGGGAGCTGCCCGGCTCGCCGAGCCGGTGTTCGCCGATTGGCAGCGGGACTTCGGCGAGGCATTGGCCGCGGCGCGGGGCGGCGACAAGGACCCCGACGCGCCGAAGAAGCTCGTGCTCGCCTGCTGGGCGGGCCCGGCGGCGAAGTGTGCGGCGACCGATGCCCTGGTCAGCGGCCTGTTCGCCAGCGAGGCGTTCCGGCCGCTGCGGACCCAGTTCGTGCCGGTCGTGCACGTGCTCGCGGAGCCGGCGCGCGCCG
>JBILEY010000577.1:0-3184 GCA_044351865.1 Planctomycetota bacterium | reverse complement strand
CGTCGCCGTGCGGGTCGCGTGGCTCGGCGACGACGCCTACATCACGCTGCGCACCGTCGAGAACTGGTGCAGCGGGCTCGGCCTGCGCTGGAACCTCGTCGACCGCGTGCAGACGTTCACGCACCCGCTGTGGATGCTGCTGCTCGCCGCCGGGCGCGCGCTGACCGGCGAGGTCTACTTCACGACGCTCGGCATCTCGCTCGCGTTGTCGACCGCCGCGATCGTGCTGCTGCTGCGCCGCGCCGCGCGGCCGACGGCGATGCTGGCGATCGGTCTGCTGCTGCTCGGCACGCGTGCGTTCACCGACTACACGACGTCGGGCCTCGAGACGCCGTTGACCTACGTGCTGCTGCTCGCGTTCGCCGGCGTCGTGCTCGACGAACGCGCGGCGAACGAGTTGCCGGCACACGAACGCTTCGGCAAGGCGGCGCTGCTGGCGGCGCTGCTGGCGACGAACCGCATGGACCTCGCCCTCGTGTGTGCTCCGGCACTGCTGGCGATGGTGCCGGCGGTCGGCGCTCGCACGGCGCTGCGCCGCGCGCTCGTCGGCGGTGCGCCGTTCTTCGCGTGGCTGCTGTTCGCGGCGATCTGGTTCGGCAGCCCGTTCCCGGTGACCGCGCACGCGAAGGCGTTCGGCGTCGGCATTCCGGCTCTCGAGCTGGCGCAGCAGGGCCTGCACTACGCGACGTTCGCGCTCGGGGACGATCCCGTGCTGCTGCCGGCGATCGCGCTCGGCCTCGCCACCGGCCTGCGTGGTGCGGGGCGCTGGCTCGCGGTCGGGGCACTGCTCTACTGCGGCTACGTGGTCAAGGTCGGCGGTGACTTCATGGCCGGCCGCTTCTTCCTGCCGCCGTTCGTGGTCGCGCTGGCGATCCTGGCGCCGGCGCTGGCGAAGCGGCCGCAGCGTTCGTGCGCGGTCGCGATCGGCGCCCTGCTGCTGGCAGCACTCGGTGGTTTGCCGCAGTGGCTGCGCAGCCCGTCGCTCGACACGCCGCCGAGCGAAGCGCAGATCGAAGCGCAGCACGGCATCGTCGACGAGCGCCGCGTCTACTACCCGGTGCTCGGCCTGTTCAGTCCGACGCGGCAGATCCCGGTCGCCGGCGCGCTCGAAGCAATCGCGTTCCCCGAAGGCCGCAGCGCGCGCTGGCTCCTGGTGAACGGCGCCGTCGGCATCCCCGGCTACCAGACGAGTCCGCGCGGCCACCTGCTCGATCCGCTGCTGTGCGATCCGCTGCTGACGCGTTTGCCGGCGCGCGATCCGGCGCACTGGCGCATCGGCCACGTGCTGCGGCGCGTGCCCGAGGGCTACTACGAGACGGTGATGACCGGCGAGAACCGGCTGCACCACGCGGGCCTGCGCCGCTACTACGACGCGCTGCGCACGCTGACGCAGGCGCCGGTGTTCGACGGCGAACGGCTGGCGACGCTGCTGCGCATGGCGGTGGGCTCGTACGACGCCGACTTCCGCGCCTTCGTCGACGAGCAGTACCGACAACCGCCGCGGTTGCCGGTGGCGGCAGCCGAGTTGACGGCCGTGGCCCCGCTCGGCGCCTTCTGGTTCGACGTGCCGACCGCGCGTGTGGTCTACGACGGAGGCCTCGCGATCGCGCTCGGCGGCGTGCGTCGCGAACGCACGGTGCAGCTGCAGGTCGCCAGCACTTTGGTCGGCTACCGGATGCGCTTCGTGCGCGACGACGCGGTCGTCGGCGAGGTGATGGGCGTGCTCGAGCAGTCCGAGCAAAAGAAACTGTCGGGCACCGGTGACATACGAGCGCTCGCCGGCATGCACGAGCAGCGCTTCGCGGTGCCCAGCAAAGTGGTCGACTACGACACGCTGTGGGTCGACTTCGTCGAGCGGCCGGGTTCGGAACGCGCGGTCGGCCCAGCGGCGATCGGCGCGCTGCGGCTGCTGCCCTGACGGCGTTCGGCCCTGGTCGCGCTAGCATGCGCGCCGTGCGAAGTGCTCGTCGATGGCTCTGGCTGGCGGGAATCGGGCTCGCGCTTGCTGCCTGGTTGTGGGCGAGTGCGCCGCTCGCTGCACCCCTGCCGGTGGCTGCCGGCAGCGGGAACGTGCCGACGGTGGTCGAGCCCGAGGTGGCGGACCCAGCGCTCGAACGCGTGATGGCGCCCGAGGTGGAATCGGCACCGGCTCCGACCGAACGCGCGAACGAACTCGCCAGCGGCTGCACGGTGCGCGTCGTCGATGCGCTCGGCGTCGTCGTCGAAGGGGCCGAGGTGCAGTGGTCGCGCGGTGGCGAGAACGAACCGTTCGCACGCGGCACGACGGGCGCCGACGGCATGTGCAGGTTCGCCGGCCGCGAACGCGCGCTCTGGGTGCGTGCGCACGACCCTGCGATCGGCACCAGCGTGCTGGTGCAAGCGCCACGCGGCGACGCGGTGCTGGTGCTGCCGCTGCTGCGGCCGGTCTGGGTGCGCGGCCGTGTCGAACTGCGCGAGCCGCGGGTCGGCGCACTGGTCGTCGAAGTGAGCGGCGAACTGCGCGTGCAGCGCGCCGAGGTCGGTGTGGTGGCACCGACGATGCCGGTCGAGGTCGCGGACGACGGCACGTTCGGGTTCGAGGCGGCGGCGGGAGCGACGCTGAAGCTGTCGGCGCGCGACGGGCGCGGCGCGCGGGTGCCCGAGCAGAAGGAAGTGGTCGTCGACGGACTCGAGATCGTGCTGGCTGCGCCGGATCTCTACGAAGTGCACGGCGTCGTGCTCGACGAGCACGGTGCGCCGGTCGTGGGCCAGGACGTGCCGGCGTTCGCAGGTTGGAGTTCGGGGGCCAAGCCCATTCCGTTCGTGCTGGTCGGCGAGCAGTCGTTCGCCGTCCGCGCCGACGGTTCGTTCGTCGCGACCACCGCCAGGTCGCCCACGCGCGCCCATGCCTGGTTGGGGAGCCGCACGTCGCCGACCGTCGACATCACGTTCCCGCCGGGGCAGTGGCGCCAGAACGTGGTGCTGCAGTTGTCCGCGATGAGGGAGACGCGAGGGCGGGTCGTGGGCGCCGATGGCACTCCGGGTGCCGGCCGAAGCGTGAAGGCCGTGCGGCCCGGTGTCATGGCGATGCCGTACATCACCGAGGCGGACGCCGACGGTCGATTCGCGTTCGAGTTGCCGAGCGGCGTGCGCTGGAGCTTGTCGAGTGGCGGCAGGTCGGTGGAGGTGCTGGCGGGCCAGGAGG
>JBILEY010000576.1:0-3195 GCA_044351865.1 Planctomycetota bacterium | reverse complement strand
GGATCGCGACGGTGTTCTCGATCGACATCTTGGTCGACTCGGTGTCGCTGTGCTGGTAGCCGTTGCTCTCCTTCTCCAGCACCGACGCGATCGACTTGTGCACGCTCGACTGCGTGTCGGTGACGTTGAGCACGATCGTCGGATCGCCGTAGAGATCGAGCGACAGCCGCGGCAGGTCGGCGACGCGCGGATCGATGCCGCCGGAGTGCACTTCCTCCCAGTCGGTGAGCCCGTCGCCGTCGGTGTCGGCAAGGGTCGGCGAGGTGCCGCCGTGCAACAGTTCGAAGCCGTCCCAGAGATTGGGATCGCTCGGTGCCGTGCCGGCGGGCCCGCGCGAGTCGCCGTCGCTGTCGACGACCCACGGGCTGCTCTTGTAGGAGAACAGTTCCGCGAAGTCGGGCAGCCCGTCGCCGTCGGTGTCGCGGCGCGTCGGATCGGTGCGCGCCGCCAGTTCGTCGGCGTCGCGCAGTCCGTCGCCGTCGCTGTCGGCGAGGCTCGGATCGCTGGTGACGCGACGCACCAATTCACTGCCGTCGCCGAGCACCAGGGTCACGTCCCAGCCCTCGCGTTCGTCGGCGTCGGACAAGTCGTCGCAGTCGAGGTCGCCGGGGCAGTTGCTGGCGCGGTTGCAGCCGTCGTCGCGGCCGGGATAGAGATCGCCGAGGTCGAGCACTTCGCGATCGCCGGCGGTGAAGCAGGCGCTGCCGAGCAGCACGTCGTGGTAGCGCACTTCGAGGCGATGGTCGCCGCGGCCGACCTCGAACAGGAAGCGGCCGGTGTCGGACGACTGCGCGACGAAGCCGGTGTCGACGACGCGCACTTCGGCGCCGTCGATGGTCTGGCCGCGGTCGTCGAGCACGCGGCCGCGCACGGAGGCGACGGCGAATGCGGTCGGGGCCGGGTCGGAGTGGTTGCTGCAGGCTGCCAGCAGCGAGACGAAGGAGAGCAGTAGGGGCGTTCGCATGGCCATTGCCGTCAGGGGAACGGAGGGGGCGCGGCACGGACGGGTGCGGCGCCGATGTCCGAGGTTGCGTCGCGCGCCGGAGCTCCCCAATGCGCCGCACTGCGGTGCCAGGGTCGGCATCGTGAGGGCCGTGGTCCTGGGCCGCGTCGACCCGGCGGCCGATCGGCGGGCGCACTTCCTTGGCGACGGCGCCTGGAAGTCCGCAGCGCGTGGGCGGTTCGCTTCGTAAGGTCCGCGGATGGCTCGGTGGTGCACGCTCCTGCTCGCAGCACTCGCCGCCGCTCCGGCGGTGGCGCAGGACCCGCCATCGCCGCCGCGCAGCCGGCCGACGGCGCAGGTAGGGCGCATCGAGCTGGCCGAGGCGCCGCGCATCGACGGCCGCATGCAGGATGCTTGCTGGCAGAACGCGCCGGCGATCGGCGAGCTGACGATGGTCGAGCCGTGGGAAGGTCGCACGCCGACGCAGCGCACCGTGGTCAAGCTGCTGCACGACCGCAGCAATCTGTACATCGGGCTCTGGTGCTACGACACGAACGCCGGCGACATCCGCGCCACGCAGCGTGCGCGCGACGCGCGGCTCGATCCCGACGACCGCGTCGAGATCCTGCTCGATCCGTTCGAGAACCGGCGCACCGCCTACTTCTTCCAGATCGGCGCCGGCGGTTCGATCGGCGACATCCTGATCTCGCAGAACGGCGGCAAGTTCGACAAGCCGTGGGACGCGATCTGGGACGGCGCGTCGAGCGTCGACGAGACCGGCTGGTTCGCCGAGATCGCGATCCCGTTCCGCAGCATCCCGCGCCGCGACGGTGCGTCGACGTGGGGCTTCAACCTGCGCCGCTACGTGCGCACCGCGAACGAAGAGTACCAGTGGGCCAACCCGACCCAGGCGGTGTTCTTCTATCGCGTCAGCGAGTGCGGCACGATCGCCGGCCTCGGCGAGGTCGACACCGGCGTCGGCCTCGAAGTGGTGCCGTACGTGTCCGGCGGCCTCGCGCGCGACCGTTCGCAGACCGACGACGATTGGCGCTTCGATCCCGACACCGGCGGTGAGCTCTACTACCGGCTGACCCCGTCGATGACGCTGGCGACGACGGTGCTGACCGACTTCGGCCAGACCGAGAACGACGACCGCCAGATCAACCTCGACCGCTTCCCGCTGTTCTTCCCGGAGAAGCGCGACTTCTTCCTCGACGGCATCGGCTATTTCACGTTCGGCGCCAGCGAGGCCGGCGGCGGGCGCTTCCTGCCGTTCTTCACGCGGCGCATCGGCCTCGCCGGCAACGGCGCGCCGATCCCGGTGCAGTGGGGCGCCAAGCTGACCGGCGAAGCGGGGCCGCTCGAGATCGGCGTGCTCGACGTCGAGACCGACCGCAGCGACGTCACCGACGCCGAGAACCTCGCGGTCGCACGCGCGCGCTACGCGCTCGGCGAACAGACCACCATCGGCGCGATCGGCACGCTCGGCGATCCGACCAGTGCCGGCGACAACGGCGTGCTCGGCTTCGACTTCTACCATCGCGAACCGCGCTTCGTCGGCGACCTCGACCTGCGCGTGCTCGCCGACGTCGTCGGTTCGACCGGCGACGTCGGCGCCGACGACGGCCACAGCCTCGGGTTGCTGGTCGCCGCCGTCGGCACCGAATGGAGCTTCGAGGCCGGCTCACGCTGGGTCGAAGACAGCTTCCGCCCGGCACTCGGCTTCGTGCGCCGCCGCGACACCCGGCAGTCGCTCGGTGAGATCGGCTACAGCCCGCGCGTCGCCGAGGGCAGCGCGATCCGCCGCTTCCTGTTCGAGGTCGACCTCGAACACGCCGACGCCTACGACGGCGAGCCGCAGAAGTACGGCTTCGTGCTCGACCAGCTCGGCGTCGAGCTGCAGAACGACGACGAGTTCGGCTTCACTGCGAGCCGCCGCTTCGAACGCATCGACGCGCCGTTCACGCTGTTCCGCGGCTCCACGCCGATCGCCGTCGGCGACTACTGGGCGTCGCGCGCGGGCCTGTTCGTGCTGACGTCGGAGGCGCGGCCGTGGAACGTCATCGGCCAGGCCTCGACCGGCGACTTCTTCGACGGACGCAGCGACGAAGTGTCGCTCGACGCGAACTGGCGCACGTCGGCGCTGCTGCACCTCGGCCTCGGCTACGACACCGCGCACGTCGACCTCGGGCCCGGGCGCCGGTTCACCACGCAGATCGGCTCGGGCCGCGTCGACCTGCACCTGACGCCGC
>JBILEY010000141.1:0-11475 GCA_044351865.1 Planctomycetota bacterium | reverse complement strand
CGGCCTGGTTCCATCCGCCACTCGCCGTCGGCGTGAACGTCAGCTGGCGATTCGCCATGTCGAGCGACCCGTACTGCGCGAAGCTCTGGTGCATGCCTGGCACGGCATTGCTGTTGGGGCCGGGCAACAGGTCGACGCTGCCCTGGGCGCCGGTGCCGTTGGCGGCCGACAGACCCGCACAGGTCGCGGAGCCCACCGTGCCGACGTTGGTGTAGTGGAAGCGGACCTGGCCGCTCGCGAACAACTCCGCCTGCATCGTGAACGGCGGCGCGCCGTTCCCCTGCGCCTGGAACCAGGTGATGCGGCACACGCCCGGCGTCGTGAGCCGATCGTAGAAGACACCGCCCAGCGCGAGGCTCCAGTTGCCCCACAGCGGCGCGATGCGCGGGTTGCTGCCGCTCGGTCCGTACAGCGAGTCGACGAGACCCGGCGTCGTGTCGGGCAGCACGCCCTCGCCCGGGATGCCCGAAGTGGTGGTGCCGTTGGTCAGCACGAGCCAACCGTTGGTGCAGACGCGGAAGTGCGTCCAGGTGCCGGCACCCGCACTGCCGGCCATCGGGAACGCGAAGCCCAGCGGGTAGTGCGTCGGGAACAGCACGCCGTTGCCACCGAAGTTGTTGCCGATGTAGGTGCCCAGCTGGTTCTGGTCGAAGCACTGGGCGCTGGCCAGCGCGGCGAAGCCCAGCGAAGCGAGGAGGGAGAGAAGGTGTCGGAACATGGGATCGGAAGGCGCCGCCGCGGACTGCCCGCGCGCGGTCGTCGGCATGCCTGTCGCCGAGCTCGCTCCCGATTTGCGTACGATCCGTCGGCTGCGTCCGCGCGTCGCCTTCGCTGCGATCGGCCGGTGTCGTCGCCGTGCCACTGGTGTTTCCCCGGCTGGCTGGGCAGCGCGTCTCAGGCTGACACCCGCGTCGCGCTGGGGCTCTGCGCCCCCTCGGCCCTCGGCTAGAGTCCCGGCCCCCGATGAGTGCGCCCCTCGCCGACCCCACCTCGCTGTGCATCGCCGGTGCCTGCGCCGGGGACCACAGCAGCCGCGATCGCCTGGTGGAACGGTTCACCCCGGTGTTGCTGGCGCAGGCGCGCTTCCGGCTCAGCCGGCCGATCGCGGGCATCGAGCCGGAGGACCTCGTGCAGGAGTGCTGGGCGAGCGCGCTGCCGAAGCTGCGCGAGCTGGTGCCGCGCGACGGCGGCTGGACGGCGACCCTGTTGAAGTTCCTGTCGGTGCTGCTGCTGCGCCGGCTCAACGACCAGCTGCGGCGGCACGCGCGCCGCCGCGGCAGCGAGGTCGGCACCGGTGGCCTGGACGACGGTGGGGATCCGATGCAGGCGGTGCCGGCCGCGGTCACCGGCATCGTTTCGCGCCTGTCGCGGCGCCAGCGCGAATGCGAGGTGCAGCGGGCGATCGAGGCGCTGGACGAGGACGACCGCCGCGTGCTGTTGCTGCGCGGCATCGAGCAGCTGCCGAACAAGGAGGTCGCGCGCCTGCTCGGCGTCGACGACGCCACCGCCACGCGCCGCTACCAGAAGGCCCTCGAACGCATGCGCCAGGCCCTGCCCGGCTCGATCTTCGCGGAGCTGTCGTGACCGCAGCCGACGGCGCTGCCAACGATGCTGGCGACGATGCTGGCGACGAGCTGGACGCGTCGGTGCGCAACCTGGTGCTGACCGCGTTCCTCGACGACCAGGCGGCGGGTGCGGTGCGCACCCTGGTCGAGTACCAGGCGCTGCATCCCGGCCACGAGGCGTGCATCGCCGACGAACTCGGCCCGCTGCTGGCCGTGGCGGCACCGGCACCCGTGCAGCGGATCGGCCGCTACGAGGTGCGTCGCGAACTCGGCCGCGGCGGCCAGGCCACGGTGTACCTCGCCCACGATCCGCGCCTGCAGCGCGACGTCGCGTTGAAGGTGTTGCCCCGCAGCCTCGCGACGCCGACCGAAGAGCTGCGCCTGCAGCGCGAGGCCACCTCCGTGGCCCGCATCGACGACAGCGGCGTCTGTCCGGTCTACGAGGTCGGCCGCGACGGCGAGCACGTGTTCCTGGCGATGAAGTACGTCGCCGGCGAGACGCTGGCGGCGCAGTTGGCGAAGGAACGCGCCGACGGCGCCTCGCCGCGGCCGATCGCCACCACCCTGGCGTTCTTCGCGAGCCTCGCGGCGTCGCTGCACCGCGCCCACGAGACGGGCGTCGTGCACCGCGACCTGAAGCCGGCGAACGTGATGGTCGACGAACGCGGCCAACCGGTGCTGCTCGACTTCGGCCTCGCTGGCACCAAGGACGGCACCGGCAGCGGCCTCACGCGCACCGGCGACGTGTTCGGGACGCCGCACTACCTGCCGCCCGAACGGCTGCGTGGCGAGGTGCAAGGCGACGTGCAGGGCGACGTCTGGGCGCTCGGCGTGGCGCTGTTCGAGACGCTGGCCGGCCGGCGCCCGTTCGACGCGCCGACGCTCGAACTGCTGTACCGGCAGATCCTCGTCGACGAGCCACCGTCGCTGCGTTCGCTGCGCCCGGATGCGTCGCGCGACCTCGTCGCGGTGGTGGCGACGTGCCTCTGCAAGGATCGCCGTCGGCGCTACCGCACCGCCCTCGATCTGGCCAACGACCTGCGCGCGCTGCAACGCGGCGAACCGGTGTGCGCGCGGGTGCCGAGCGTGCGGCAACGGCTGTGGCAGTGGCACCGGCGCCACGCCGTCGCCGCGACCGCGGGCTGGCTCGTGCTCGCGGGACTCGTCAGCACGATCAGCGTGCAGCAGCGCGCGCTCACCGCGGTGCGCAACGCGCAGGCCGAGACCGACGGGCTGAACGACTTCCTCGTCCGCAAGATGCTGCTCGCCGTCACCCCCGACGAAGCGCGGGGCCGCAAGGTCACCGCCGAGGAGGTCTTCGACCGGGCGATGGAGAACGTGCGCGAAGCGTTCGCCGCGCCGTCGCGCACCGCGGGCACGCTGCACCACGTGCTCGGTCTCGCCAACGACGCCCTCGGCCGCCGCCAGGTGGCGCGCGAGTGCCTCGAGCGGGCGCTGGCGATCCGCACCAGCCTGCTCGGGCCGGCGGCGCGCGAGACCCTGCAGTCGCAGGCGAAGCTGGCGGCGGTCGAGATCGAGAGCGACCAGATCGAGGCCGGACGACGACGGCTGGCTGCGACCCTGGCGCAGCAGCGGGAGACGTTGGGACCGCACGACCCCGACACGGTGGGCACCACCAACAGCGAGGTCTTCCTGACCCTGGCCATCGGCAAGTACGAAGACGCCGTTCGTCTCGCTCGTGCCGCGGTCGAGCAGGCGCGCGCGGCGTTCGGACCACGCGACCAGCACACGCTGACGGCCGTGGAGTTCCTGGCGCGCGCGCTGGGCCACACGGGGCGGCGCGCCGAAGCCGAGCCGCTGCTGCGCGAGGTGCTGGCGGCGCGCATCGAAGGTCGTGGCGCGGACGCCCCGGCCGTGGCCAAGGCCTACAACGAGCTCGCGGTCCTGCTGCACGATCTCGCCCTGCGCGACGGCATCGAGGCGAAGTGGGCCGAAGCCGAGCCGCTGTACGAACTGGGGCTCGAGCGCACGCGCGTGCTGTTCGGCGGCAAGAGCTTCGACCACGCCATCGCCCTCAACAACTTCGCGTCGTTCCTGCAGGATCGCGCCACCCGCGAGGACCAGCCGGAGCTGCGGCTCCGCGCGATCGAGCTGTTGCGCGAGTCGTTGGCCGTGCGCGAAGCCCTGGACGGCCCGACCTCGACACGGGTCGCCACCGCGGCCGGCAACCTCGGCACGGCCCTCTGTGGTGCCGGCACGCCCGCCGACGCGGTGCCGTTCCTCGATCGCAGCTTCCGCATCCGCGACATCACGCTGGGGCGGCTGCATCCGGAGACGGTGAAGGCGCTGTTCAACCTGACGCTGGTCACGCGCTACGCGCACGGACCGGCGACCGTGCCCGAGCTGGCGGCCGATCTGGAGACCCGGCTCGTCCAGTGCACGGACATCGATGCGCGGACCCGGCTGACCTACGCCGACGGGCTGCTGGCGATGCACTTCCGCGGCGGGGAGTTCCAGCGGGTGCTGCAGACGGGGCCGGCGCTGCATGCACAGTGCCTCGAGCAATGGCCCGGCGACGGTGGGCCGACCGGGCTGCACGTGGCGAAGGTCGTCGCCGACGCGGCCGCCAGACTGGGCGATGCCGCGGCCGAGGTGCTGTGGCGCGCACGGGCGGCCGCGGCGCCGCGGAAGTAGCTGCGGCGGAACGCTCCGTCCGGCCAGCTTCTCGCGCATCCGCGCAAATCCGCGGGCCGCTCGGCGACAGGCACCCGCGCGACCGCCGCTGGATGGTCCTCGGCCGAACGCGTTCCCCGACCGATGCTCCGTCCCTTCCTTTCGTGCTCGTCGGCGCTGCTGCGGGCTTCGTTCCTCGCCGCGCCGGTTGCCGCGCTCGCCTTGCTCACCGGCTCGACGCCGGGCCAGTGCTACTCCGATCCGCAGAACACGAACCACCCGATCACCGCGTGGTCGAGTGGGACGGGTACCTTCGCCGTCAGCGCCCAGCACATTCCCCTCGGGTTCGCGTTCCCCGTCGCGGGCGCGCAATCGAGCACCTACCAGACCATGAAGGTCGGCGAGAACGGCTGGATCCAGCTGACGAACTTCTTCGGCCCCCTGTTCGGCTACCCCAACCTCCTGCCGACGGGCACCGCGGCCGCCCTCGCTGGCAGTGCCGGCGACCAACCCCTGATCGCGCCCTTCTGGGGACAGTGCTACACGGCGTTCGCTGGCGCCGGCAGCGGGGTGTGGGTCGAGTGGACCCAAGGCCAGAGCTGTCGCGTGACGTGGCAGAACGCGGTCCACTCGCCCGGGTCGCCCAGCTCGTTCTCCGCCGAGTTGTTCGCGGACGGCAGCGTCGTCTTCGCTTACGACCACCGCTGCAACGGCTACAGCCCCGTGAACGGCACACCGGCCGTGGTCGGCGTGTCGAGGCGCAACGGCATCGCCATCCCGCCGTCCAGCGATCTCTTCCCGGGGCCGACGAACCCGTTCAGCCAGATGATCTACGAGGGATTCGCGCCGGGCACGTTCGACGGCGCCAACCAGTCGATCGTGCTGACCCCGACCGCGTGGGGCTGGCAGTCGTCGCTGCAATGCAACTATGGGTTGGCGCGGCACAGCGCGTATGGCGCAGGCTGCTACGACAGCAGCAACTCGTTCTACGAGCTGCACGCGAACGCGACCGCGGCGAGTGCGGCCCTGTCCGGGCAGGCCTACCAGTTCACGCCGGTCGGCGGCCTGTATCGGATCACCAGCGGCGGCGCGTTCCTGCCACCGTTGGCGCCGGTGCCCGTGTTCCCGACGCCTTCCGACGACGGCGAGACGGTGGTCACGCCGAGCCAGCCGTTGCCGACGCCGCAGGGCCCGCAGGCATCGCTGCGGGTGCACGCCAACGGCATCGTGTCGTGGGGGGCCGGCGGCCAGACGTTCCCGGGCACGAGCCCGTGGGTGCCAACGGCGGCGGCGTTCCTCGGCGGCGCCAACGCCGGGATCTACGCCTGGCACGACTACAACGAAGCCGAAGCGGGCAGTGGCCGCATCGTCCGCGAGGAACGCGTCGTCGGCGGCGAGACGCTGCTCGTGCTCACGTGGAACGGGGTCGAGAACTACTCGGCCCCGACCGCGGCCAACCCGAGCACGATGCAGATCCAGTGCAACCTGACGACGGGCGTGATCACACTGGTGTTCCCGAGCATCGATGGCGACGCCTCGAGCCCGTACGGCTCGGAACACCTGATCGGCTGCTCGCCGGCCGATGCGTCGCCCGACGGCGGTTCGCAGTCGTTCGCGCAGAGCCTGCCGCGGCTCGCGGGCTTCGACGCCACGGCGATGACGCTCACTGCTTCGCCGGCCCCGATCTCGACCAGCAGCTCGGGCACGCTGGTGACGTACACGCAGAGCAGCATCCCCGAGGCGGCGGGCCCCGGCTCGGCGGTGCGCCTCGGCTTCACGATCGTCAGCTTCGGGCAGGACCAGCCCGGCACCGACCTCGCCTTCCTCGGCATGCCGGGCTGCAACCTGCACGTGGCGTCGCTCGACATCCTGCTGAGCTTCATCGGCTTCAGCTCGACGCTGCCGACGCAGTTGCCGGTGCCGGCGGGTTTGCCCTACGGCACGGAGTTCTTCGCGCAGTCGATTGCGCTGATCGCCCCGGGCACGTGGAACGTGTTCGGCGCCACGGCGTCGAACGGCGTCGCCTCCTTCGTCTCGACGCTCTGAGGGCTGCCTCGATCGGCCAACGCCCTCACCCGCAGAACGCCTGCACCTCGATGCAGCGGCGCGTGTTCAGCTGCAGCCGCGCCAGTTCGCCGACCTCCACGCCCGGCACCCACAGGATGCGATCCTGTGCGTCGACCAAGAGCGGCAGGCGGTCGCGGTCGAAGCGCGGCACGTGGCGGCTCTGCAGGAAGCGGCGCAGTTCGACCGGCTGCGCGCAACCGAGCGGTTGGAAGCGATCGCCTTCGCGGCGCGACCGCAATCGCCACGGCAGCGTCGCCTGGCGCGGGTCGAGCAGCGCGCGCAAGCGGCCGGCTTCCGCAGGCGATGGCACCAGCGGCGGCAGCGGATGTTCGAACGCCTGCAGCGACCACTCGGTCGCGCCAAAGCGCTGGCGACCGCCGTCCCACGCGAACAGCTGGCCGCCGTCGGCGGCGGCGGGCGGTGGGCCGGCGCGGTCGGGGTCGACCAGCAAGAGGCCATCGCGGATGCGTTCGGCGAGCAGGCCGCCGCGGCCGGCGACGCGTTTGCCGTCGGGTTGTTCGAGCAGGGCCAGCACGCGCGACAGCCACATCGTGCTCGGGGATTCGCCGTGCGGGTGCAGCGCGATGTGCGCCTGCCGCAGCGCGTCTTCGACGAACGGCAGCGAGTCCTCGTCGACATCGCGCAGGTCCAGTTCGCAGCGCCACGCGGTCTTGTGCCGCGCGCGCTGGCTCAGGATGCGCAGGCCCTGCGCCTCGACGATCTCGGTCGCTGCGCGCGCCGTGCTGGCGACGGTCATCAAGGCGACGTCGAGGCCGATGCCGAGCGTCTGGCGCAGCTGCGGCATCGTCTCGTGCCGGATCCGGTTGCGGGCGTAGGAGAGGTCGCGGTTGGTGCTGTCTTCGTAGGCGGTGGCGCCGAGGCCCTGCAGCACCGCGGTCAGCGTGGTCCGGCGCGTGCGCAGCAGCGGCCGCACCAGCAAGAGACTGTGGTCACCGCGGCCGAGCCAGCGCGACTCCGGGATGCCGGCGAGGCCGCGTGGGCCGGTGCCGCGCAGCATGCGGAACAGCACCGTCTCCAGGTTGTCGTCGGCGTGGTGGGCGGTGACCAGCATGCCGGCCCCGTGCGTGCGGGCGACTTCCTGCAGCGCCCGGTAGCGACCCTGCCGCAGCGCGTCTTCGCCCGGCCGCTCGGTCTCGAATTGCAACCGGTGCACGGTGATCGGCACGTCGAGGCGGTCGCACAGGTCGACCACGTGCTGGGCGTTCTGGCGGCTGTCGGGACGCACGCCGTGGTCGACGTGGCAGGCGCGCAGCGGGCCGGGGAGGCGCCCTTCGTCGCGCAGGCGGGCCAGCGCGAACAGCAATACGGTGCTGTCCGTACCACCCGAGACCGCCGCCAGCATGGTGCGTTCGGCCACGAGGTTCTCGTAGCGCGAGAGGCAGCGGGCGGCGGCGTCGCAGAGCCTGACGAAGCTGTCCATTGGCTGGCGAGGAAGGGTCGCTAGACTGCTCGGCGATTTTCCGCGCAGCCAACCCTCAGGAGCTTACCTCGTCATGGCCATCCGGGTCGCAATCAACGGTTTCGGTCGCATCGGTCGTCTCGTCTTCCGCGCCCTCGTCGAGCAGGGCCTGCTCGGCAAGGAACTCGACGTGGTCGCCGTCGGCGACATCGTCCCCGCCGACAATCTCGCCTACCTGCTGAAGTTCGACTCCATCCAGGGGCGCTTCCAGGGCGAGGTGTCGTCGAAGAAGAGCAGCGCCGACAAGGCCGAGGACGACGTGCTGGTCGTCAACGGCAAGGAGATCGCCGTCGTCAGCGCCAAGACCCCGGCCGAGCTGCCGTGGGCGAAGATGGGCGTGCAGATCGTCATCGAGTCGACCGGCCTGTTCACGGACGCCGAGAAGGCGAAGGGCCACCTGACCGCCGGCGCCAAGAAGGTGATCATCTCGGCCCCGGCGAAGGGCGAGGACATCACCGTCGTGCTCGGCGTCAACGACGACAAGCTCGACCTGAGCAAGCACCACATCATCAGCAACGCGTCGTGCACGACGAACTGCCTGGCGCCGCTGGTGCACGTGATCCTGAAGGAGGGCTTCGGCCTCAGCGAAGGCCTGATGACCACCGTGCACGCCTACACGGCGACGCAGAAGACGGTCGACGGCCCGAGCAAGAAGGACTGGAAGGGCGGCCGCACCGCCGCGCAGAACATCATCCCGTCGACGACGGGCGCCGCGAAGGCGGTGGCGCTGGTGCTGCCCGAAGTGAAGGGCAAGCTGACCGGCATGGCGTTCCGCGTGCCGACGCCGACGGTCTCGGTCGTCGACCTGACGTTCAAGACGGTCAAGGACACGTCGCTCGACGAGATCAAGAAGGCGATCAAGCGCGCGTCGGAGACCTACATGAAGGGCATCCTCGACTACACCGAGGAAGAGGTCGTGTCGTCCGACTTCATCCACTGCAAGTCGTCGTCGATCTTCGACGCCGGCAGCTCGATCGAGCTCAACAAGAACTTCTTCAAGCTGGTCAGCTGGTACGACAACGAGTGGGGCTACAGCAACCGCGTCGTCGAGCTGACGCAGAAGGTCGCCAAGGGCCTGAAGTGAGCGGTTCGCCGCTCGCTCGCTGAGTTCCCGACAACCTCTCGCCGAACCTCTCGCTGCACCGGAGCTGCCGATGACCACCTTCAAGTCCCTTCGCGACCTGCCGCTCCAAGGCAAGCGCGTGCTGATGCGCGTCGACTTCAACGTCCCGCAGGACAAGGCGACGCTGGCGATCACCAACAACCAGCGCATCGTGTCGGCGCTGCCGACGATCCGCTACGCGCTCGAGCAGGGTGCGGCGGTGGTGCTGATGTCGCACCTCGGCCGCCCCGACGGCGAGAAGGTGGCGAAGTACTCGCTGAAGCCGATCGCCGCCGAGCTGCAGAAGCTGCTCGGCAAGCCGGTGCAGTTCCTCGATGACTGCGTCGGTCCCGCGGTGGAAGCGGCGTGTGCGCCCGGCAAGCTGAAGGCCGGCGACGTCGTGCTGCTCGAGAACCTGCGCTTCCACCTCGAGGAGGAAGGCAAGGTCAAGGTGAAGAACAAGGACGGCACCGAGACCAGCAAGAAGGCCGAGCCGGCGGCGATCGAGGCGTTCCGCACCAGCTTGAAGAAGCTGGGCGACGTCTACGTCAACGATGCGTTCGGCGCGGCCCACCGCGCGCACAGCTCGGTGAGCGGCATCACCGGCCTGCCGAGCGCGGCGGGCTTCCTGATGCAGCAGGAGCTCGACGCGTTCCACAAGGTGCTGACCGCACCGGCGCGGCCGTTCGTGGCGATCCTCGGTGGCGCCAAGGTCAGCGACAAGCTGCCCGTCATCGAGAACCTGCTGCCGAAGGTCGACGCGCTGATCATCGGCGGCGCGATGGCCTACACGTTCCTGACGTTCCAGGGCCACAAGGTCGGCAAGTCGCTGGTCGAGAAGGACCTCGTCGCCGAGGCCGGCCGCGTGCTCGCGCAGGCGAAGGCGGCGGGCAAGCAGCTGCTGCTGCCGGTCGATCACGTCTGCGCCACGGAGTTCAAGGCCGACAGCCCGGCCAGCGTGCACGCGACCGACATCCCGGACGGCCTGATGGGCCTCGACATCGGCCCGAAGACGATCGCCAACTACGTGGCGGCGCTGAAGGGGGCCAAGACCGTGATCTGGAACGGCCCGATGGGCGTGTTCGAGATGGACGCATTCTGCAAGGGCACCGAGGCGGTGGCGCACGCGGTGGCGGCGGCGACGGCGGCGGGTGCGTTCACGGTGGTCGGCGGCGGCGACTCGGTCGCGGCGGCCGAGAAGCTCGGTATCACCAGCAAGCTGTCGCACGTGTCGACCGGCGGCGGTGCCAGCCTCGAGCTGCTCGAGGGCAAGGTGCTGCCGGGCGTGAAGGCGCTGTCGAGCTGAACGCTCGCACGGCGCCGGCCGGGCTCAGCAGCGCAGCGCGTACTCGAACTGGTTGACGCGCGCGATCGCGTGCCAGAAGTCGTCCTCGACGAAGTGCGGGTCGACTTCGAACTCGCCGTCCTGGCCGGCCTTGCCGGTGCGCACCAGCACGGTGCCGAGCTCGGCGCGCTGGGCCGACAGCACGTCGGCGGTGGTCTGGCCGATCATCCAGCTGCGCTGCAGGTTCAGGTCGAACTCCTGCTGCGCCATCTTGTAGATGCCCGGGCCGGGCTTGCGGAACACGCTGTCCTTGCGGAAGCGGCCCTTGCCCTTCGGGTGGTAGGGGCAGCTGTAGATCTTCGCGATCGGGATCTGCTCCTGCTGCATGCGCAGCACGAAGGCCTCGCAGAAGCGCACGAACTCGCGCTCCTTCAGCTCGCCGAAGGCGATGTCCTGGCGGCTGGTCGCGACGAAGATCTTGAACTGCGTCGGGTCGATGCGGGTCAGGGCCTCGATGCCGCGCTCCAGGAAGGGGATGCTGCCGTCGGCTTCGAGCCGGGCGCGCTGCACCAGCACGCCGTCGAGTTCGAAGAAGATGCCTTGCTTGTCGGGGATCTTGGCCATGGCTCGGAGGGGGTTGGGTCACGTCGGGCGGGATCGCCCTGCCCCCATGGCATCGACGCTTGCGGCCAGCCTCTTGACCTTCAGGGAGAAATGCCCTGATCTTGCTCCGGGCCGCTCGGTTGGCCGCATCCACGGTAGGTGCGGGTCGTTGGGTGGCCTCGGCGACAAGAAAGACCGACCGACCTCAGCTCTTGGTTGCGTAGAGGTTGGCATACTGACGCGCTCCCCGCAGGACCCACCGCCCCGC
This sequence comes from Planctomycetota bacterium, assembly GCA_044351865.1. Lineage (GTDB taxonomy): Bacteria > Planctomycetota > UBA1135 > UBA1135 > UBA2386 > UBA2386. The sequence continues at coordinate 471 of JBILEY010000141.1, read as the reverse complement.
ATCTTGAGTCAGCGCCCTGAGAATGAACTGATGCTCCGGGTCCAAGCCGGAGATCTGGGAGCGTTCGAACAATTGGTCGAGCGTTTTCAGTCCATGGTCCACGGGTTGGCAATGAGCATCCTCCGCCGTCCGGAGGACGCGGAAGAAGCGGCGCAGGACGCGTTCCTGAAGCTGTTCCGGGCCCGTGGCCAGTTCGACCACCAACGCGCGCTCGAGCCGTGGCTGCTGCGCATCGCCGGCAACGCCTGCCGCGACAAGCTGCGCCGCCGCAAGGCGGCCGATCTGCCGCTGCTGCGCAGCGAGGCGGGCGAGCGCGACCCGTTGCTCGACGTGCCGGACAGCAAGGCGGCTGTCGGTGCCGCGCGCCAGCACGTCGACCACACGGTCCGCGGCGAACTGGAGCAGCTGTCCGAGCGCGTTCGCCTGCCGCTCGAGCTCAAGTACTTGCGCGGGTTCACCAACCAGCAGATC
>JBILEY010000168.1:0-10528 GCA_044351865.1 Planctomycetota bacterium | reverse complement strand
GCAGCTCGGGGTTGCTGTCGACCTGCACGCGGATCGCGGCGCCTGCGATCGGGCGCCCTTCGAGGTCGCGCGTGTGCACGGTCATCGTGCCCATCGGCAGCAGCTTCAGCGACAGCACCTCGGGCGTGTCCGCAGCGTGCGGCACGTGCGCGATCGCCGGCGCGAAGCCCGGCACCGACGCCATGACCACCAGCGCGCAGGGCCGCTGTCCCACGTAGCGGCCGGGCTCGCGTTCCTGCGGCTGCATCGCCGCCGGCAGGGCGCGGTCGCGGCGGCGGAACTGCGTCGCGTCGGCGAAGGTGCGCACGGTGCCGCCGGGGAGCGCGCGGTCGCCTTCGTCGAACAGCAGGATCGTCAACGGCCGCGGTCGCGGCACCGTGACCACCAGCCGGTTCGCCGTCATTCCCTCGACCTCGATCCACGGCCCGCCGTCCGGGTAGGCGAACAGCAGCGACGAGCGACCCGTGTCGAGGAACTGCAGCCATGCTTCGCCGCGCGCATTGGTGGTCGTCGGCGCGCTGCCGAAGCCGTGCACCCCGTGCAGCACGGCGACGCTGGCCCGCTGCCAGCCGACGCCGTCCTCGTCGACCACGCGCACGGAAACCTGGTCGCTCTCCGTCGCGAGCAGCGCCGGGATCTGCGTCGTGCGGCCCGCCACGACCTGGATGCGCCGCAGGGTGCCGACGTGGCGGCCTTGCTCCCTGCTGCTGCCCGGCTGCAGGAACAGGTCGTGACGGCCGGGGCGCAGTCCGCGCAGCTCGAAGCGGCCGGCGTGGTCGGTGACGGCGATCGGGAACGGCAGGAAGCGGTCGCGGCGCGCGACCCAGCCCGGCACCGCCCCGCCGCGCATGCTGCCATCGGGCTGCCACGTGGCGAGGCCGCGGCTGCGCAGGTCCTGCACGTCGTCGAGGCCGCTGGCCAGCGCGTGCAGCGGTTCGTCGACGGCGCGCACTTCGACGCCGGCGAGCGGCTGGCCGTCGACGGTGACGACGGTGCCGGCGATGGCGCCGCGTTGCTCGAGCCAGACGTCGCCGAGCTCCCAGGCTTCGCCGGGGCGCGGTTGCCGCGGCACCTTCTGGAAGTCCTGCCAGACGCCGCGCGCGTCGATCAGGAAGAACAGTTCGTCGGCGGTCGGCAGGAAGCGCAGCGCGAAGCAGCCGTCGGCATCGGTGGTGGTCGTCGGTTCGTCGCGCGCCGGCGCGCGCTGGGCGCCTTCGCTCTCGACCGGCAGCACGCTGTCGAGCCAACTGCGCGTCAGCCGCACCTCGACGCCGGCCGGGTGGATCCACGGTTGCTGCCGCACGGTCAGTCGTCCGCGCAGCACCGCGCTGCGCGGTTCGTGCTCGTCGGCGACCAGCGGGTCGGCCTGGCGAGCAGTCAACTGATCACTCCACCAGACGCCGTCGCGCATGATGGCTGGCTGCGGCGGCAGCGGCGTCGCCGTCGTCGTCGCCGGCAGCGGCTCGGTGGTCGGCGGGGTCGCCAGCGCGTCGGCGGGCAGTGGCGCCGTGTCGTCGCCTGCACACCAGAGGCACCATGCCAGGGCGCCGAGAGCGACAGCGGCAGCGACGGGGCGAACCTTGGGCATGGGGCGCGATGCTATCGTTGGAAATGATGGGCTTGCGGTGTGAGCGTCAGCGGGCGTGACGTTGCCGCGACAGTCCCGACACACCGGTCTTGCCTTCCGCCGGTGGTCCAAAGCCCCTGACGACCATGCGTCTACCCATCTTCCTCGCCCTCGCCAGTTCGTTGGCTGCGCAGGCCCTGCCGCCGCAGCCGGTCCCGCCGCAGAACCCGATCACGCCGCAGAAGGCGATCCTCGGCAAGCTGCTGTTCTGGGAAGAACAGCTGTCGAGCAACAACCGCGTCGCGTGCGGCACCTGCCACACGTTCGCGGCCGGCGGCGGCGACCTGCGCCGCGCCCCGCACCCGGGTCCGGACGGCGTGACGCCGTCGCCCGACGACAAGTTCGGTTCGCCCGGTCTGCCGCGCAGCAATGCCCAGAACGAGTACCTGCCGGATGCCGTGTTCGGCACCGCTCCCCAGGTCACCGGCCGCGCGTCGCCGTCGTTCCTGACCGCCGCTTGGTTCCCGGAGATGTTCTGGGACGGCCGCGCCCGCACCAGCTTCGTCGACCCGGACACGGGCGTCACCACGATCCCGACCGGCGGTGCGCTCGAGAACCAGGCGCTCGCCCCGCTGCTGGCACACGACGAGATGGCGCACGACGCGCGCACCTTCGCCAACGTGACCGGCAAGCTGCAGACGGTGAAGCCGATGGCGCTCGCGACCAACCTGCCGGCCGACATGGCCGCGGCGATCGCCGGCGGCACGACCTATCCGGCGCTGTTCCAGGCCGCGTTCGGCACGCCCGACATCACCGCGCAGCGCATCGCCTACGCGCTGGCGACCTACCAGCGCACGCTGGTGCCGAACCAGACGCCGTACGACCTGTTCCTCGCCGGCAACCCGAACGCGTTGACCCCGCAGCAGCAGAACGGTCTGAACGTGTTCAACGGCCCGGCCCGCTGCAACCTGTGCCACACGCCCGGCCTGTTCAGCGACCGCCAGTTCCGCAACCTCGGGCTGCGTCCGATCGCCCAGGACAACGGCCGCCAGGCGGTGACCGGCCTCGCCAGCGACGCCGGCAAGTTCAAGGTGCCGAGCCTGCGCAACGTCGGCCTGCGCACGACCTTCATGCACAACGGCCAGTTCACCACGCTCGGCCAGGTCTTCGGCTTCTACCTGAACGGTGGCGGCCCGAACCTGCAGAACAAGGACCCGCTGCTGCAGCCGCTGAACGGTCCGCCGCCCGGCGGTGTGCCGCCGCAGGCCGCCAACGACCTGATCAACTTCCTGCAGAACGGGCTGACCGACCCGCGCGTCGCCAACGGCCTGTCGCCGTTCGACCGGCCGACGCTGCGCAGCCAGCTGCTGCCAGAACTGGGCACGCTCTACGGGGTCGGCTCGGCCGGCACCGGCGGCCGCGTGCCGCAGATGCTCGCCGGCGTGCCGGCCAACCTCGGCAACGTCGACTGGAAGCTCGGCGTCGCCAACGCCCGCGGTGGTGCTCTGTCGACGCTGGTGCTGAACCTGTTCCCGACCACGGCGACGATCGGCGGCGTCAACCTGAACGTGCTGCTGAACGGCGGCGAGCTGCTGGTGCCCGGAGTCCTGAACGGCACGCCGGGGGTCGCCGGCGCCGGCTACGGCTCGCTGCGCCTGACCGTGCCGAACGATCCGGGGCTCGCCGGCCTCGTGCTGTTCGCGCAGTGGTTCGTCTGGGACACCGGCGTGGCGGCCGGAGCGGCCACGAGCCGCGGCGGCCAGATCGCGCTGTTCTGATGGGCGGGTAGGCGGTGGAGACGCTCCCGGCGGCCGCTCGCGGTCGCCGGTTGCAGCGGCCGGAACTCCCCATGGCACAGGCAGTTCTCCTGCCGCTGGCGCCTCGACTTTCCGGAATCGGTCGCCATCATGTCGGCCCTCGCCTCTCGCCAATGCCGACCACCGATCCTCGGGTGGACGCCTACGTTGCGTCTGCCCCGGACTTCGCGCGCCAGCTTCTCGCCGAGCTGCGCACGCGGGTCCATCGTGTCCTTCCCGACGTCCACGAAACCATCAAGTGGCGCGCGCCTTCGTTCGAGTGCCACGGGCTGCTCGGCGGCATGGCCGCCTTCAAGGCCCACTGCACGTTCGCGTTCTGGAAGGAACGCCTGCTGCTGCAGGAGGACGCCGCCATCGCCGACGTCGTCCGCCAGTGCGGCCGGCTGACCGGTCCGGACGACCTGCCGTCGGTGGCCGCGTTCGCTGCGGCGCTGAAGCGGGCGCGCGAACTGAACGAAGCCGGGGTCCGGCTGCCGCGCTCGAAGGCCATCCCGCGGCCGGCGGCCCTGGTGCCGCCGGCATTCGCCAAGGCCCTGGCCCGCGCCAAGAAGGCGAAGGTGCAGTTCGAGGCCTTCGCGCCGAGCCACCAGCGCGAGTACCTCGAGTGGATCCAGGACTGCAAGCGTCCCGAGACCCAGCAGCGCCGGATCGAGCAGGCGATCGAGTGGCTCGCGGAAGGCCGCACTCGCAACTGGAAGCTGCAGCGACGCTGATCCAGGAGGGTGCGCGGACGGCGCCGGGACGATAAGCCAGCGGCCATGCTGCGCTGGCTCGTGCCGCTCGTCCTGTTGGTCCCTGCAATCGCCTGGGTCCCTGCAATCGCCCAGACGCCGTCGTCGGTGGCCGTTCCAACTTCCCCGCCACCCATCGCGGGTGACGTGCCGGTCGGCAAGGCCGAGCTGGCGGTCGATGCCGGGCCGGTGCGGCTGCAGGTGTTCACCTACCGGCCGGCGAACTGGTCGGGCCAGCGGCTGTTGTTCGTGATGCACGGCGTGCTGCGCAACGCCGACGAGTATCGCGACCACGCCGTCGGCATGGCCGACCGCTTCGACGCACTGGTGGTGGCGCCGAAGTTCGACAGCGAGCGCTTCCCGAGCCGGCTCTACCAGCGCGGCGGCATCCTGCGCGAAGACGGTTCGGCGGCGCCACCCGCGGAGTGGACCTACGCGCGCATCCCCGAGCTGGCGGCGGCCGTGCGCGCGCGCACCGGCAAGGCCGAGGCGCAGCTGTTCGTCATCGGCCACTCGGCCGGCGGGCAGTTCGTGGTGCGCATGAGTGCGTTCCAGGACACCGGCGCCGTGCGCCTCGTCGCCGCCAATCCGGGCAGCGTCCTGCTGCCGACGACCGACGTGCCGTTCGGCTACGGCTTCGGCGGCCTGCCGGCGAAGCTGGCGAACGACGCGCGCCTGCAGCGCTACCTGGCGGCGCCGCTGACGCTCTACCTCGGCACTGGCGACGACCACGACGACGAGTGGCTCGACAAGAGCAAGGACGCGATGGCGCAGGGCGCGGGCCGGCACCAGCGCGGGCTGTGCCTCTACTGGACGGCGCGCACGTTGGCCGCGGTCCGCGGTTGGCCGTTCGGCTGGCGGCTCGTCGAAGCGCCGGGCGTCGAACACGACCACGAGAAGATGTTCGCGCACGCGATGTGCGAGGTGGCGCTGTTCGGCGACGCGGCGGCGAAGCCCGCGGATGCGAAGCCGGCGGGCAAGGCGGCGGAATCCGCCGCCGGCGCGCGCTAGCCAGCCAAGCTCAACCGAGTTCGAAGGCGCTGCGGTAGGTGGCGTTCGCCTGCAGGTGTTCGACCAGCTGGCGCAGGTCGGCGTCGTGCGCCAGCGTGGCGCTGTCGCCGACGACGGTCAGGTGCCGCCGCGCCCGCGTCAGCGCGACGTTGAGCCGCCGAAGTTCGGCCAGGAAGCCGACGCTGCCGGCTTCGTTGCTGCGCACCAGCGACACCACGCAGGCCTCCTTCTCGCGGCCTTGCAGGCCGTCGACGGTGCCGATCTCGAGCCCCTCGTCGCCGCCGAGCCGCGAGCGCAGCAGCTGCACCTGCGCGTTGTACGGCGTGATCACCGCGATCGCCGCCGCTGGCACGCCGGCGTCGCGCAGCGCCTGCACGATGCGCACGACCAACTCGGCCTCGCCCGGGTTGCTCTTGCTGCCTTCGTCGTCGCCTTCGCTCTCGTCGTGGCTGCAGCCGGCGGTGTCGACGAAGCACAGCGCCTCGCTGGTCCACTCGTTGGCGACGACGTCGGGCAGGTCGGTCAGCAGGTGCGAACGCACGCTCGGGGCCGCCTGCAGCTTGCCGCCGTACAGCGTCGCCGATGGCCAGGCCATGATGCGTTCGTGCATGCGGTACTGCACGGTCAGCATGCGGCCGAGCTCGGCGCCGGCGCGCGATTCCATCAGTCGCTCGAACAGGGTGCGCGCGAGGCCCCCGCGGGCCGCTTCCTCCGACTGGATCGTCGGCGGCAACTGACGGTGGTCGCCGGCGAGCACGCAGCGCGCACCGTGCGGCAGCGCGATCCAGCACGCGGCTTCCAGCGCCTGCGCCGCTTCGTCGATCACCACGCGATGGAACGGCCGCGTCGTCAGCAGGTCGCTGGCTGCACCCGTCGTCGTCGCCAGCACCACCTCGGCGCCGTCGACGAGGCCTTTTGTGATCGCACCTTCGAGCTGGCGCAGTTCGCCGCGCAGCGCCCGCACGGAGTTGCGCGCGGCCCAGCGATCCTGCCGGCTCTTCGCCCGGTGTACTTGGCGCAGGCCCTGTTCGACCTCGCGCTTGATGTCGCGCAGCAGCTTCTGCTCGGGCGCGTCGGCGACGAGGCTGGCCAGCGACACGTCGCGCACGGCCGCTTGCACGCGCGCCGGATGGCCGAGGCGCACGATGCGCAGGCCGGCGCGCAGCAGCCGTTCGGCCAGGTTGTCGACGGCGACGTTCGACGGCGCGCAGGCGAGGATGCGTTCGCCGTTGGCGACGCACTGGCGGATCAGCTCGACCACGGCGGTGGTCTTGCCGGTGCCGGGCGGGCCGTGGATCAGCGCCACGTGCTCGGCGCGCAGTGCGTGGGCCACGGCCTCGCGCTGCGACGGGTCGAGCGCCTGGTCGAGCCAGCGGATCGCGTCGGTCACCGGCTTCGGCGCGAACTCCGGGTCGCGCTCGCCGAACAGCACGTCGAGGAAGCGCGCGGGTTCGCCCTTCTGCTCGCGCTGCAGTTCGCGCAGGGCAGAGTCGAGGCGGCGGAAGGTCACGTCGGTGACCATCTGGTCGAGGCGCACGAGGCCCGGCAGTTCGACCTCGTCGTCGTCGAGCGCCACCGTCACCGTGTCGCTGCGGCCGCGCACGAACACGCCGGTGCACAATGGCCGCTGGTCCTTGTGCTCGCGCACGGCGACGACGTCGCCGGGGCCGAAGCGATGCGCCGGCAGCTCGCCGCGGCTCGGCCGCAGCACGGCGTGCAGGCGGCCGCCGAAGCCGGGTTCGAGGTCGGCGACTTCGAGCCGCAGCAGCGCCGTGCCGCGCGCCTGCAGTTCGGCGTCGCTGCGCTGCAGCAACAGCCGCTCGGCTTCGGCGATCTCGGCTTGCCGTTCGACCTGCAGCAGGCGCAGGTGCTCGGCGGCGAAGGTGCGGCGGTCCATCGCGACAGCGTGCCGGCGCGGTGCTCCGCGCACCAGCGCGGCAAGGCTGCGATCCTCTCGAGTGCGCCGCCGTCAGGCGAAGCGAACTGCGACTTGCCCGGCCGTGTTCGTGCTGACGACTTGCGGGCTCACTGCGCCGAGACCGCCCACGCGTCGCTGACCGAGAGCTGCCCTTGCGCCTCCAGGTAGACGAGCTGGCCTTGCAAGGTCACCGGACGAACGCTCGGCGGCAGCGGGATCCCCAGCGTGACCACCTCCATAGGCAACACGGGCAGCAGCACGTCGGGCCGCGGCACCAGCAGGCACGGAACCAGCCCGATCTGGGGCAGCAGGATCGGCTGTTGCGCGAGGCCGACCACCATCACGGCCGGCTGGCTGGCGAAGGGGGCATCGGCGCGGAAGACGTAGCCCGAGTTGGAGAAGACGGGGAAGCCGGTGAACTGGACGTCCGCGTTCGGCGAGCAGTTGACGGCCGTCGGCGTGGTCGTGATCCCGGTGTCGGGCAGGACCTTGATCCGCAGGAGGCCGTTCGACGATCCGGTGGCCGCGGCCTGGTTGCTGATCCTCACCCGGAACTGAGCGGGCCCGGCCCCCAGTGGGCGGCTGAAGGCGAAGCTGGAGCCGCTCGAGCCCGAGTAGCTCGCGGACAGGTTCGCGATCTCGTATTGGCCGTCGTCGTTCAGGTCCACCGACATGATTGCGGCCCCGACGCTGCCGCTCAGGTTGTCGATGCGGCTCAACTCGATCCTGGCGTTGGTGGGGCTCGACGCGCCCAGCGACAGGCGGAACTCGAGTGGGCCGACCGAGGCGGAGCCGCTGGAGCCCGGGATGATGGAGAGCACGTGGCTGAGGCTGAGGACCGCGCTGGAGTCGGCGACGGTGGAACTCCAGCCGCCGACCGCGACGATCCCAATGACAGGATTGAGCACCACCGCTCCGGACGCGGCCAGCGGACCCGCGGGCACCGAGTTTTGCGAGGTCTGGCCCGCGCCCGTGGTGGCGCTCACCACCAGAGGCTGCAGCGCCTCGAAGCTGGCCTGCACCGTTTGTGCGGCGAGTCCGGTGAGCAGGAGGGGGAACGACAGAGCCAGGGAGAGGCAGTTGGGGTTCATTGGGCAGGCCTTCTTCTAGGGACGATCCCACTAGGCAGCGTGTGGCTCGCGGTCACCGTGCCACCGGAACTTCGTCCTGCGTTCGTGGTCGTGTCCAGTGGGGCCGGCCCATAGGCTCCGCGTGTGGACGACGCGATTGCGAAGCTGCTGGCGGCAGTCGCCGCCGGCGAACCCGGCGCCGCCGATCGCCTGTTGCCGCTCGTCTACGACGAACTGCGCCGCCTGGCGGCGCGTGAACTGGCGCGCGAACGTCCTGGCCACACGCTGCAGGCGACGGCGCTCGTGCACGAAGCCTGGCTGCGGCTGTGCGGCGACGGCGCCCAGCGCTTCGACGGCAGTGGCCACTTCTTCGCCGCCGCCGCGACGGCGATCCGCCGCATCCTGGTCGAAGCGGCGCGCGCCCGCTCGGCGCAGAAGCGCGGCGGTGGCTGGCAGCGGGTCACGTTGGCTGGGGTCGCGGCACGGCCCGAAGTCGATGCCGACGAGCTGCTGGACCTCGATCGCGCGCTGCAGGACCTTCTGGCCGAAGACGAACGCAAGGCGCGGTTGGTCGAGCTGCGCTACTTCGCCGGGCTGTCGCTCGAGGAATGCGCGGCGACCCTCGGCATCGCCCCGGCCACCGCCGATCGCGACTGGGCCTACGCCCGGGCCTGGCTGTTCGACCGGCTGCGCGAACGGCCAAAGCACTGACGCCGCCGGGCGCTGCCCGCGAGAAAACCGCGCACTCCGTGAGGCTCGGCGCCACCGTCTTGCGCATGGGCAGCCACCGGCGGCTCGCGCCGGCATGATCTGCACCCGCCGCCCATGACCGAGCCTCGTCCCTCTGCGGAAGACCTGTTCCATCGCTGCCGTGCGCTGCCCGACCCGGTCGAACGGCGCCTGTTGCTGTCCAAGCTCTGCGGCGGCGATCCGGCGCTGCGCGAACGCGTCGAACGCCTGCTCGCCGCCGACGCTGCCGCGGGCGCCGAGCCGTTCCTGCAGCCTGCGGCGGCGAAGTCCGTCCGGCCGGAGGTCGGCGAACAGGCCGGCGACGTCGTCGATCGCTACAAGCTGCTGCAGCCGATCGGCGAAGGCGGCATGGGCACGGTGTGGATGGCGGAGCAGCGCGAGCCGGTCGTGCGCAAGGTGGCGCTGAAGATCGTCAAGCTCGGCATGGACACGCGCGAGGTCGTCGTGCGGTTCGAGGCCGAACGCCAGGCGCTGGCGCTCATGGACCACCCGAACATCGCCAAGGTGCTCGACGGCGGCGCCACCGCGACGGGGCGGCCGTTCTTCGTCATGGAGCTGGTGAAGGGCGTGCCGATCACCGACTACTGCGACCAGGGCAAGCTCGGCCTGCGGCAGCGGCTCGAACTGTTCACCAAGGTCTGCGAGGCGATCCAGCACGCGCACCACAAGGGCGTCATCCACCGCGACATCAAGCCGAGCAACGTGCTGGTGACGCTGCACGACGGCGTGCCGGTGCCGAAGGTCATCGACTTCGGCATCGCCAAGGCGACCAGCGCCGAGCTGACCAAGAAGACGCTGTTCACGCAGTACGCGCAGGTGCTCGGCACGCCGGAGTACATGGCGCCCGAGCAGGCCGAGATGTCGGGCCTCGACATCGACACACGCGCCGACGTCTATTCGCTCGGCGTGCTGCTCTACGAGCTGCTGACCGGCACCAAGCCGTTCGACGTGAAGACGGCGCTGCGCGCGGGCTTCCAGGAGCTGTTGCGCACGATCCGCGAAGACGAGCCGCAGAAACCGTCGACGCGCGTGTCGACCTGGGGCGACGCTTCGCCGGTGGCTGCACACCAGCAGGCGAACGTGCGCGCGTGGAGCGAGCGCTTGCGCGGCGATCTCGACTGGATCGTCATGAAGGCGCTCGAGAAGGACCGTGCGCGTCGCTACGACACGCCGAACGGCTTCGCCGAGGACGTCGCGCGCTTCCTGCGCGACGAAGCCGTGCTGGCGGCACCGCCGAGTGCGGGCTATCGGCTGCGCAAGTTCGTGCAGCGGCGGCGCAAGCTGGTGGTGGCGGTCGTGGCGGCGACGCTGTTGCTGCTGGCGGGCATCGCCGGCACCAGCTGGGGATTGCTCGCGGCCTTGCGCGAGCGCGATCGTGCCGACGCCGCGCGTGCGTCGGCCGAGCGGAGCGCCGAGACCGCGCGGCAGGCCGAGACGAAGGCGCAGCTGAGTGCCGCCGAGACGCAGCAGGTCGCCGAGTTCCAGGCGCAGCTGCTCGCCGATCTCGACGTGCCGGCGATGGGCATCGGCCTGCGTCAGGCGCTGCTCGGTGCGGTCGAGCCCGGCCAACGCGACGCGCTGGCGACGTCGCTGGCGGCGGTGAACTTCACCGACCTGGCGCTCGCCGCGCTCGATGCCAACGTGTTCCAGCGCTCGATCCGCAC
>JBILEY010000575.1:0-3200 GCA_044351865.1 Planctomycetota bacterium | reverse complement strand
GCCGACCACCGCGGTCGGTTGGCTCTCGCACTCGATCAGCAGCGCTGGCGCCGGCGAACTCGAAAGCGAGGCACAGGAGACCCTGAAGGCGTCCCAGATCCGTAGCCTCGAGGCCGTCTCGCACGCCCGCCGCAACGACCTGCGCCACTACTTCGACAGCCTGGCGGCGGAAGTCCGCACCCTCGCGACGATGCCCCAGGTCGCGGACGCCCTGCCCCAGCTGACCGCGGCGATCGGCAAGCTCGGTGAGACCGTCACCGCCGGCAAGGAAGGCCCGCGCGAAGAGCTCGCCCGCTACTACCGCGGCGACTTCGATCAGGAGTACCGACGCGCCATGCCCGGCCAGAACAGCGACGCCGAGCGCGCCCTGGCCCGCCTGGACGACACCGCCGTGCTGGCGCAGCTGCTCTACGTGCAGCGCAATCCCCACCCGCTCGGCAAGAAGTTCCAGCTCGACGACCCGAAGGACGGCTCCGAGTACTCGCGAGTGCACGCGATGGTGCACCCGAGCCTGACGGCGATGCAGCAGTCGTTCGGCTTCTACGACATCTTCCTGTTCGACCTCGAAGGCCGCGTCGTCTACACCGTCTTCAAGGAGCTCGACTTCGCCACCTCGCTGCGCAGCGGTCCCTGGGCCGACACCGGCCTCGGCATGCTGTTTCGCGACATGGCCAAGTCCGGCAGCGGCGAGCTGACGTTCGCCGACTTCGGCCTCTACAAGCCGAGCTATGACGCCCCGGCGGCGTTCCTCGGCATGCCGGTCTCGGTGCGTGGCGAACGCATCGGCTATGCGGCGATCCAGGTGCCGCTCGATCGCATCAACCAGGTCGCCACCGCCCGCGACGGCATGGGCAAGACCGGCGAGGTGGTGATGATCGGGCCGGACCACCTGATGCGCTCGGACTCGCACCACGATCCCGAGAAGCACAGCGTCGTGGCTTCGTTCCGCGACCCGAAGAACGGCCGTGTGGACCTCGCCGTCGTCACCGAGGCGCTGGCTGGCAAGACAGGCAGCGGCGAGATCACCGACGTCGACGGAGGACACGAGATCGCGGCCTGGATGCCGATCGAGGTGTTCGGCAAGCAGTGGGCGATGCTCGCGAAGGCGGAAGAGGCCGAGGTGCTGGCTGGGCTGAAGGACATCCAGGACGCGGCCCAGGCGGTCGCGACGCGCATCGTCACGTGGACGACGTGGTTGCTGGTCGGCTCCACGGCCTTGCTCGCGGGCGTCGCCTGGCTGCTCGGCCGGGCCTTGACCCGGCCGATCCACGCGACCGTCGCCGCGTTGAAGGACATCGCCGAAGGGGAAGGCGACCTGCGCTCGCGGCTCGACGAATCGCGCAAGGACGAACTCGGCGAGATGGGCAAGTGGTTCAACCGCTTCCTCGGCAAGCTGCAGGCGACGATCCAGTCGATCGCCGCCAAGGCCAACGGCGTCGGCGCCGCGTCGGCGCAGCTGACCGCGACCGCCCACCAGCTGGCCGAAGGCGCCGAACGCACGAAGCAGCAGACCAACGCCGTTGCCGCCGCCGCCGAGGAGATGACGACGAACATGCGTTCGGTCAGCAACTCGAGCGACGCGATGGCGCAGACGTTCCGCACCGTCGCCGCCGCCGTCGAGGAGATGACGGCCAGCATCGGCGAAGTCGCGAAGTCGGCCGACAACGCGTCGCAGATCGCCACCAGTGCGGCGACCCTGACCCGCTCGAGCAACGAGAAGGTCGCTGCGCTCGGCGCCGCGGCGAACGAGATCGGCCGCGTGATCGAGACCATCCAGGACATCGCCGAACAGACCAACCTGCTGGCGCTGAACGCGACGATCGAAGCGGCGCGCGCCGGCGAAGCGGGCAAGGGCTTCTCGGTCGTCGCCAACGAGGTCAAGGACCTCGCCCGCCAGACCGCCGAAGCGACGATGGACATCCGGAAGCGCATCGAGCGCATCCAGGCGTCCACGACCGAGTCGGTGCAGGCGATCGCCGCGATCGACCAGGTCATCGCCCAGGTCAGCGACAGCTCGCGCCTCATCGCCGTCGCGGTCGGCGAACAGCGCTCGGCGACCCAGGAGATCTCCAGCAACCTGGCGCAGAGCTCGCGCACCGTCGAGTCGGTCGCGCGCAACGTGACCGAGACGGTCGGCGCCAGCAGCGAGATCAGCAAGTCCGTGGCCGAAGTCGACGGCCAGACCCGTTCGACCGCGGCGAGCGCGGAAGAGACGTCGACGGCCGGCAAGATGATGGCCGAGCTGGCGCGCGAACTGCAGACGACGATCGGTCAGTTCAAATACTGAGGCACGCGAGGGAACGGGCCTCGACCGCCCAGTTGGAGCCGACGACCGCAACGGTCGCGGCTCAACAGCGACGACGGTGGCTGCGTTCCATGCCTCGCGGGCCGTTCCTCACGGATGGAGACGGATGGACTGCGCGGACCGGCTCGGCCCGCGGGCAGTGGAACGTGGACCGATCAGTTGCCGCCGGCGGTCGCGGCCCAGGCCGGATCGTCTCGGTGCACCAGGCTGCCGCCGAAGTTCTGCACCCAGTAGCGGCCGTTGCCGCCACAGCCGAGCTCGGTGTGCCCGGCCGCCAGCATGTTGCGATGGTGCCCCGACGAACGGCGCCAGGCTTCGATCGCGCCCTGGGCGCCGTCGACCAGCGCGATGTTCTCGCTGGCGCCCCCGGCGTAACCGGCGAGCTGCATGCGATCGAACGGCGAGCGGCGGCCCGGCGTCGGCGACGTGTGCGAGAAGTAGCCGAGCCGCGACATCTCGTCGGCGTGGCCCTGCGCCGCGACGCCGAGCGTCGGCACCGCCGCCAACGGCCGATGCCGGAACATCGCACGGTAGTCGTTGGTCAGCCGCAGCAGGTCGCGCTGCGCCGCACTCAGCTGCTTGCCGACGATCGTGTTGTAGGCCTCGACGCGCGCCCACGTCACCAGCTCCTCGCGCTCGGCGGTGGTGCGGCAGTAGTCGACCACCGAGACCATCTCGCCGCTCGGCAGGGCCCGCGCCCAGTCGACGCGCGCCAGCGTGGCGGCTTCGTTGCGGCCCAGCCGCTCGAGCACGTCCGACGCCCAGTCCAGGCGCTCGAGGTCGACGCGCAGCGACGACGGCACGCGCACCTTCGTCGCGGTGTCGTTCCACAGCGTGCGCACGGCCTCGACGCGGCGGTCGACTTCTTCCTGCGTGCGCACGTACTCGGCGTACT
>JBILEY010000574.1:0-3203 GCA_044351865.1 Planctomycetota bacterium | reverse complement strand
GCCACCGGCACCGGCAACGCACCGCGCGCCAGCAGCTCTTCGACCAGCGCCCGCCGCGTCGCGCGGTCACCGCAGCGATCGCACGACGCCGCCAGCTGCGCCAGCGCCGCCGCACTCGCCGCCCCCAGCTGCCGCGCGGCTTCGACGACGCCACGCACGTCGTCGTGGCGCCCGCAGCGGAACGCCAGCGCCGCGGCCCGTTCGACCAGTTCGGCGCGGTTCGGCGCAGCGAGCGCAGCCCGGCAGGCGGCGCGCGCCGCGTCGGCTTCGTTGCCGGCGGCGAGCAGCAGGCCGTCGAGCCGTTCGAGCCGGGCGAGGTCGTCGACGTGCGGCACCAGCTGGCCGAGCAGCGCACCGGCATCGTCTCGGCGCTCACCGCGACGCAGCAGCTGGCCGGTGAAGTCGCACAGCAGGTCCTGCACTTCGCGGTCGGTGGGCACCAGCTCGACGCAGCGCCGCGCCGCGCGCAGCAGGTCGCCGGGCCACAGCGCCATGCCCGCTTCGAGGCGCAGCAGTTCGTCCTTCAACACCAGGAACCAGCCGAGCGCCTCGCCGGCGAAGCGCGGTGCGGGTTGCGGCCGCCCGCCGAAGCCGAGCAGGTCGGCGAGTTCGAACTCGAGGCGCGCCATGGCGTCGAACGGCTGCTTCGGGTCGAACGGCACCTCGCACTCGCGACGCACCGACAGCGTGCGGCCGTCGAGGATGCGCCACTGCAGGGCGCCGTGCTTGATGACCCCGTCGCAAAGCAGCTGCACGTCGCCCTGGCGATGCAACTGAGCCAGCGCCGCCGGCTCGAGCAGTTCGCCGACGCGCAGGAACGCGCGCTGGCCGTCGACCGGACCGAGGAACGGCAGGAAGCGCACGCCGCGGTCGCCGTTGCCGTTCAGGTGCGCGACCAGCAATCGCGGCAGCTGGCGCGCGAGCACATCGGCGGGCGCCGCACCGACGACCGGCACGATGCCGTCGGCGACGGCGAAGGCGAAGACCACGGCGGTGGGCATGTCCGGCCCCTATCGAGCCAGCTGGGCCGCGGGCTCCATGGGCGCGGGAGCCGGCGCTGGCACCGCGCGTTCGGCTTCAGCGGCCCGGCGCCGGATGCGCGATCGGAAACCGCTGCGGCGCACCGCCCTCGCCATGGCGCACGGCGACCACCAGCTCCTTCGCCGCACTGCCGGCGCGGCCGAGGTGCAGCCACACGTCGGCGCCGATGGCCTGCGCGAGGCGCGCCGCGTCGACACCTTGCTCCGCCCGCACGGAGAGGACGACCCGCACGCCGTCGTCGATGGGTTCGTCGCGGACCATGACTGGCCCGACGATGCGTTCGTCGAAGCGCACCTCGACCGCGGGCAGCCACGGGGCGCGGCGTTGCTCCGCCTGCAGCCCGACGACCTGCTTCATCAGCAGGCTCAGCACACCACAGGCGAGCAGACCCATGACCGCGATTGCGACCGTCGACTTGGACACGTTCCCTGCATCGGCACGCCGATGGTTACGGCTGTTGCGCAGGTCGACGCACGCGGCGGAACGATGCCGGCAAGAAGAATCCCTGTGCGGGGCATTGCCTTGCACGAGGGAGCCGGTATGCATCGCCCCGTCCTACGCGGGCCCCCGGGCCCGTCTCCAAGCCGACAGCCATGGGCAAAATCGTCAGGTGCCGCGAGTGCGGCAAGGTGTACCGCGAGCTCGACGAACTCGAGGACCTGCGCGACAACGACAGCGTCTGCCTCGTGTGCAACAACACGATCGAGGTCGCCGACTGGGATCGCGTGCTCGCTTCCTACGAGGACGACGACGGCGACGCCGACGAGGACGACGATTGGGAGGAAGACGAAGACGCGGAAGCCGGTGACGACGACACCGCCGCCGACGACTTCGAGGAAGTCGACGATGCGGACGCCGACGCGGACGACGACGAAGATGACGACGACGACGCGGACGACGACGACGACGACGAGGATGAAGACGAGGACGAAGAGGAAGAGGACGACGAGTAGCGTCGTCCCTGCCGCCGGCTCTCCGCCCGGCCCTGCACCCGGCTCTTTACCCAGCCGCCCGCGTCGAGCTTCGCTCCGGGGCGCCTGACCAGCAGCCGCGCTCTGCGCCCGCTGTCGCCCCGCCCGTCGCCCCGCCCGGTGCGCCAACTTGGCAGCCCGGCCCGCTGCCGCATCTGCCACATTGGCCGGCCGAGGCCCCACCCCAGCGGGGAAGCACCGGGCGGAACAAGGCTGAATCCTGCCTCAGACAAGCACTTATGCCAGCACGCCAGCAGCGGCACATAGCTTGCTTGCGGCGCGGCCCTTCGCCCCGTTGGCGAAGTTCGCAAGCGTTCGCATGTCACAGAGCTTCCGTGTGCTGCTGGTCGAGGACGACGACTCCCTGAGGTGCTGCCTCGTGGAGTTCCTCGCCGGTCAAGGTTGGGAGGTCGGCGCCACCGCCGCCGCCACCGAAGCCCTGCAGCTCGCCCGCCAGCGCCGCTTCGACTTCTCGCTGATGGACTTCCACCTGCCGGGCATGACCGGCCTGCAGCTGTTCCAGCAGCTGGTGGCGATGCGCCCGCTGCCGGCGATCCTGATGTCGGGCCTGGCCAGCGCCGAAGAAGCCGCCGCCGCCCAGCACGCCGGCTTCTTCACCTTCCTGCGCAAGCCGCTCGACCTCGCCCGCCTGCGCCAGTCGCTCGAGGCGCTGATCCAGACCCACTTCGGCGGCCCGCTGATCCCGCTGCGCATGCCGTCGACGCAGTGCCAGCCGTCGACGCAGCAGCACCCGGGCCACCGCCGCCCGCACCCACCTTCCCCGCCGCCGCGCCCCGGCTTCTGAGCCCCGGCTTCCGACCCGCAGCGCGACAGCAACCACTTCCCTCCCGCAACACAACGACTCCAGAGAGAACAGCCATGTCGAAGACCAAGACGACGACCGTCACTCCCCTCGGCGACCGCGTGCTCGTGAAGCGCGTCGCTGCCGACGACAAGACCAAGGGCGGCATCATCCTGCCCGACACCGCCAAGGAGAAGCCGCGCGAGGGCATCGTCGTCGCGGTCGGCAACGGCAAGCTGCTCGACTCGGGCAGCCGCCAGCCCATGTCGGTCAAGAAGAACGATCGCGTGCTGTTCAGCTCCTACGCCGGCAGCGAGATCAAGATGGACGGCGACGAGATGCTGATCCTGGGCGAGGACGAGATCCTGGCCGTCATCGAGAACTGATCC
>JBILEY010000572.1:0-3213 GCA_044351865.1 Planctomycetota bacterium | reverse complement strand
GGCCGCCGAACCGGCCTCGCCGCCAGGTGCCTCCACCGGGGGCCTGCCAGGCAGCGAAGGGCAAACCGGCGGCTCGAGCCAGCAGCCTTCGGTCGCGGGCCAGCCCAGCGAAGCCGGCAAGCCAGCCACCGGTGGCATCGAACCGGTGGGGCCTCGGGACGTGGTGCCGCCGCCGGCCGGCCGGCCAGCCTCCAACCCCTCGGCCCCCAGCCCCTCGACCGCCGGCCCCGATGGGCCTCGGCGCTACGGCAGCCGAGGGAGTCCGTCGCCGGGCACCGGCGGTGGCGGTGCTGCCGCGGGCGCGCCGGCCGCCGACGGACCCTGGCCCGAGTTGACGATCGTCGGCGCGCGGCCGCCGGTCGCCGAGCTGTCCGACCGTTCGCGGGTGCTACTCGGCTTCGTGGTCGCCGACGACGAAGCCGCCAAGGTGGCCGCCGTGCGTGCCAGCGACGAGTCGGGCGAGAGCAAGTCCAAGTCCGACCCGAAGCCATCGGGGATCGCTGCGAAGGCGCCGCCGGCAGCACTGTCGCCGGCCGAACTGCCGGCGTTGCTGGCGACGTTCGTGCGCACGGCCGTGACGACGCCGGCGAACGAACTGCGCTGGCCGACCAGCGGCGGCGGCATGCTCCTGCGTCGGCTGCCGGCGGAGCGCGGCGACGCCACCGACACGGTGTGGATCGCCGAAGGGGCACCCGAGGACCTGCGGCTGTTGCTGGGCCAGGTCGGGGCCGTGGCGGGCGAGGCGCGCTGGCAGGTGCAGTCCGGCGAGTTCGCGCCCGAGCTGCAGCAGCGTGTGCTGGCGGCGGCGGCACCGTCGCCACCGTCACCGGACGCCGCTGGCGCACCGACGGGGACCACGGGGGGCGCTGGCAGGGGCGAACTCGGCCCGGCTGCTCCTTTGCCGCAGCCGGGTGGTCGCGGTGCGGGCGCGCCGGCTGGCGGCTCGTCGGCGGCACCGCCCAGTGGCGAAGCGGCTCCGGCCGGGGCCTTGCGCCGCCGGGTCGTGCTGCGCTTCCGGCTCGCGCCGTGAGTCGCGACGACCTGGTGCGCGACGCCCCGCTCGCCTACTGCCACGTCGCGGTCCGGCGGCCGAAGCACTAGAAGCAACGGCTTGCATCCTGGTCGTCGCAACTACCTGGCGGTCTGGCCGAGCCTGTTCGCGACGTCGATGGGCCTGATGGCCTTCCTGCCGATGCTCGCACTGCACGTGCAGGAGCAGTTCGCCATCGACGATGCGAACGAACTGGCGTTCTGGGCGAGCCTGATCTACGGCGCCGCACCGTTCTCGGCGGCGGTCGCCGGGCCGCTGTGGGGCGCACTCGGCGACCAGCGCGGCAAGAAGCCGATGGCGATCCGCGCCAACCTGGCGATCGCGGCGACCACGGCGCTGATGCCGCTGGCGCCCTCGCCGGTGGTGCTGCTGCTGATGCGTTCGCTGCAGGGCGCACTCGCCGGCTACGTCGCCCCCGCGATCTCGCTGGTGACGCAGGGCATGCCGCGGCGGCTGCACGGCCGTGTCATCGCGCGGTTGCAGGTGGCGATGGCGACCGGCTCGCTGCTCGGCCCGAACCTCGGCGCCGAGATCACGCACTGGTGGGGCCGGGCCTCGCTGTTCTGGGTGGCGAGTGCGCTGTCGCTGCTGGCGGCGCTGCAGCTGCACCTGTTCGCGCGCGAAGAGCGCGTGGCGGCAGAGGGTGGCGTCGGCGCGTTCCTGCGCGGCTTCGGCCGCGGCTGCCGCGAGCTGCTGCGCCAGCGCGTGTTCGCCGGCCTGTTGGTGCTGGTGCTGACGCTGCGCCTGGGCCAGAACATGCTCGAGCCGCTGTTGTCGCTGTTCCTCGGCGAACTCGGCCCGGCGCGCTGGCTGTCGGCGTGGAGCCGCACGCGCGAACTGGCGCTCGATCGCACGATCGCGGTCGCGTTCGCCGTGCTGGCGATCGCGCAGTGGATCTGCACACCGTGGTGGGGGCGCATGGCCGACAAGCATGGGCCGCTGCGTTGCCTCGGTTGGCTGGCGCTCGGCCTGTGCGTGCTGCAGGCGCTGGCGTCGCTGGTGCACGACCCTGACGTGTTCCTGCTGTTGCGCTGCGGCACCGCGGCGCTGATGGCCGGCTCGATGACGCTCGCCTATGCCGCCGCCAGCAAGCGCGTCGCCGACGAGCACCGCACGCTGTCGTTCGCGATGGTGCAGAGCTGCATCCAGTTCGGCCTCGCGATCGGGCCGGTGCTCGGTGCAGCGGCGGCGGCGCGCAGCGATGGCGGCCGCGATTTCCCGCGGGCGTTCGTCGCCGCGGCGGTGCTGTGCGGCCTCGCCGGTGCCGGCATGCTGTGGCTGCGGCGCAGTAGCCTCGCGAAGGCCGGCCGCTAGACTGCGGCGGTCCCGTCCCGTTCGCGGCGAGCGGCTCGTCCCGCCGATCGTCGCGAGCTTCCGTCGTCACGCCGTCGTCGCCCCCGATGTGCCTGCTCGTCGTGTTGCGCGGTTTCCATGCCGACCATCCGATCGTCGTCGCCGCCAATCGCGACGAACGACGGGATCGCCGCGCCGCCCCGCCGGGTTTGTGGGTCGGCCAGCGGCGGCGCCTGCTGTCGCCGCGCGATCGCCAGGCCGCTGGCACGTGGCTGGAGATCGACGACCGCGGCCGCTTCGCCGGCATCACCAATCTCGCCGGGGTGCCGCCGGTGCCGGACGCGCCGTCGCGCGGCCACTTGCCGCACCTGGCGCTCGACCAGACCGATCTCGACGCGGGCGTGCAGGCGGTCGTCGCCAAGGTGAAGGAGCACGCGCACGCCGGCTTCCAGTTGGTCCTGTGCGACGGCAAGCGCACGCTGGTCGTGCGGCACGCGCGCGGCGTCGTGCAGACGATCGAGTGGCTCGATCCGGTGCTGGTCGTCAGCAACGAACACGAACCTGGCCAGCTGCTGCTGCGCACGCAGGCAGCGGCGTCGGCACCGGCGCTGGACTTGCCGGCGCGCCTCGACGCGCTGGCGACGCTGCTGCGCGACCGCGGTGGCGACGGCCACCACCCCGTCTGCAAGCACGGGGATGTCTACGGCACCGTGTCGAGCTCGCTGTTGGCAGTGCCGGCCGGTGATCCTGGGCAGCTGGTCTGGCGCTACGCCGCCGGGCCGCCGGACGTCACCGAGTTCCGCAACTACGGCAACCTCGGCCGGCGGCTGCTGCCGGAGACCGGGCCGCCGCCAGCCTCGGGCTAGGCA
>JBILEY010000571.1:0-3215 GCA_044351865.1 Planctomycetota bacterium | reverse complement strand
CGCTGCGCACGAACACCAGCGTGCCGTCGCTGGCGAACGCGGGGTCGCTCTCGTCGAGCGCGGTGTTGCAGATCGTCCACGGCCGCACGCTCGCAGCCAAAGCACCGAGCGTCGGCAGTTCGTAGAGGTCGTAGCCGCCGTGGCCGCCGTCGCGATCACTGGCGAACAGCACGCGGCCGTCGGCGAGCACGCACGGCGCCAGTTCGTTGGCCGCGGTGTTGGCGGCGAACAGCGGCTCCGGCGGCACCGCCGGGTGGCGCGCATCGAACAGCACGAGGTCGCTGGTGCCGTCTTGCTGCAGGCGGCCGTAGAGGAAGCGCCCGTCGGCGAGGCGCGCGACGCGGCCCGCGACCGGCCCCGGCAGTTCGCCGACCGGCTGCGGTGCCTGCCACTGCAGCATGCCGGCGTGTGCCAGCTCGGCGCCGTCGTACTGCTGCGCCCCGTCGGTGTAGTAGAGCGGGCGACCGAGGCGCAGGCCGAGCAGCAGCGACGACGCCACCAGCAGCACGCCGAACGCGAGCCGCATCAGCCATCGCCGGGTACCCGCGCGCATCGCCATCCGTCAGTTCTGCTTCTGCGGCAGCGCCGCGAAATCGACCTTCTTGACCTTGGCCAACCGGCACACGTCGAGCACCGCGAGGCCGGTGCCGAAGCGCGACTCCTGGTCGCCGCGCACCAGCACCGCCTGTTCGGCGTTGCGCTGCACGGCCGCCTGCAGCTTCTGCTGCAGCGCTGCCAGCGTGACCTCGCGGCCGTCGACGGTCAGCTTGCCGTCGGCGAAGACGTTGACGACGAGCTGCTGTTCGCCGCTGCCCGCCTTGCCGCTCTTCGCCTGCGGCAGGCGCAGGTCGAGCTCGACCTCTTCGCTGGCGAACGTCGTCGCCGCCAGGAAGAAGATCAGCAGCAGGAACACCACGTCGATCATCGGCGTCAGGTTGATGACCTCGCCGGCGTCGCTGTCGTCGTCGTCAAGCCGCATGCGTGCCTCCGCTCGCGGGCGCCGCGGGCTTGCCAATCGCGTCGGGCTTCGCCGCCAGCGCTTCGATCGCCGGCGCCACCGCATCGCCGATCGCCGCCGCAAGCTTGCGCGCGCGGGCCTGCAGGTGCGATGCGATCAGCGTCGCCGGGATCGCCACGAACAGGCCGAAGATCGTCGTGTAGAGCGCGACCTTGATGCCCTTCGCCAGCGCTTCGCTGCTCTCGGCCTTGCCGAGGCCGGTCTGTTCGACCGCGGCGAACGCGTCGGCGATGCCGAGCACGGTGCCGAGCAGCCCGAGCAGCGGCGCCACCGACGCCATCAGCACGATGCCGCGCACGTTGCCGCGCAGCATCGCCGCTTCGAGCGCGAGGCGATCTTCCATCGCCTTCTCGACGTCGGCGAGCAGATGGCCGCGGCGGCGCAGACCGGCCGCGAGCACCCGCGCCGCCGGGGCCGGCGCTTCGCTGATGCCGGCGGCGATGACGTCGGCGTGGCCCTGCACGCATTGCTCGACGGCGTCGACCACGACCTGCGGCACGATCCGCGCGCGGCGCAGGCTGAGGTAGCGCTCGAAGGCGAGGCCGGCGACGACCACCGAGCAGCCGAGGATCGGCCACATCAAGGCGCCGCCCGCGGTGAAGAACTCGCCGACCGTCGCGATGGTCGGATCCTGGATCGACGTCGTCATGATGCTTGCTCTCGCCTCGTCTCGTCTCGCCCGCTCGCTTCGTGCTGCGTCCGTCTGGCCGTTCGTCCTGGTGCGAACTCAGCCGTCCTTCCGTGCCACCGGCGCCTGCTTCGCTTCGTCGCTGCCGGCGTGCTTCTCCTGCAGTTCGCGGTAGAAGCGCTGCGCCTTGTCGGGTTGGCCGAGCTGCTCGTAGGTGCGCCCCGCTTGCAGCAGGCCCTTCCGCACCCACGTCGGATGCGCGTAGAGGATCGGCAGCTTGACGAACGCGTCGGCGGCGCCGCGCAGGTCGCCGCGCAGCGCGCGGTTCTCGCCGAGCCGGAACTGCGCTTCGGCGGCGAGCTCGCCGTCGCTCTTCTCGGTGACGACGACGAAGCACGCTTCGGCGCCGTCATGGTCCTTCTGGCGCATGCGCGCCGTGCCGAGCCACAGGTTGGCGCGCGCGACGTCGGCCGCAGGGTGCTCGCCAGCGGCGAGGAACTGCTGCAGGGCCTGGATCGCCACCGCCGGCTGGTCGCTGTGCAGCGCCCACTCGCCGAGGTGCAGCTGCGCTGCGTTGGCGCGCGCGTGCTGCGGTTCGTCGCGCAACAGCTGCTGCAGCGTCGCCACCGCCTGCGGCTTCTGGCCGAGGCGCGCCTGGCATTCGGCGGCGAAGAAGCGCGCTTCGCCGAGCAGTTCGCCGGGCGTTGAGGCGATCGCGAGGAAGCGATCGCGCGCGGCCGCGAGCTGCTGCTTGTCGTCGCCGGCCGCCTCGAGTTCGGCGAAGCCGAGCTGGTACTGGGCCCGCGCGCGATGGCTGCCTTGCACGGCGTCGAGCAGCTTCGCCGCCGCCGGCAGATCCTTCTGCTGCAGCGCCGAGGTGCCGAGGTGCAGACGCGCTTCGCCGAGCAGTTCGACATCCTGCGAGCCAGCGACCACCTTGCCGAACGCGGCCAGCGCTGCCGGTTCGTCGCCGCCGCGGCGGCAGGCCCACGCTAGCTCGTAGAACACGCGGTCCATGCGCTCGTAGCCGCCGGCGTCCGCCAGCGCCTGCAAGGTCGCGCGCGCCGCGGCATGCTCGCCAGCGCGCGCCTGCGCGGTTCCGAGCGCGTAGCGCAGCGCCGGAGCCCGCGGCGCATCGCCGAAGTCGCGCAGGAACTCGGTCGCCACCGCGATCGCCGCTGGCCAGTCCTTCTGCCGATGGTGCAGCGCCGACGCCAGCTCGAGCACGTTGGCGCGTTCGCTGCGGGCGGCCGGATGCTGCAGCGCCGCCGCGATCGCCGCCTTGCAGCCCTTGTCGTCGCCGAGCTCGAACGCGCACCACGCGCGCCCGGCGCTGGCTCGCGCCCCGATCGCGTCGGCCCGCGCACACAGCGGCGCGAACGCCGCGTCGGCCGCCTGGAAGTCACCCTGCTGGTACGACAGCTCCGCCTGCTCGAGCGCATCGCCGTGCGCCTCCTCGGCACCGCGCTTCTGCGCCACCGCCGCCGCCTGCTGCAGGCGCTGCTGCGCACCGCGCAGATCGCCCTTCTGCCGCAGCACGCGCGCCGCGACGCGCTCGGTGCGTTCGAT
>JBILEY010000570.1:0-3216 GCA_044351865.1 Planctomycetota bacterium | reverse complement strand
GAGGTGCTGCAGGAACTGGTGCGCCGGCTCGGCACGTTGATCGAGCCGGTCATCCTCGTCGTCATCGGCTCGATCGTCGGCTTCATCTACTTCGCGTTCTTCATGGCCATCTACTCGATCACCGGTGTGGGGGGCGCATGAGGGCCACGGCTCGCACGTTCGTCGTTCCCGGCTCGTCGCTTCTGCGTCTGGCGCTTCGTCCCCTGGCGCTCAGCCTGTTGGGCGCGCTCGTCGCCGCGCGCGGCAGCGCCCAGGACCAGGAGCCGTTCCCTCGGACCACGCCGGCCGGCACCGCCGCGCCGCGTGCGCAGGACCCGGTGCCGGCCCCGTCGACCAGCGGCCAGGCACCCAACGCCTCGCCAGCACTGCAGGATCCGACGCGTCCCGATGCCGAACTGCTGCGTCGCCTCGGCATGGCGGGTGGTGCGGCCGCCGGCAACGGCGGCGCGCTGCCGCCGCTGCGGCCGCCGGTGGTGGCGCTGAAGGCGGTGCTCGCTGCCGATCGCGCCGGCGTGCGCGTGCTGCTCGACGTCGGCGGCGCGCTGGTGGCGGCGACGCCGGGCTCCTCGTTCGTCGCCGAGGGCCGCACCGTGAGAGTCGAGCCGCTGACCGGCAGCGACCTGCTGCTGCGTGTCGACGGCCTCGAGCAGGCGTTGGTGCTGCCGCTCGGCCTGGCTCCGGGGGCCGCGGTGCCGGCTGCCGCCGCGACGACGAACGCTCCCGTGCGCGAGCCTCGCCTCGCCCGCGTCGACCTGCGCACGGTGCCGCTCGAGCAAGCCGCGCGACTGCTGGCGGACCTGTCGGGCCTCAACGTCGCCGTGTCGGCGCAAGCGGCGGCATTGCCGGTCTCGGTCTACCTCAGCGACGTCGAGCCGCTGGTCGCCGTGCGCACGATCTGCGAGAGCCATCAGCTGTGGTGGCGACGCGATGCCGCCACCGGCATCGTGCGCGTCGGCACCGCCGGCGAGTACCAACGCGACCTCGCCGAGCTGCAGGAAGAGCGCACCGAAGCGTTCACGCTGCACTACCCGAACGTGTTCGACGTCGGCCGTGCCGTGCGCGAGCTGTACGGCGATCGCGTGGTCGTGCGCCAGCAGTCGCTGCAGGACGAATCGCTGATCGATCTGTCGAACCGGCTGTCGCGCTTCGACCTGTTCGACGGCCGCCAGCAGGGCTTCGGCCAGACGATCAACGGCAACGGCCAGCAGAACGGGGCGTTCGGACAGCAGGGGGCCTTCGGCGCGGGTCTGGGCGTCGGGTTCGGTGGTGGTCTTGGCGGGGGCATCGGCTTCGGCCAGACGGACGGCGGCCTCGGTGCCTTCGGCAACGGCCAGTTCGGGCAGAACGGCTTCGGCAGCCAGCTCGACCTGCTGCGCGCGCAGAACTGGACGGCGAGCGAGATCCAGCGGCTCGAGCAGGCGATCGAACGGCTGCAGGCCGGCGGCGACGCCGACGCTGCGAAGGACCGGCAGCGCGAGGTCGCCGGCCGCACGCGTTCGCCGATCTTCGTGACCATCGCCCCGCGGCAGAACAAGGTGCTGGTGCGCACGCGCGACACGGCGGCGCTCGAGCAGATCCGCGGGCTCGTGCAGAGCCTCGACGTGCCGACCGCGTTGGTGCTGCTCGAAGTGCGTGTGCTCGGCATCGACGACCTCGACGGCTTCGAGTCGTTCTTCGAGTACCAGGGCGCCGACGGTTCGATCGCCGGCCAGGTGACGACCGGCAACATCCAGCGCGCGCCGGCCGGCACGCCGGGCCCGGGCGGCACTGGGCTGCGCAGCGGCGACCTGATCTTCCAGTACGTCGACGCGACGTTCGGCGCGCGCCTGCAGATGCTCGAGCGCGACAACCGCGTGCATTCGCTGGCGACCCCGATCCTGTTGACCGCGAACAACGAGGTGTCGCGGCTGTTCGTCGGCAAGGAAGTGCCGATCAACCGCAGCTTCGTCGGCGGCCAGATCAACCTGAACCAGGCGACGACGACGACCACGACCGGCACCACCAGCATCGAGTTCCGCCCGGTGGGCACGACGCTGTTGATGACGCCGAGCATCAACGCCGACCGCACGGTGACGCTGAAGATCGTGCAGGAACAGTCGAACGCCGACGGCACCGCGACGGTGCTGGTGCCGTCGGGCACCGGCTTCCAGTCGCAGACGGTCAACATCGTCAGCTCGCAGACGGTCAGCGGCACCATCGTGGCGAAGAGCGACCTGGCCGTCGCGTTCGGTGGCCTGGTCGAGACTGGTGAGAGCCTGGTCAGCGAGAAGGTGCCGCTGCTCGGCGACATCCCGGTGCTCGGGCTGCTGTTCCGCCGCGACGTCGAACGCAAGACGCGGCGCGAGATCGTCATCGTCGTCAAGCCGTACGTGATCGGCACGCCGTCGGAGCAGGTCGGCCGCAGCCGTTCGGTGCTGCGCGACCTCGGGGTCGACCTCGAACAGCTCGAACCGCGGCTGCCGGAAGGCGAGCAGCGCGCACCTGCCGACACCTTGTTCGGGCCCGGTGCGGCGCCGGGCAAGCCGCGCTTCCGCGTGCACGGCGTCGACGCGCCGGCTGGAGGCCCGAAGTGAGGTGGCCGTGGTTGCCGTGTGCGCTGGCTCTCGCCGCGTGCACGAGTGCGCCGCCGCCGCGGCCGGTGATCGCCGACGCGCTGCTGCCGGAAGTGGCGCCGTCGGCCGCGGGCAGCGAACTGCTGGCGACGCTGCGTCGCGCGGCTGCGGCCGGCCATCGCGCCGACGTGCTGGCGCTCGCCGGCAGCTTCGCCGGCGAACTGGCGGGTGTGCTCGCTGCGGCCGGTGGCGACGACCTGGCGGTGGCGGCGGCGATCGGTGGGGACGCCGCGGCCTTGGTCTCGATGCCAGCACCGGCGGGATCGGCGCGCGACGACGTCGGCAGGCACCTGCACCGCTGCCGCGATGCCCTGCGCGTCGGCGATCACGAAGACGCAGCAACGGCCGCTGCTGCGGCCGGGCGCGCTGCTGCCGCAGGGCGGGCGCAGGCGGCGACCCAGCTGTGGTCGGCCTACGTGGCGGCCGCCGCCGGCGACGACACCGCCCCGCAACAGTTCGCGACCGCGGTGGCGGCGATGGCGCCGTTCGGTCCGTGCGCCGTCGTGCGCGCCGAGCTGGTGGCGACCGCGGCGACCGGCGATGCGGCGGCCTGGCAACGCGCCGTCGACGCTGCGACCGCGGCCGTGTCCGCCAACCCGCGGCT
>JBILEY010000140.1:0-11536 GCA_044351865.1 Planctomycetota bacterium | reverse complement strand
TGCCGTTCGCGATCGAAGCGAGCCCCGACCAGCGCACGCTGCGGGTGCGGCCGACGGTGACCCTGCAGAACAACCGCCGCTACACGCTGGCGTTCCTGCTCGGCGGTGCCGCGGCGACCGACGTCAGCGGCAACTCGCTCTCGGCGACGCAGGCCCGGACGTTCACCACCGGCACCGACGCGACCGCTCCGACCGTGGTCGGCAGCACGCCGGCCGACGGCGAGAGCCGTGTGCCGGGCAGCGTCGAACTGCAGGTGACCTGCAGCGAAGCACTCGACACCGCCTGGGTCACCGACGCCACGGTGACCCTGCGCGCCGACGGCGAAGTGTGGAGCGCGGTCGTCGACCGCCCGTCGGCGAACGTCGTGCGGGTGATCCCGATCGTCGATCTGCCGCCGGGCACCGCCTGCACGCTGACGCTGCGCGGCGGCCAGGACGGCCTGCACGACCTCGCCGGCAACGTGCTCGCCGCCGATGCGACGATCGCGTTCACCACGTCGACCGACACCGGCTCGCCGTCGGCGCAGCTGTCGCCGAGCGACGGCGCCACCGGCGTCGCACCCGGTTCGCGCGTGACGATCGTGTTCGACGCGCCGATGGACCCTGCCACCGTGGGGCCGTCGACCGTGCTCGTCACCGACGACAACGGCACGCCGCTGGCCGGCACGTTGACGCTCGGCGGCGGCGACCGCATCGCCACGTTCGTGCCGACCAGCCCGTTCGCCCAGCTGACCTACTACCGCACGCGCATCGTCGGCGGCAGCAGCGGCGCGCGGCGCCAGAGCGGCAACTGGTTCGCCGCCGACCGCACGGCCCGCTTCCGCACCGGCTCGACCGCCGACGCGCAGGCGCCGACGGTGACGGCCACGCTGAACGGCATCCCGACGAGCCGCCAGGCCGGCCTCGTGGTGCCACCGTCGGGCTTCACCATCGACGTCACCGTGAACGACGCCAGCCAGTGGGTCGACATGGGCAGCGTCGAGATCCTGCTCGAAGGCGAGGCCAGCGGCCCGAGCCCGTCGACGCTGCTGGCCGCCGCCGACCTCGGCTACGGCACGGTGCAGGTGCTGGTGCCGACCGCGGCGGCGCTGGCGGTCGGCAGCTGGAACCTGACCGTGCGCGCGCGCGACCTGACCGGCAACCTCGGCACGTCGGCCACGCTCGCCTTCACCGTGGCGACGCCGGACGGCGACTCGCTGCCGTTCGAACGCACGCAGATCGTCTGGGTGCGCACCGACCTCGACCGCGACGGCAACGGCCGCACCGACTTCGAGGACGACATGCTGCGTCTGGGCTTCGCCACCAACGGCGACCCGCTCGGCACCAACGCCTACGTGCGCGACGTCGTGCTCGACGGCATCCTGGCCCAGGCGAACCAGCTCTACGGCCGCGGCCCGCGCGGCGAGCCGCGCGACGAGGGCTCGGTCGGCGTGCGCTTCGCGCGCCGCGAACCACGCGGCCTCCTGCACATGCAGATGGCGCTCGGTGGCCTCGATCCCGAAGGCGATCGCACGCGCAGCTACGGCGCCGAGAGCACCGGCGTGCTCGGCCGCGCCTACTACGACTACCGCAACGGCAACCCCGCGGAACGCAACACGGTGAACTCGCCCGGCCTCGGCGTGTTCCCGGCGGAGATGTGGCTCTACCAGACGCGCATCCACCAGCAGGTCTGGCCGTCGTTCCAGACGGTGTTCGCACAGCGCTTCCGACCGCTGTGCCCGGACATGGGCGGCGTGCCGGCCGGCATGCACGTGCTCGACGCGGCGGTGCTGACGCCGGCGTTCGACTACGCGACCGCGTCCGCGCCGCAGCGTGCGCGCTGGCAGGTCGTGATGGACGCCGCCGAGGACTGGGCGCTGGTCATCGGCATCATCCTCGCGCACGAAGTCGGCCACTCGGTCGGCCTCGTCGCGCCGGGTGCTGCGCCGACCGGCCTGTTCGGCGACAGCTCGCTGCACGACACCTTCGCCGGCGCCGCCGAGGTCATGGCGCCGTCGGTCGGCTACGAGGCGATGACCTCGCTCACCTACCAGTTCCGCGACATCGATCTCGCCTACCTGCGCCAGAGGGTGCTGCTCCGATGAACCTGCTCCGTCGACTCCCGATCCTGCTGCTGTCCCTGCTGCCGGCGGCGTTCGCCAGCGCCCAGGACCAGGCGACCACCTTGCTGGCGGCGAGCCGCCGCGCCGACGTCGTCGTGCGCGCGACCGTGCTCGGCGCCAGCGATCCGACGCCGGATTGGCACCGGCTGCAGTTCCGTCGCGACGCCGTGTTGAAGGGCGCGGTCGGCGAACAGTTCGTGCTGCTCGAGCCGAGCGGCGCCTGCTGCGGCCGCGTGCTGTTCACGCTGCAGCCCGGCGACGAAGTGCTGCTGTTCCTGGTCCGCCAAGGCACCGCACTGCATCCGTTCGGCGGCAGCCGCGGCGTCGCCACGCCGACGCCGGCGCTGCTGACCCACGTGCAAGCGCTGCTGGCGGCGAACGGCGACAGTGCGCTGGCGAACCTGCTGGCCGGGTCCCTGGACGCCGGCGAGCCGCGCATCGCCGCCGACGCCGCGCACGCGCTGGTGACGCTGCCGACGCTGCCGCTCGGCAGCGAAGGCCGCACTCGCGTCGCCACCGCCCTGCACGGCGCGCTGGTCGACGGCCGCAACACCGCCGCGTCGTTGTGCGAGGTCGCGACGCGCCTCGGCGACAGCACGCTGGTCGAGACCCTGCTGCCGCACTACCTCGGCTCGACGAAGCCGGACCAGCAGGAACTGCTGCAGCGCACGTTGCTGCGGTGCCCTGCCGACGAAGTCGCCCAACGGTTGCCGCTGTTCACCGACAGTTCGACCGAACAGAACGTGCGCGCCGCCCGCCTGCTGTCGCGCATGCCGACAGCACAAGCGCGGCAAGGACTCGAGCGCCTGCTGCAGCTGCATCCGCACCCGCGTGTGCAGCTGTGCCTCGTCGAGTCGCTGCTGCAGAGCGGCGCCCGCGGCGCCGAACTGGCCAACAGCGTGCCGACGGCGGTGACCGAGCTCGCCAATCGCCGCAGCAACCAACCGAAGACCTACCGCGCCATCCGACCGCTGCAGCCATGAGCTCCGTTCCGCCCGCCGTGCCGACGAACCCCGCCCAGGCGCCCGCCGCCGCGGCGAACGCCATGCATCTGCTGCTGCCGACGGCGCTGCTGTCGTTGCCGCTGGCGCGCTTGTCGCTGTCGGCGGCCGAGGTCGGCGAGCTGGCCACCAGCGGGGTGCTGACGGTCGGCGACGCGCTGCAGCTGCCGGCGCAGGCGTTCGAAGGCGACGCCCTGTTCGCCATGGCCATGGGCCCGCTGCGCACGGCGCTGGCGCGTGCACTGAACGATGGGCTGGCCCAGTTCGCCGCGGCAGGCAGCACCGACTGGCCGACGCTGCGCGCGCAGCTGCTCGGCCCGCTGCGCGACGACGAACGCACGTGGTTCACGGCGCTGGTCGGCCTCGACGGCCCGCCGGTCGGGCGCACCCAGCTGGCCCGCGTCGACGCCGTGCCGCTGGCGACGGTCGACGAGCGAGTCGAACGCCTGCGCGAGCGGCTGGCCGAGGGCCAACCGGCGTTGCTGGCGCGGCTGCATCAGGAGCTCACCGACGAGCTCGCCGCCAACGACGGGGTGTTCGGGCACCTGCAGATCGGCGCCGGCACCACCCTGCACGCGCTGACGCACGCCACCGACGATCGCGAGCTCGGCCTGCGCGCGGCCGCGTTCCTGTTCCCGCGCGAGGTGCACCTGCACCGCGGTTGCCTGTTCGGCCTGTCGCCGCGTCGCTTCCGCCGAGTGCTGCGACAGCTGCCGACGTTGGTGCCACCGCACCGACTGCCGCTGCCGGTCGACACGCTGCTGGCGGAGCTGCAGGCCGACGGCCAGCTGGTGCCGCGCGGCGCCCTGCTGCACCTTCTGCGCGTCGAGCTGCAGATCGCCATCGAGCTCGACGACCAGCACGGCGAGGTCGCCGCCGCCGACCCGCGTTCGCCGGCGGCACGGCTGATCGACGTGCTGCTCGAAGCCGAGCGCCCACTGCAACTCGCCGACCTGGTGTTCGCCTGGCGCGAACGCTTCCGCACGGCCTCGACCACGGCGATCGCCAGCGAACTGCGCCGGCATCGTGCGTTCGTGCAGGTCGGTCCCGACCTGTGGTCGCTGCGCCGCTTCCACGAACGCGAGCTGGCCGACGTGGCACCGCTGGTCGATCGCGCCGCGCGCAAGCTGTGCAATCTCGGCGGCCGCCACCACATCACCGAGCTGCTGCAGGGCGAAGGCTGTGAGGAAGCGACGACGTGGCTGGTGCTCGATCGCCTCGCCGACGATCCGCGCGTGCGGCGCCTCGGCCGCGGCGAACTGTGCCCGGCGTCGCAGCGCCGTTCGCGCGTGCTCGAGCAGCTGCTGCAGGACTTCCGCCGCGCCGCCGGCGACGTCGTGCTGAGCATGTTCCTCGCCAACCAGCCGGCAGAGCATCGCCGCCTGGTCGAACGCCTGCTGCGCCACAATCGCCTGTTCGTGCAGCCGGCGCCGGACCGCGTCGACACGCTGACGAACTGGCCGTTCAACGACGAACGCATCCGCCGCCTCGTGGCCGTGGTGCAGGAGCAGCTGCGCCAACGTTCGGGCTACGTGCACGTCGCCGCGCTGAAGACGATCGTCGACCGCACCGACCTCGGCGGCACCTGGCTGGTGCCGGAGCTGCTCGCCGACGTGCTGCGCCGCAACGGTCCGTTCGAGGTGCTGCCCGGCGGCCTCGTCGCCAGGAAGGACCTCGACCTCGCCGAGACCGTGCGCCGTTCGCTGCGCCAGGCGCTGCGCGAGGCCGGCATGCCGCTGCGCGTCGACGACGTGCTGCGTGCGCGGCCGGACCTGGCGGAGTTCGCCGACTGCCTGCGCGGCCTGCTCGGCGCCGACCCGCTGGTGCAGACCGTCGACGGCGAGCACTTCGTGCTGGCCTGACGGGACGGCACCGGATCGCCGAGCCGGAGCGCGTCAGGCCTTGGCGGAGCCGACGCGCCCCACCGCCGGGTGCGTCGCGGTGATCTCGGTGCTGGTCGCGTTCTTGCCGTCGAAGCTCAGCAACCGACCCTTGCCACCTTCGTGGGTCTCGAGGTGCACCGGCCGCTGCCACATGCGGTAGAGCCCCTGCAGCGTCATCTGCGCCTGGTCGAGCTGCAGGTCGCCGCCGACCCACTCGTGCACCAGGTAGAGCTCGCCGCGGTTGCCGTGGTTGCCGTCGACGACCTTGATGATCGGGTTGCCGAAGTTCGTCAGCGCCGCCAGCAGCTGGTTCTTCACCTTGGTGTAGTCGCGATCGACGACCACCAGCTGGCCGGTCTGCGGGTCCTGGCCGTAGACGAACATCTTCTGGTCCTCGGCGAACTCCGGCGTGACGAACTCGTCGATGAAGGTGACGTCGTTGTAGATGCGCCGGACCTCGAACACCTTCTGCCGCCCCTGGTTGGTCGGCCGGTGCCAGTGCCGCCGCGTCTCCGGGTCGTCGCAGTTCTGGTAGTCGGCGCCGAAGCGCCCCTTGTTCCAGCGGTCCTCGATGTCGCGGAACAGCTCGACGCCCATCTTGTACGGGTTGATCTGCCCCGGCCGCGTCGCCAGCGTGCCGCTGTGCGTGTCGCAGTACTGCACGACCTCGCTGGCGTCGCACAGGTGCCTGGTCATCAGCTGGCTGTGCCAGAACACCGCCCAGCCCTCGTTCATGATCTTGGTCATGCCCTGCGGCGCGAAGTAGTAGGCCTCCTCGCGCAGCATCGACAGCACGTCCTGCTCCCACGTCTCCAGTGGTGCATGGTCCATCAGGAACTTCAGCACGTCGCGCGCCGGCCGCGCCGGGAACTGCCGCGACTGCAGTTCCTCCTTCTGCATGCGCTCCCGCTCCCGCTGCAGGAACGCCGGCGGGTTGATGTAGCGGTCCATGTAGTCCTTGGCCGCGATCTTCTTCACCTCGCGCGCGTCCTGGTCGTCGCGCCGCGGCTTCGCCTCGGTGCCCCGATCGATGTACGGCGAGTACGGGTCGATCAGGTTGTCGAGCGAGTGCACGACGTCGATGAAGTTCTCGACGCGTTCCTGGCCGTGCCGGTCCATGTAGCGGCGGATGCGCGCGCCGTGGTTGGCCAGCACGTCCATCATCTTGCGCGAGGTGTGCGCGAACCACGCGTTGTTCTTGAAGAAGTCGCAGTGGCCGTAGACGTGCGCCATCACCAGCTTCTGCTCGGTGATGGAGTTGCTGCGCATCAAGTACGCGTAGCAGGGGTCGTTGTTGATGACGAGCTCGTAGATCTTGCTGAGGCCGTAGGTGTACGACTTCGACAAGTGCTCGTACTCCATGCCGAAGCGCCAGTGCGGGTAGCGCACCGGGAAGCCGCCGTAGCTGGCGACCATGTTCAGCTCGTCGTGGTCGACCAGTTCGAAGATCACTTCGAAGAAGTCGAGGCCGTAGCTCTTCGCGAGATCGCGCGT
Organism: Planctomycetota bacterium; assembly: GCA_044351865.1. Lineage (GTDB taxonomy): Bacteria > Planctomycetota > UBA1135 > UBA1135 > UBA2386 > UBA2386. Next base: position 5,056 of record JBILEY010000140.1, on the reverse strand, counting down.
CTCGTCGCGCAGCGCCGCCAGTTCGGGGGTCAGGTTGCCCATCGTTCACCGCCCCTTGCCGAGGAATCTCTTGATGCTCGGCAGGATGCCGTCGCGGTCCTGGATGTCGGTCGTCACCACCCGCTCCTCGCCCTTGAAGGCGTCGTCGAGGTCCTTCTTGAACTGCCCGGAGCCGTAGGCGCTCTTCACCTGGCCGTAGCAGAACTGGTTGCAGTTCGGCAGCAGGCCGTCCTTCAGCAGCTGCACGCAGTACTCCGTGTCGCGCGTGCTCCAGTTGTCGCCGTCGCTGAAGTGGAACGGGTAGACGTTCCACTCCGACGCCGGGTACTTGTCGCGCATCATCTGCAGTGCCAGCTCGTAGGCGGAGCTGATCTTGGTGCCGCCGCTCTCGCGCAGGTGGAAGAACGTGTGCTGGTCGACTTCCTGTGCCGCGGCATCGTGCACGATGTAGCGCACCTCGAGGTTCTTGTATTGGTGCCGCAGCCAGGTGTCGATCCAGAAGGCTTCGATGCGCACGACCTCCTTCTGCTCGCGCCCCATCGAGCCCGACACGTCCATCATGTAGAGGATCGCGGCACTCGCCTGCGGCACCTGCCGCGTCTGCAGCGAACGGAAGCGCAGGTCCTCGCGGATCGGGATGACCAGCGGATGGTCCGGGTCGTAGGTGCCCGACGCGATCTGCCGCTTCAGCGCCTCGCGGAACGTGCGCTTGAAGTGGCGCAGCGACATCGGGCCGGCGCGCGAGATGCCGGTGTAGCGACCGGCGGCGGCGCGCAGCTGCTTGTGGCCGCGCGGCTCGATGTTCGGCAGCTCGAGCTCCTCGCCGAGGATCTTGGCGAGGTCCTCGAGCGACACGTCGACCTCGATGCCGTGCTTGCCGGCGTCCTCGCCGGCCTGCCCTGCCCCGTCGCCCTGCTGGCCCGGAGCCGGCTGCCCGTTCTCGCCTTCGCCCTGGCCGACGCCCTGCTTCTGGTTGTCCCCGTAGCGGAAGCGCGGCAGCGAGATCTGCGGCAGCGGGATCGTCACGTAGCGCTGGCCCTGCTTGCCGATCAGCTCGCCCGAGCTGACGAAGCGCTTCAGGTCGCGCTTGATGCGGCCCTTGACGATGTGCCGGAACCGCGTGTGGTCCTGGTCGATCCTGCGCACGGACACGGTGGATCCTCCGTTCTCGGCCTCACTCGCCCTTGGTGTCGCCGCGGGCGAAGATCGACGCGACGTAGTTCAACACGTCGGTCGCGCTGATCTCGTCGTAGCCGAAGTCGCGCATCAGGCGACCCTTGACGACCTCGATCTTCTCCTGCGTGTCCTTGTCGACGACGGTCGACACCAGCGACGTCAGCTTGATCGAGTCCTTCTGGTCCTCGAACAGCTTGAGCTCGAGCGCCCGGTGCAGCCGCTCGTTGGTCTTGTAGTGGAACGTGCGGCCCTCGACGGCGAGTGCCCCGATGTAGTTCATGATCTCGCGGCGGAAGTCGTCCTTGCGCGAATCGGGGATGTTGATCTTCTCCTCGATGCTGCGCATCAGACGCTCGTCCGGCTCCTCGTCGCGGCCCGTGTACGGGTTCTTGACCTTCTCGTTCTGCGTGTAGGCCTTGACGTTGTCGATGTAGTTGCCGCACAGCCGCGCGATCGCCTCTTCGTCGGCCGAGATGGCGCGCTGGACCTCGTTCTTGATGATCTCCTCGTACTCCTCGCGGACGACGATCAGCAGGTCCTTGTAGCGCTTCTTCGTCTCCGGGTCGGAGATCAGGCTGTGATGGTCGAGGCCCTCCTCGAGCTCGTTCATCACCATGAACGGGTTGATGCACGGCAGGTCGCGCACCAGCACGTTGCTGATCTTGTCCTGGATGTAGCGCGGGCTGATGCCGGAGAGCCCTTCGCGCGGCGCCTCGTCGCGCAGCTCGCGGATGTTGTCGCGCGTATAGCCGGGCAGCGACTTGCCGTTGTAGAGCTTGAGCTTCTGCAACAGCGAGAGGTTGGCCTTCTTCGGGTCCTCGAGTCGCGTCAGGATCGCCCACATCGCGGCGATCTCCAGCGTGTGCGGGGCGATCTGCTTGCCCGGCACCTGCTTCCTGCCGAAGTCCTTCTCGTAGATCTTGACCTCGTTGGCGAGGCGCAGGTTGTACGGGATGTCGATCTTGATGGTGCGGTCGCGGAACGCCTCCATCAGCTCGTTGCTCTGCAGCCGGTTGTACTCGGGCTCGTTGGTGTGCCCGAGGATCACCTCGTCGATGTCCGTCTGCGCGAACTTCTTCGGCTTGATCTTGTGCTCCTGCGACGCCGTCAGCAGGTCGTAGAGGAACGCCACGTCGAGCTTCAGCACCTCGATGAACTCGATGATGCCGCGGTTGGCGACGCAGAACTCGCCGTCGAAGTTGAACGCGCGCGGGTCGCTGTCGGTGCCGAGCTCGGCGATCTTGCGGTAGTTGATGTCGCCGGTCAGCTCGGTGCTGTCCTGGTTCTTCTCGTCCTTCGGCATGAACGTGCCGATGCCGACGCGGTCCTTCTCGCTGATCAGCAGGCGACGCACGACCACGTGCTCGAGCACCTTCTGGTAGTCGCCGCCGTGCCGCTGCAGCAGCATCTCCAGGTAGAAGCGCGACACCGGCGACAGGTCGAAGTCGCTGCGCAGCTTGTAGCTGGTGCGCACCTTCTTCTGCAGCGACGCCAGCAGCTTCTGCCGCACGTCCTTCGGCAGCAGCAGCAGCGGCTCCTCGTTCATCGGCGACGGGATCACCTCGCCGTCGATCTTCCAGCTGAACGTGTACATCGCGCCGGCCTTGCCGCGCGAGTAGGCCTCGAGCCCCTTCTTCAGCAGGCGCACGATCGTCGACTTGCTGGAGCCGACCGGGCCGTGCAGCAGCAGCACGCGGCGCTCCGGACCGAAGCCGTGTGCGGCCGCCTTGAACATGGCCATCAGGTTGTGCAGCGAGCGCTCGAGCCCGAACACGCCGTCGCGCCCTTCTTCCAGCGGGTCGCTGAAGAAGCGGTAGCGGGGCACCTTCTCCTTGTCGACCTCGATCTCGTCCTGGCCGTGGCTCAGGACCATGTCGTAGAGCCGCTGGTGGGCCGTGCGCACGATCAGCGGGTCCTGCTGCACCAGGTCGATGTACTGCTGGAAGGTCCCCTCCCAGTGCTCCTCCTGGTACTGCTTCTGGTCGAGGGACTCGCGGATCAGCTTCGGCAGGTCGAGATCGCTCATGTCGTGTCCTCGCGGCGGCAACGGACATCGCCCGTCGCCCGATCGTCCGATCCTATCGGCGCTTCGGAAACGCGCCATGAGCCTTTCGCCCCCGGACCGAGCCCGGTCGTCGTGCTGTGGCGCGAGCGCGCACGGTGGTAGCCTGCCGCGATGCTCGTCGGCCCCCGCTCGCTCCGTTCGCTCCTCTGCTCCGCCGCGACCCTGTCGCTGCCCCTGCTGTTCGCCGCATGCGGCGGCGGCGCCCCGAAGGGCCCGATCGACGGCAAGGCGGCGATGCGCCACGTCGAGGCGATGGTCAAGATCGGCGCGCGCCCGTTCGGCTCGACCGAGCTCGCCAGGACCGCCGACTACATCCAGGCCGAGGTCGAGAAGCTCGGCCTGAAGCTCGAGCGCCACGAGCTCGAGCACGCGAAGGAGAAGAAGACGATCCGCAACCTCTACGCGCGGATCGACGGCGAGGACCCGGCGAACGGCCCGATCCTGATGTTCGGCGCGCACTACGACACCAAGCTCGCCGCCGGCCACGACGACAGCAGCCACAACTTCCCGTTCGTCGGCGCCATCGACGGCGGCGGGGCGCCGGCGCTGCTGATCGAGCTCGCGCGCGCCATCAAGGCGCAGACGCCGAAGCCGAAGGCCAACGTCTGGTTCTATTGGATCGACGCCGAGGAATCGGTCGACTGGATCTGGAACGACGACCGCGCGCTGCTCGGCAGCGACGCGTTCTGCAAGATGCTGTCGGAGACGAAGGTCATGCCGCGCGTCAAGGCGTTCGTGCTGCTCGACCTGATGGGCAGCAAGAACGTCAAGTTCGACAAGGACGCGGAGTCGAACAGTTCGCTGATCGACCTGTTCAAGAACGCAGGCGACCGGCTGGGCATCGCCGACCGCGTGTTCCCGCTGCCGATGTCGCCGGTCAAGGACGACCACCTGAACTTCCGGAAGTACGGGGTGCCGACGTTCCTGATGATCGACTTCACCTTCCGCGTCCCGGCGCACCTGCAGCAACTCCGACCGAACCAGCCGCCGCAGCAACGCGACGGCTACGAGCAGTGGTGGCACACGCCGGACGACAACCTCGACGCGATGGACCCTGTGTCGCTGGCGATCGCCGGCAACCTCGTGATCGAAGCCCTGGCCGACCTCGACGCCTTCGTGATCAAGAAGTGAGCACGCCGATGCAGCGACGCAGCGCGATGCTCGTGGCCGGTCTCTGCGCCGCGTGCCTCGGGGCCGGCATCGCGCTGCAGCAGGGCGGCGACAAGCCGGTGCGCGCTCCCGCACCGACGCCGGTGCGGCAGCAGGACGCGATCGACAAGGCGAAGGCACCACGCCTGCAAGCGGTGCCGGCCCCGCCGGACCTCGGCGACCGCGCGTTCGCCCACGTGCGCACGCTGGTCGGCTTCGGTCCGCGCCACACCGGCGCGCAGCCGACCCCCGGCTGGACGCAGCAGCTCGACCACATCGGCACGACGCTGCGCGGCTTCGGCCTCGCGCCCGAGCGCGACGTGTGGACCGACCGCAAGGAGCTGGTGACGTTCTGCAACGTGCGCGCAACGATCCCCGGCAAGCGCAAGGACCGCATCGTGCTGGCGTGCCACCACGACACCAAGTGCACCAGCGGCCACGCCGATCCAGCCCACAATTTCACGTTCACCGGCTCCAACGACGGCGCCAGCGGCGTCGGCCTGCTGCTGGCGCTGGCCGAGGTGCTGAGCAAGCAGCAGCACGAAGCGACGATCGAGCTGGTGTTCTTCGACGGAGAAGAGAGCCTCGACTGGGCGTGGAACGACGCCGCCCGCGCGCTGTTCGGCAGCAAGCGCTTCGTCAAGCAGCACCGCGACGCCGGCCTCG
>JBILEY010000005.1:0-32570 GCA_044351865.1 Planctomycetota bacterium | reverse complement strand
CGTCGTGCAGGCCTGTCGCGAGACCGTGGCGATCCTCGAACGCGCGGAACCAGCCGGTGTCCCGAGCCCGGAGCTGTTGGGCGCACGCCTCGCGCTCGGGGCGAACCTGCGCGACGCCGGCGATGCGGACGCCGCCCGGCCGCTGCTCGAGTCGGTGCTCGCGGCGGCCTCCACCGACACCGGCAACGAGTCGGGCTGGCCGGTGCCGCGCCTGCTGCGCGCGATGGCCGCGCACGAACTCGCTTCGCTCGAGTACGACCAGCGCCGCACGACGCAGCTGCTCGACAACACGCGGCTGTCGCTCGGCCTGCTCGACGAACTGGTCCGCGACTATCCGCACGACCTGTCCGTGCGTCGCCACCGCGGCCGCACCGCGAACCTCCACGCGACGGCATTGCAGGTGAAGTCCCGCCACGCCGAGGCGCGGCCCTTCATCGAGCGCGCGATCGCCGACCAGGACTTCGTGCTGGCGGCCACGCCCGACGACCGCACCGCGCAGCGCTACCTGGCCCAGCACTACCGCACCTACGGCGTGTGCCTGCGCAACCTCGAGGACTGGCCAGCGCTCGAACGCGCGGCGCGCACGCTCGGCACGTTCCCCGGCGACGAGAACACCGGGCGCGCCGCGCGCGACCTGCTGCGCTGCGCGGCACGAGCCGACGGCGAACGGCGCACGCAGCTCGGCGCCGAGGCGCTCGGCCTGCTCGAAGCCGCCGTGCGCGACGGGATGAAGCTCGATGCCGCGGACACGGTCTACGCCCCGGTGCGCGACGATCCGCGCTTCCGGGCGCTGCTGCCGAACCCCCGCTGACGCGCGTCAGTTGCCGAGCAGCATCGTCAGCGCGTTGCTCAGCGACGCGAAGGACAGGAACTGTCCGGCCGGATCGAGCACCAGGTACTGCCCGTGCAGCGAGACGCCGGCGAGCGTCGGCGTGGCCGGGACCGGCAGCGGTGCCGCGCCAGCGCCGGCACCGTCTAGGAACACCGGCGGCAGCGTCGTCCACGGCGGCGTCACCAGCACGCGGCAGTTGCCGATCTGCAACAGGGTCGGCGCTGAGCCGATCGCGAGCACGCCGAGCGAGCCCGGCAGCCCGTTCTGCACGCGGATCGCGAACCCGGCGTTGCCAAGCTGTGGCACGCCGGTGGCGCCGATCGCGGGCAACAGGTTGCCGCTGCCGCCGCAGCCGAGGCCGAACGTCGTCACCGCGGCGACCACGCCGGCGATGGTGATGCGCCACGGCTCCCTGCCGGTGATGCCGTCGTCGCACCAGAACCACGTGTCGCCACCGGACTCGACGAAGTCCCCGATGTCGACCGCGCCGGAGCCTGCCCACGGGCCGACCTTGCCGACCTGCGTGGTGCCGACGGCGGTGCCGTCGCTGACCCAGATCTGCAGGCCGTCGTTGCCGTCGCTACCGGCGAAGACGACGCCGTTGACGCTGGCGCGCGCGCGCAACGTGCCGCTGAGCACACCGCTCGGCGCCCCGGGGTAGATGTCACGCACCTGCGTCACGGTGAGGCCGTCGCTGACCCACAGCTCGCGTCCGCTGACGCCGTCGTCGGCGGTGAAGAACGCGAGGTTGCCGACGGCGGTCAGGTTCTCGATCGAGCTGCCCTGCGTGCCCGGCACGATCTGCGCGACCAAGGTCGTGCCCAGAGCGGTGCCGTCGGTGCGGCACAGCTCGGCGCCTGCCCCCGTGACCGTGCCGACGAACAGGATCGTGCCGTTCGCCAGGCGCACCAGCTGCTCGGGCATCGAACTGCCTGCCCCGGTCGCGAGGTTGGCGACCAGCTGCGTGCCTGCGGCGGTGCCGTCGGTGACGAACAGCACGTAGCCGACGCCCGACTGGAAGGCGCGGAAGTAGACGAGGTTGCCGGCGGCCAGGAACTGGCTCGGCTCGCTGCTACTGAGGCCCGGCGCGAGGTCGACGAGCCGCTGCGTACCGGCCGGCGTGCCGTTGCTGACCCACAGTTCGCGGCCAGCCGTGAGATCGGTGGCGCTGAACACCACCCGGTTCGCACCGCACGCGGTGAAGCCGCGCGGCGACGAGTTGGCGGAGCCGGGTAGCAGGTCGCCGAGGGACAGCGTGCCGACCTGCGTGCCATCGGTGACGTGCGGCTCGAGGCCGGTGCCGCTCTGGCGCGCCGCGAACCACAGCCGCCCGTTGGCGACCGCGAACTCGCTCGGGTCCGAACCGTTGCTGCCGGCATAGACGTCGATCACCGTCGAGTTCGCCTGCGTGCCGTCGGTGACGAGCAGCTCGTAGCCAGCAGTCGCCGAGTAGCCGCTGACGTAGGCGAAGCCGTTCCAGCCCACCGCTTCGCTGATGTAGTTCGACGTGCTGCCGTAGTCGAGGGCGAACGTGCCAGCACTGGTGCCGTCGCTGCGCCACAGCCGGTTCTGCGTCGACGCGGCGCCGAACACCACGCCCGTCGCCGTCGGCGTGATCTCCCGCGGCGACGAGTCCGAGGTCGGCGTCGCCAGGTCGGCGACGACGTAGGTGCCCACCACGGTGTTGTCGCTGACGTAGAGCTCGAGACCGACGGCCGGCGAGTAGCCGCGGTAGAAGACGCGCGAGCCGACGCGAGCGATCTGCGACGGGCTCGCACCGGTGACCCCGGCGACGCTGTCGGCGACGATGTTCGTGCCGGCGAGCGTGCCGTCGGTGAACCACAGTTCGTTGCCGCCGGCCAGGGTCGCGGCGCCAAACACGGCGCCGCCGAAGGCCGCGACGAAGTGGTCGGGATTGCCGCCGGCGGTGCCGGCGTAGAACTCGAACAGCAGCTGCGTGCCCGCGCTCGTGCCGTCGGTGACGTAGAGCTCGTAGCCGGTCGCCGGCGCGAACGCCGCGAACACCGCGCGGTTCGGCGCGACCGCGACGAAGTCGGTCGGCGACGAACTCGCAGCCCCTGGAGAGAGGTCGGCCAGACGGAACGTGCCGGCGAAGGTGCCGTCGCTGATCCACGGCTCGCTGCCGAAGCCGGTCTGGTCGTCGCACGTGAACAGCAGGCGATTGCCGAACGGCCGCGCCTCCTGGATCGAGATGCTCTGCGAGCCGGCGACCAGTTCGCGCACCAGTTGCGTGCCGGCCACGGTGCCGTCGCTGTAGTGCAGTTCGTAGCCGAGCCCGGCCGTGATCGCCGTGAAGTAGACGCCGTTGCCAGCAGGCGTCAGCGTCTGTGGCGAGCTGCTCGCGGCACCCGGTGCCAGGTCGCGGACCATCGCGGTGCCGGCGACGGTGCCGTCGCTGCGCCACAGCTCGGTGCCGGTCCCCGTCCCGGCGGCGGTGAACCAGAACGCCGACGTGCCGGCCGCGAAGTTCGCCGGGTTCGAACCGCCGACACCCGGCACGATCTCCATCCACAGCGCCGTGCCGGCCGGTGTGCCGTCGCTGCGCCACAGCTCGTAGCCGCTGGCCTGGTCGTAGGCCGTGAAGTAGAGGAACCCGCCGAAGCCGACCAGTTCGCTCGGCGCGCCGCTGCTGATCCCCACGATGCCGTCGCGCAGCAGCACGGTGCCCTGGGCGGTGCCGTCGGTGCCCCACAGCTCGAAGCCGAGGCCAGGCACGTTGGCGGTGAAGAACACGTGGTTGCCGGCGACCGTCAGTCGCTGCGGCGAGCTGCTCGCGGCACCAGGGTTGAGGTCCTTCAGCAAGTAGGTGCCGGCGATGGTGCCGTCGCTGCGCCAGACTTCGACGCCGTGCGCCGTGGTCGCGGTGAAGACCGCGACGCCGTTGAGGTCGACGATCTGGGTCGGGCTGCTGTTGCGCTGCGACGACGGCGGCGCGAGGTCGGCAACCAGCTGCTGCGCCAGGGCGGGAACGGAGAAGGCCGCCGCGGCGAGCGCGGCAGCGAGAAGGCGGTGGTTCATGGCGGAAACGGGCTCCGCCAGGGACAGCGGGATGGGCTCCCGCCAGCGAACAGGGCTCCCCAGGAATCCGGGCGTTCGGTCCGCCGCCATCGCGCGGCAGCGCGCCGGATCAGCGCGGCGCGCCCGTCGTCGCGATGCCGTCGAGCACGACGCCGACGCAGTGGCTCGTGTATTCGAACGGGTCGCCGTCGAAGAGCGCCAGGTCGCCGTCCTTGCCGACCTCGAGGCTGCCGAGCCGCGCGTCGACACCGAGCAGCCGCGCCGCGTCGAGCGTCAACGCGCGCAAGGCCGCCGCCGTCGGCAGGCCGTGGCCGACGGCGACGCCGGCCTCGAACAGCACGACGCGCGTCTTCGGCACGTAGCCCTCGTAGCCGCTCTGCAACGCGAACGGCACGCCGGCGTCGAGCAGCAGCTTCGGCAGCTCCATGGTGCCGTTCGCCAGTTCGCCGCCGGTGCGCGCCATCGCCGGGTGAGGGATCACCCAGCACTTTGCCGCCTGCAGCTCGGGCAGCAGCGTGTAGGCCTCGGCGGCGCCATCGAGCACGACGCGCACGTCGAACTCCTTCGCCACGCGCATCGCCGCTTGCAGATCGTTGGCCTTGTGCGCGGTCACCAGCAGCGGCACCTCGCGCGCGAGCACCTGCGCCAGCACGTCGAGGCCGAGATCGACGGCGCTGTCGGGCTCCTTCTGGCGGCGCGCCGCGTACTCCTTCGTCTTCTGCAGCTGCTCGCGCAGCATCGCCACCGACTTGGCGCGCGTGCCCGGACCCTTGCTGCCGCGGCCGCCGTCGCCGAGCGTCACCGCCAGCATCGCCAGCGGCTTCACCACGTCGCGCTCGACGCTGCGGCCGTGCGTCTTCACCACCATCGTCTGGCCGCTGATCAACGCGTTCGGGCTGTGGCCCGTGTGCACCGTGGTGATGCCGAAGCCGCGCAGGTAGGCGACGAGCTCGTCGCGCGCCTGGAACGCGTCGATCGCGCGCAGTTCGGGCTGCATCGACGACGAACGGTCGACGTGGTCCTGGTCGTGCGGCACGTTGCGCATGCCGGTCAGGCCCACGGTCGCGTGCGCGTCGATCAATCCGGGCGTCACCACCGCGGCTCGCAGCACCGGCACGCCGGCCGGCACGACGACGTCGGCGGCGCGGCCGACCGCAGCGATCTTGCCATCGCGCACCAGCACGACACCATCGGCGATCGGTTCGCCGGCCATCGTCCACACGGTGCCACCGCGCACCGCGACCGTCGTCGTCGGGACCGCAACCGGCTCCTGCGGCAGCATCGCCGCGAGCCACGCCAGAGCGAACGCGTTCATTGCTGGCCTCCCTGGAAGCAGCACATCGACATCGCCTGCCCGTCGCTGGCGCCGTAGCCGCCGTTGGCGAACACGCGGTCCTTCGGTTCGTCGAGGTCGAACACCTTCTTGCCCTCGATCCACGTCTGTTGCACGCGCGTGTGCACCGAGAACGGGTCGCCGCTGAGCACGACGAAGTCCGCATCCTTGCCGACCGCGAGCGAACCGATGCGATCCTGCAGGTCGAGCATGCGCGCGTTGGCGATGGTCAGCGCCGCCAGCGCCTTGTCGCGGTCCATGCCGGCGCGCACGGCCAACGCCCCGCTGCGCAGGAACAACCGGCTGTCGGTGATGCCGTCGTCGGTGTGGAAGCCGACCAGCACGCCGGCGCGATCGAGCACGGCGCCGGTCGCCATCGACAGGTTGACCGCTTCGAGCTTGCCGCCCGGCGCGTCGATGACGATCACCGAGCACGGCACCTTCGCCGCCGCGATCTCGGCGGCGACGAGGCCGCCTTCGCTGACGTGGTGCAGCACGCAGCGGAAGCCGAACTCCTGCTGCAGGCGCAGCACGGTGAGGATGTCGTCGGCGCGGTGCGTGTGGTGGTGCACGACGCGCTTGCCTTCCAACACTTCGACCAGCGCCTCGAGGCCGAGGTTGCGATCCGGCAGCTTGCTCGCATCGCCCGCCGCCGCGGCGATCTTCTTCTGGTGGTCGCGCGCGCGGTGCAGCTGCGCCCGCACCAACGCCGCCGCCTTGCCGCGCGTGCCGGGGAACGGCGCATCGCGCTGCGGGTTGGTGCCGTTCGCCATCTTGATGCCACCGGCCACACCGCCGTCGGCGTTCAGGATGGTCAGCTCGTCGACGGTGCGCCCGTCGCGCAGCTTCAGGTAGATCGTCTGCCCCGACAGCAGGTGCCCCGAACCCGGCATCACGTTCGCCGTGGTGATGCCACCGGCCTGCGCCTTCTGGATCCCCGGATCGCGCGGATCGATCGCGTCGAGCGCACGCACCTCGGGCTGGATCGGCCCGCTGCTGTCGGCGCCCGCGACCGAACCGATGTGCGAGTGGCTGCAGACGAGACCTGGGATCAGCGTCTTGCCGGACACGTCGACGGTGACGGCACCCGCCGGAACGGCCACCGCGTCGGCAGCCCCGACGGCGACGATGCGGCCGTTCTGCACGAGCAGCGTGCCGCGCGCGATCGGCGGTGCGTCGACCGGTTCGATGCGGGCACCGACGAACGCGTGCGGCGTGTCCTGGGCCGCGGCGACGACGCCGAGCAACAGGGCCGCGAGCGCGGACCACGACGAGGGACGAGGTTGCATGCGCGTGGCTTATCCGGGCACGGGCGACGCTGGCCAGCGGCAACTCGTATCGCGCTCGCAATCGGGCGAACGTGCCGACGCGGAATGCGAGCCGCGACTTCGCGGCGCGAATCCCGGCCCAGTTCAACGTCGCAGGGGGATCACGACCACCGCGGAATCCCCGGTGGACTTCGACTCGATCTCGGCCGCGCCGGCCGCATTCCACAGCGCACGAGCCTCGATTCGATAGCGGCCTGGAGGCAGGCCGATGGCAAGGTCGAAGCGACCGCGGGCCGTTGCACTTCCGACGTGCTCTTCGAACTTCAGCGCGCCATCGAGCGACTCGACCTTCACGTGCAGCGGCCCGTTCACCACGAACGGATTGTCGGCCGGCGAATACTGGAACCTCACACGCATCGTCGGCGCGGCCTCCGAGCGGATCTCGATTCTCTCTTCGCCAGACCTGGCAGTGACCCGCCGACGAAGCGGCTGTGTGCCAGGACCGACCACGAGCACGTCGATCTCGCCAGGCGGCATCGGCCCGAGTCTGGCGAGGCCGACCTCGTCCGTCGCGGCCGTGACGTGCTTGTCGCCGACCGGGGTGCGCGCGACGACACGCAAGCCCCGATGGCCGAGGCCACGGGGATCGTGGACCTGGACGATCAGCTGAGTCGGCGGCTCGAGGGTGATCGTACCGAGGTCGAGGTCTCCCGGATCGTCGCCGACCGACACCGCGACCACACGCGTGCCGTAGCTCGGCTCACCGACCGCCAACCAGTATTCGCCGGAGATCAAGGGCCCGAATCGGACGCAGCCATCCACTCCGACCGTGGTTGCCCTCGGCAACTGCATCGCCAGGTTGCGCAGCTCCACGGAGGCACCTTGGACCGGGTGTCCGTCGGGGCCGAGCACGCGCACGAGCAACGCTCGACTGGGTGCACGCTCGGGCAAGCGCAGGTTCACGGCCTCCCCACCAGGACGCCCGCGGCCGACAGCCAGAGGAAACGCCGCCTGATCCCGATTGGGACCGCGTGGCGCATACACCCCTAGAGAATAGTCCTCGCCGTTGGCGAGGCCGTCGATGGAGAAGCTGCCGTCGGCACCGGTCTCGGCGCCGCGCTGGCGGAAGCTGCGCTCGATGGCCGTCCCCGCCATCGGCACCGCGACCACGTTGTGTTTCGGTACAGGCCGGCCTGCGGCGTCCACCAACCGCCCCGACAGCAGCGACCCGCGCACCACGGTCAACACGGCTTCCGGACCCTCGTCGTCACCGAGAGTGACCTCCGCCGAAGCGACGAGCGTCGGGTAGAACGGCACACCTCGAGTGCTCGCACCGGAGCCGAAGGCCTGCAACTGGACACGACCCGTCGGCACGTTCTCGAAGACGAAGGCCCCTGTCGAGTCGGAGCGACTGGTGCGCATCTGCAAGGCCCCAACGGGTTCATTGCTGCGTTGGTCGATGGCAGAAAGCCAGATCCGCATGCCGGCCAGCGGCTCACCGCCACGGTCGCGAACCAGGCCGCGCAACGACCTGCCCGGCTCCATCGTCAGGTTCACCGCGGTCACCTCCGGGCCCAGATCGGCACGGTTCGCAGCGAACCCGTCTTGGCAGGCGAGGACACTGGCAGCGCCAGGTCCAGGATCGCGAAACCGGAATCGGCCTTCCATGTCGGTGCGGCCGTGTTCCACCGGCAACAAGGCGAGCCCGGCACTGCGCGGCACGACTGCCACGTACGCATCGCCGAGCGGTCGGCCGCGAACGTCGGTCACCAGCACCGAGACCTCGCGGCCAGCAGGCGGCAGCACCAAGCGCAGCGAAGTCGTGGGCTCCAGTCTTGCGCCGACCGAGTGACGGAACGACGGATGCCTGGCGAAAAGACGCCCGTTGTCCAGCCGCACCGTGGCCGCGAAGGAACCATCACCGCTGCTGCGTGCGACCACGGTGCCGATGTCGCCACGCAACGACGTCTCGCTGGCGACGATCTCGGCATCGACGACCGGTCGTTGGCTGCCGTCGACGACGACGCCGCGAACGGCGACCGGTGCGGGCACGTCCAGCGTCACGTCGTTCGCCCCCCGACTCAGCGACAACCGACGACGACTGGTCGAGCCAGGGAAGGTCAACTCGTAGTCGCCAGGCGACAGGCCCGAGAAACGGGCGATCCCCGCTCGGTCGCTGGGCGCCCTGCTGGCCATTCCCGACATCAGGCGCTCGGGCAGGGTCTTCCCGTTGTCCGGCACCAGCGACACTTCGAACTCCTCGACCGCGGCGCCATCCTGGTCCAGCACACGGACGATCAGGTCGGCGACTTCCATGCCAAGGCGACGCTGGTCCTCCGCGCGCGCCTCGGACGCGAAGGCGACCGCAGGGCTGGCGACGACCATCGGCCCGAGCGTCTGGCTGCTGCCCGCCTCGACGACGGCCTGGGCCGGAGGCCGAGGCTGGAGAGCGAAGTACGCCGTCAGCAGCAGGGCGATGCACGCGCCGAAGGCGACCGACACGAGGCTCACGGCGCTCCCGGAACCGAGCCACGACGAGCCGGGCGGTCGACCGTCGCGGCTCAGGCTCTCGCCCGGCGCGCCATTGCCGTCATGGCCGACGAAGCGAGCAGCGTCGGCCGCGTTGGCCGCGAGGGCCTGCGCGTTCACCTGCATCGCGATTCCGGTGGCGAGCCCGATGGGCAAGATCACGCGCAGACGATCGAGAGCGCGTTCGAGCTGCTTCCGAATGGTCGCCGGTGGACGAGCCAGCCGCCGCGAGATCTCGACACTGTCGAGGCCACCGTCGAGATGAAGCGTCAGCACGCTGCGATAGGGTTCGGGCAGGCCGTTGATGCCGGCAGCGAGCGCTTGTCGCAACTCGGCGTGCAAAGCCGTCTCGGCCGGATCCTGCGCCGTCGCCGTCGACGGCGGCGGTGGGATGCGGCGCGAAGCCCGACGCAACATGCGGGCATGGTTGGTGAGGATCCCACACAGCCAGCTCATCACCCGACTGCCGGCACGGAAGTCGTCGGCATGCGCGATCGCGCTGAGGAACGTCGCCTGCACCAAGTCCTCGGCGTCGGTCGGTCGCGGCGCCATCAGGACGGCGAGGCGCAGCAGTTCGTCCGCCCGACGATGGAACAACGTGCCGAGGGCCTGGCAGTCCCGCAGTTGCTGGAACGCGGCGAACAGAACTTCGTCGCTGCGGTGCGTCATGAGAGCGTCCAGTCGAGAGAGGGCGCGCTGCGGAAGTGGACCGGCGGAGGAACGACGAGCGGAGCTTGCTCCGGTCGCAGCGACACGCGGGTCTCGGCCATCGACGAGCGAAACCACGCGAGGATGGGGATCGCGCCAATGTGTGTCGCTGCCCCAGGAGTTCTAGCAAGCGCAGGCAGGCTGACAAGCCCCGCGACCACGCACGATGCCGCCACCTCGAGAAAACCCTCGCCTCCGCGTCACGCCGACATGCGTTCGTGCATAGGAACGATGTCCGACACCATCCCGCGGCCCCGCCGCCAACTCGTCCGTCCCTCGCCATGAGCACCCTGCGCCGTTCTATCGTCGCGGCTCTCGCCGCATTCCCCGCCCTGGCGCAAGCCGGCAATGAACTGATCTTCGTCGGCACCTCGACGAGCGGCACGACCGACAACAGCGCCTTCGTGGCGTCGGGAAGCGGCGCTCTGCTGCTCGTCGGCCCGAGCGGCTATACCAACAATGTCAACGACGCGATCTGGGCCGACACTGGCCGCAACCTCTACTGCGCGCAGTCGATCGGCCCGATGGGTGGACCAGGCCAGGTCTCGCGAGCGGAGTGGGACGGCACCTCTCCGACCTGGTCGACGTTCTTCGCCGCGCCGGGTGCCTGCTACGGGCTCGGTCTGGACTCGTTCCGCGGTCGCTTGTGGGTCCTGACGGGTGCAGGACCGAGCACGCGAGAGCTTCACTGTCTCGATGCCGATCCACTCAGCCCGACCTATGGCACGGTGCTCGCGCAGACGTCGTCCTTGACTGGCGCCTCGCGAGAACGGTGGGGACTGTCCCCTTCCGGCAACTTCGCGGCAGTACCGCACACCTTCGTGAACGGCGGACTGTTCGAGATCGTCGACACCAACCCCGCCAGCTCGACCTTCCAGCAGATCGTCGTTTCGACGACGATCCCGGGCGCGGCCTCGGCCGGCTTCGCGTTCGTCAGCGACTGCCGGATATCGATCGACGACGCATACGCCTATGTCCTCTACGCCGGGGCCGGCGTCGGCGGACTAGCCGTGTACGAGTTGAGCACACAAACCTGGCTCGACTTCAGTCCGTCCGCAGGCCAGCAGGACATGCAGGTGGGCGTCGGCGTGCCGAACAGCATGGCATTGTCGGTCGATCGCACCTTCGCGCTCGTCGCCGGTGGTGGCGCGCCCTCTGGCGTGTCGCGCATCGACTTCGACTACGCCACCCCATCGAACAGCACGGCCACCGTGTTCGGAGGGTTCTCGGCACCGAACTGCAACGGCTTGTCATTGTCACCCGACGGCACGCGCGCATGTGTGACCTCGACCAACCAGCCCGTGGCTCCTCCCGGCTCCCTGATCGTGTTCGACTCGTCCACTGGCGCCACGCTCCACACCGTTGCGCTCGGGAATCTGTGGAACATCTACACCACGGCGTGGCAGGACGCGTCGCCGACGGCGACCTTCACGACCTTCGGCTCCGGCTGCGCTGGCACGAACGGTGTCCCCACCCTCGCCGCGGCTGCTGGATCGCGTCCGGCACTCGGGAGCACGTTCACGGTCGAAGCCGGCAATCTGCCCTACGGCATCGCGCTCCTCATGATCGGATTGTCGAACGTGCAGACGGGCACCGGCATTCCGCTGCCGATCGATCTGGGATTCCTCGGCATGCCCGGATGCCCACTGCTGGTCGATCCGGAGATCAACGCGCCGATGATCGGAATCGGCGACTCGGCGAGTTGGAACTGGCCGCTGCCGCCCCAGGCCTCACTCTTCGGGATCCATGTCTACCTGCAGGCCTTCTCGCTCGACCCGACCGCCAATGCGTTCGGTTTCGTCGCGAGCAACGGCGGCATCGGCATGCTGGGCTATTGAGGTCTCCAGGATCGGTCGGAGCAGCGAGCCGATCGCGACGCCCGCAGCCGTGAGCAGCAGGACGAGAGGGCGACTTCACGCCGACGGGAATTCGAGGAACTGCGGCGGCACGTGCTCGGTCAGCCACACCCTGTTCGGCGTGACGAAGAACACGTGGCCCGCCGCCGCCATCGCCGCCGCGCGCACACGCAGCACGACCGGATGGCCACGGCGGCCGCCGACCGTCGCTGCCAGGGCCGGATCCTGGTGCAGGTGCACGTGGTGCCGCTGCATGCGCCGCAGGCCCTGGCGACGGATCGCAGGCAGCACGGCCGTGTGCGTGCCGTGCAACAGCACGTCGGGCGGCACCGCCGGCGCGTAGCCGAGGTCGACTTCGACCGAGTGGCCCTGGACGGCGCGAATGCGTTCGCCGCTGGCGTCGAGCTCGAACCGGCGCTTGTCGTTGGTGGCGACGACCTCGTGCAGTTGCTCCCGCGACAACGCATGGTCGTTCTGCGCGAGCCCGGCCAGCAGTGCGTCGACTCCGACCCATCCGGCGGCGTCGAGTTGCAGGCCGGCCAGCTCGGGGCGATGGCGGAGCAACAGGCTCAGGAAGCGGCTGTGGTGCTTGCGGTCGTTCGGGTGCATCGCACCGGAGACGATGCCGCTCCTCGCCGTCGAGACAACTCCCGAGGCCCAGCGAGAGCTCAACCGCCGAGCAGCACCATCTCGGCTGCGAGCTCGGGCACCGCATCGAGCACCGAGCGGCCGAGTTCGGCGTCGTCGCGCCACGTGCGTCGCACGAAGGCGTCGTGCATCGCAACGCCGGCGAACGGCTGACGCAGCACGGCTGTGACCGGAGCGTAGAGCTCCCGATCGAGGGCCTCGTAGCGATCGGCGAGTGCCAGACGCGTCGCATCCTGCAGGCAGTGCACCGCCAGCTCGGCGGGCGACAGCACGAACGACTCGTAGTGGCTCGGCCGGTAGCGGCCCGGGAAGCGCGCCGGCAACCCCGCCCACCACGCGTCGATGCGCGGCAGGTCGAACACGTTGTAGGCCATCACCGACGTGTTGCGATCGAGCACCACGTTCGGCATCGCCGCCCAGGTCGCGATGCTGCGCTCGAGCACCGGCAGGCTGGAACCGCCGTGGCGCACGTACTCCTGCACCTGCCCGGTGCCGTCGACCGAGAGGCACACGGCCACCTCGCGCGCCTTTGCGAGCAGGCCGGCGATGGCCGGCGACACGGTCGTGCCGTTGGTGACGACGAACACCGTCACCTGTGCGAGCACGCCGATCGCATCGAGGTGACCGAGCAGTGCCGGCACGTCGGCGTTGATCATCGGCTCGCCGCCCTTCAGCGAGACGTAGGCGAGGTGACGCAGGTCGACGCCGCGCAGGTTCTGCAGCAGCAGTTCCGGGTCGGGTGCGACCACCGGCGCCGTCGGCCGCCCACGCCGCTGTTCGTGCGCCGACCAGCGGCTGCTGAACATCGGGTTGCAGTGCCGGCACTGCAGGTTGCACAGGTTGCTCGAGTTGAGCTCGAGGTAGGTCAGGCCGTCGCGCCAACGCGGCGAGCGCAGGCGTTCGAGCAGCAGGCGGTGGCTGCTGCCCGTCGCCTTCTCGCGGGCGAGGCAACCGGCACAGCCGCGCGGCGCGCGATGCGCGGCGAGGTCGTCCTGCAGCGTGCGCCAGGTCGGCCCGGCGAGGATCGACGACAACGACTGCTCGGCGAGGTTGCCGACGCTCGGCGAACCGGGGCGATGTTCGCCCCAATAGTCGCAGCACGGGCGCACGCCCTTGTCGACGTCGACGAGCAGCGCCGAAGCCGCCGCAATGCACAACGGTGCGGCACGGCGCTCGGCGGCCAACGCATCGACCTCTTGCCGCTGGGCGGTGGCCCAGGCGTCGCCGGGCCGCAGGGTCGTCAGTTCGTCGAGTGCGGCGCGCGCACCGTCGAGGTCGTCGAGCGCACGCAATCCGACGACGCGGGCGACCAGCAGGCCGGGGGCGTCGGCGGCGCGCCGCGGGGCGGGCACGCGCGCCATGCCTTCGTCGACCGCGCGCAGGGCCGCCGGCGACCGGCCGCGCGCGTGCTCCAACCAGGCCTGTTCGAGCCACGCCGCCATGCGCTCGGGAGCGAGACCGCGCGCCCGCTCGATCGCGGCCTGGGCTTCGTCGAAGCGACCCGCCGCGCGACAGAACCACGCTTCGTTGCACGCCACGTCGTAGGCGCACGGATCGTCGGCCGGGATCTCGCGCAGCGCCGCGATCGCGTCGTCGGTGCGCCCCAGCAGCATCGACGCTCCGGCCAGGATGCGCTGCACCTGCGTCGCCGCACCGGCGTCGGCGGAGTTCGCCAGCCGCTCGCGCGCCGCCAGCGCCGCGGCGAGCGCTGCGTCCCCGCGCTGCTGGGCGAGGTGCAGCCAACCGCGCTCGACGTAGGCCGCCGGCGAACGGTCCCAATGGGCGATCGCCTCGGCGAGCGTGGCCTCGGCAGTCGCCAGCTCGCCCGCGGCGCGTTCGGCATGTGCGCGACAGACGAGCAGGTCGTAGCGGCGATCGGCGACGTCCTCGGGATCGACGGCGGCGAGCACCCGCCGCGCAGCCGCCGGGTCGCCGTCGCGCAGGTGCTGCCATGCCGCGGCGAGCGGATCGAAGCTCGCGGCCGCAGGCGGCGCCGCAGCCGGCTGCGACGCCGCGCGCTGCGCCGCGCGACGCAGGTCCTCCAGCGAGCGCCGCCACACCCAGCCGTTGCGCGGCAGTTCGGCGAACCGCTCGCGCTCGCCCTCGCGTTCCAGTGCCGTCACCACCTCGGCGAGCTCGGACGCAGCCAGCGTGTGCAGGCTGCAGTCGACCGGGTCGACCACCACGTTGAGGTCGACGTCGACGTCCATGCCGTCGGCGAGGCGCAGGTAGGCGCCGAACTCGCGCCAGTTCTGCCGCATCAGGCAGAACATCAGCGACATGCGGGTGCCGCGCCGCCGCGTGTAGTCGTGGAAGCGCGCGGTGTTGGCCATCACCGTCGCGAACTTCGCGTTGACGCGCACGCTCTCGACCGTCGCCGGCGTGGTGCCGTCGATCGACACCGAGACCTCCATCGGCAGCGCCTCGAGCACGCGCTCGATCCGCGGGTTCCACTGCGTGCCGTTGGTGATGACGTGGACACGCGGCGTCACGCGCTCCTCGATCATCATGTCCCAGACGCGGAAGTTCTCGACGGCGAGGAACGGCTCGCCCCCCATGAACGTGGTGTGCTGCAGGCGAGCGAGGAACGGCCGCAGGTCGGCGAAGAACTCGTCGCCGTAGACGCGCGGCAGCGGTGGCAGGCGATCGCGGTGCGCGCGGATCGTCGACGACAGCACGCCGTAGCACATCACGCACGCCAGGTTGCACGTGTTGGACATGGTGAAGTCCAGACGGCGCGGCCACAGGTCCTCGCCGTCGGTCACCGGCAGCGGGTCGTAGATCTTGGCGTGCACGTGCTCCTGGTGCCCCTGCACCTGCCAGGCGCAGAAGCGGCAGGCGTCGCCGAGGCGGTAGTCGCGCAGCGCCTCGCGCATCGCCGCCATGCGCTCGCCGGTCCAGATGTCGCGCAGGCGCTGGCGCGCGACGTTGCCGAGGCGGTGGTGCGCACTCTTGCAGCACGCGACCACGTCGCCGTTGGTGTGGAAGTACATCGACACGAACGGCGCGTAGCAGGCGGCGCGGAACGGCTGGTGGCCGATGCTGCGGCCGGCGTCGAAGCGGGCGAGGTCGCCAGGGTCGAGATTCACGGGCGCTGCTCCTGCCCCGCATCTTGCGCCTGTCCCTGGATCGCCGCGAGCTGCGCGCGCAAATCGGCACAAAGGCGCGCCAGGTGGTCTCGATGCGTCATCGTCCCGGCATGGTCCCGATACGAGCGCTCGAGCCGCTCGTGCAGTTCGCGCAGGCCATCGTCGGCGGCACGACCTCGCTGCACGTTCGCCTCGCGCTCGTGCGCCACCACGCCCCACGTCTGCTGCAGGCAGAAGAGCAGGTCGCGCGTCGCCGGATCGGGGATCCCGAAGTGGTCGGCGATCAGCAGGCCGATCGACGGATTGAGGCAGTCCCAACCGTCGCGCTGCACCATCGAGCCGTCGCGTTCGCAGTAGTGGTAGAGCACGCGCGGAATGCAGGTGCCCCGCACGCCGACCCGGTCGAGGTCGAGCCACAGCGCCCAGTCCTCGAACGAACGCAGGCGCTCGTCGTAGCGAAGGCCCGTCGCGGCGAACGTCGAGGCGCGGAAGCAGGCGCCGGCGTCACCGAATCGGTTCATGCGCAGCGCCAGCTCGCGACGGAACGGCAGCGGGTTGTAGATGCCGTGCTCGTCGCCGCCGGAGCGCAGGAAGCGCACGTAGGGAACCACGAAGCCGTACTCCGGATGACGCGCGAGCACGTCCGCGGCCAGCCCCGCGTACTCCGGCAGCAGCACGTTGTCCGCGTCGAGGAACAGCAGCAGCTCCCCCGTTGCGTGCGCGATGCCGTGGTTGCGCGCCGACGACAGTCCACCGTTCGGCTTCGACACCACGCGCACGCGCGGGTCCTTGCGTGCCTGGCGCGCCAGCACTTCTGCTGCATCCGGCAACGGCGAACCGTCGTCGACGACGAGCACCTCGAGCTCCGGGTGATGCTGGGCCAGCGCCGAGTCGATCGCGGCGTCGATCGTCCCGGCATCGCGATGGAACGGCACGACGATGCTGACGCGCGCCGGTGTGCGTGCGGTCGCCGCAGCCGGCGCTGCTCGTCGGCGTTCGGCGACCAGCCGCTCGATGGTCGCGGCGTAGCGGGCTGGATCCGACAGCATGCGCGCCCTCGCGGCGGCGGCGGCGCCGATGGCAGGCAGGTGCTGGAGCAGGCCGGCGAGGCGCCCGACGCCGGCTGCGATGGCGCCAGCATCCCGACCGTCGACGAGCAGGCCGGACACACCGTCCTCGATCAGTTCGGCCATGCCACCGTGGTGGCTGCCGATCACCACGCGCCCGAGCTGCATGGCTTCGAGGCAGGCGTTGGGCCAGTTCTCGAACACCGACGGCAGGATGCACACGTCAGCCCTCGCCAGTTCGGCGAGCAGCTCGCGGCGCGGCAAGGGTCCGACGAACGACACGTTCGCCGGGGCCCGCGCCTGCAACCACTCGCGGTAGGAACCGCCGAGCGGCGCGAACGGGGTGTCGCCGCCGATCAGCTTCAGCTGCAGGCCCGGCAGCCGCCGGAACGCTTCGAGCAACGTGGTGACGCCTTTGCGCGGCTCGATGCGGCCGAAGAACACGAACCGCAGGTCCTCGAGCCGTCGCTTGCCCGTCAGCGCCGCGGCGGACAGCGGCCGCATCGGATACGGCACGACCGCCACGTCGCGCGTCGGCAGCCCCAAGCGGCCGCACACCACGTCGCGCATCGCCGCCGACGGGGCGTGCAGGAACGGAGCCTCGCGAATGGCCTCGTCCTCGAGGGCGAACGTCTCCCACTCGCCTTCCATCGCACGATGGAGCTGCCCGTTCCAGCCGTAGCACTCGTAGCTCGGCGTGTGCAGGTTGACCGCCAACACCGCGTCGCCGTGGCTCCGGAACAGCCGTTGTTCGCGCAGCGCCACCGCCCCTTCGGCGTGGTAGTCGGGGAACTCGACGTAGTCGAACGGCACGCCGACCGCCTGCAGCGTCTCGTGCACGCGCGCCGCGTGGCCGTGCCGTTCGTTGGCGTGGAACCAGCGTGGTTCGGCGGCGCGCGCGATCGGCACCACGCGATGGAAGGCGTCGAGCCGGGCGATGGCCGCACGCTGGCCCACGTCCAGCCCCGAGTCCTCGGTGAGCAGCCACACCTCGTGTCCGGCCGCGGTCAGTGCGTAGCCGGCCTCGACCACGTAGGTGCCGATGCCACCGCCGCGAACGCCCCCGACCTCCTTGCTGACGAAACAGATCCTCATGGGTTCGGCGACGCGACTCCGCTCCGCCAAACGGTAGTCGGGAACGGCACCTCGTCAACTCACGCCGCCGTCCCTCGCCACCGCCGCGCAGGCTGTCGAACAACACCGCACTCTGGAGTTCAACCCGGCGCGGCGAGCCGACCGATGGGAACGCCTCGTGCCGGCCGTGAAGGTCGCGGCGGCGCGCCCAGGAGAAGCCATTCATGCGTCAGCGTTCCATCGTTCTCTCGCTCGCCGTGGCCGCCGTGCTCGCTTCGTGCGGCGGCGGCAGTGATTCCGCCGGCGGCACCGTGCTGGGCCTGCAGGGCCCCGAGCAGGTCGCGATCATCGAGTCCTCTTCGGCTTCGTCGCTGACGTTGCCGCGCGGCGTGTCGGCGGTGACCGGCAGCGACTACGAGACCGACGAGACCCGATTCTGGGTCCGCGACGACTCGATGAAGGTCCTCGACACGGTCAACATGATCCTGTCGAGCCTCAACCAGACCCGCTACTGGGAGCAGACGAACGCCGGCGCCTACCTCGCCCTGGTCGAGGAGGAGGAGACGGGCGGCGGCGAGCGCGGCAACCAAGGCCCTGCCTACAAGCAGTGGACGGTCGAGTCGACGCGCGCCAGCAACTCGGCGCCGCAGATCGTCAAGTTCTGGCTCGACGAGGAAGGTGCGATGGGCACCAACATCGCGGCGATCATCTACGGCCGCCTGACGGTGACCGAGGAACCGAGCGACACCGCGCCGCTCGGCAGCTTCAACCTCTACTTCAAGTGCGTGCCCGCGAACGAGGCGTCGACCAGCACGAACACGCTGTTCGAGGGCTACATGCGCACCGTGCCGCGCAACGACGGCCAGAGCGAGATCGAGTTCTTCAACGGCCACGGCGATCCGGACGGCAGCGTCGGGGCCAACGACTTCGCCAGCCGTGAGCGCGTGCACGTCGTCGCCAACCGCACTGCCGGCACCGGCCGCGCCTACGCCGAGTTCAAGTTCGTGCAGAACGACGGCAGCCAGACCAACACCGACGCCGGTGAGTACCAGCTGCAGTACAACTCGAACTACGTCGCGCTGCGCGACGTCACCAACGGC
This sequence comes from Planctomycetota bacterium, assembly GCA_044351865.1. Taxonomy (GTDB): domain Bacteria; phylum Planctomycetota; class UBA1135; order UBA1135; family UBA2386; genus UBA2386. The sequence goes on along the minus strand of JBILEY010000005.1, from coordinate 14,027 downwards.
AACGCCCTGAAGGTCCTCGACCGGAACGACTTCGACACCCGCGTCTTCCGCTACGGCCTCTACGACGCCACCACCGAGGACCGCGTCGAGCAGATGTCGGGCTTCCCGGTGCGCGACGCCGACGGCAACAACGGCTGGGCCGGCTTCCACGGCATCTGGTTCCCGGGCAACGTCACGCTCGCCAACGGCCAGACTCTCTACCGCCGCTCGTTCACCGACAACTCGACGACGCCCTACACGCTGGTGATCGTCGACGGCAAGCTGCAGAAGCGCACGCGCAGCACCATCACGCTCGCCGACCTGCAGGACGAGGACCTCGAGTACTTCACGCCGGGGGCCGGCGGCGAGATGAAGGTCCGCTTCACCGGCAGCGACTTCGTCAAGGTCGCCGAACGCCAGAACGGCCAGTGGCAGACGCTGACGCCGGTCAGCATCGCCAGCTCGTTCACCACCGGCCAGTGGATCAACTGCTGGAACCAGGCGCGCGGCACGGTCGAGTTCGCGTGGCCGGCCTCGCTGTCAGGCTCGACGGCGGCCTACGTGATGGCGATGACGCCGGTGACGTCCGACTCGCCGGAGCTCGCCAACGGCGACCTGACGCTGAACGGCTACCAGCGCCTGCTGCGGGCCAACATCACCAGCGACCAGGCGAACTACCAGAACAGCGAGTCGCCGTACCTTCCCGACGCGTCGTCGGTCAGCTCCGGCAACCAGACCTACGTCTTCGACAGCGAGACGATGCTGCTGACGCTCGGCGGCAACCCGTGCACGCTGGCGAACGGCGTCACGGTCACACAGGGGCCGGGCCAGTTCGGCTTCAACTGCGGCCCGCTGTTCACCAGTGCGTTGAGCAGCTTCGCCGACATCCAGAACCAGTCGGTGACGTACGAGTGGGTCACCGGCGGCAACGACTGGAACCAGCTGCGCGCGCTGAAGGACGGCAACAACGCGTTCGTCGACTTCGATCCGCCGCTGCGCCTGACCTACGTGCACAGCGAGAACGGTTCGCCGTTCGACGGCCGCACGTTCTTCCTCGAGTGGGACGGCGCCAACCTCGGCGGCGTGCCGTTCGAGCAGAACCAGCAGGACAACCGCTGGTACCCGCTGCTGAACATCCCGAGCGCGACGACGCTGACCGTGGGCGGCACGAGCTACAAGGTCAAGCAGCTCGAGGGCGAGCAGATCATGGTCGAGGTCGGCAGCCCGAGCACCGTCTACACGGCGCAGGGCTTCGACATCGACGCGCAGACGATCACCGCGCCGACGCTCGGCAACTGGGAGGACCCGGCGATCGGCACCAAGCCGACCGTCACCGGAGCCCCGCTCTACGTCGCCGGCGTGCGCCAGGGCAGCTGAGCCGGAGCGCGCGAACGCCCGCCGTCAGCGGGCCAGTTCGCGCAGCAGCCGCGGCGCCGCGTAGACCTTGCGCAGCGCCTCGACGATGCCGAGCGGGTGGACGCAGACGCTGCGCTCCACCCGTTCGCCGTACAGGAACTCGTTGCCCATCGACTCGATGTTGCCGTCGAACAGCAGGCCGACGAGCTCGAGCTCGGCGTTGACCACCGGGCTGCCGGAGTTGCCGCCGGTCGAGTCGACCGTGCAGACGAAGTCCACCGGCGCCCGCAGATCGATGCGGTCCTTCGCCAGCAGCCACTCGGCCGGCAGGTCGAACGGGTGCACGCCGTCGAACTCGGCGGCGCGCGCGAACAGGCCGTGGAACACCGTGCGCCACGGCGCCAGCGTGCCGTTGTACGGGTAGCCGGCGACGCGGCCGTCGCTCCACCGCAGCGTGAACGTCGCGTCCGGCGACACGTCGTGGCCGTACACGGCGAACAGGAGCCGCGCCAGCCGTTCGCCGAGCCCGGCCTCGGCCGCGTCGAGGCGGGCTTGATCCTGCTGGTTCTGCTGCAGCAGCGGCCGGATCGCGCGCGCCGCGACCAGCGCCGCGTCGGTGCTGGCGTCGATCGCCGCCGCCCCACCGGCGAGCAGTTCCTTGGCGAGCGCGTCGTCGGCGAGCCGGCTGTCGCGCAGCAGCTTCGCCGCCGCCGCCGCCGGTTCGGCGCCGCCGAGCAGTGCACGCAGGTACGGATCGTCCTTCGGCAGCGCGTCGCGCGCGCGTTCGAGGTGGTCGACGAACAGAGCTTCCTGCACCGGGTCGCGCGCACAGACAGCCGCGAGTGCGAGCTCGCGCTTGGCCGCGTCGCCGGCCGCGACGTCGAGCAAGTAGAGCGCGCGCAGCAGCAGCGGCAGGCCGCCGGCGGTCTGCAGGTGCAGCGGCTCCTCGAGCGCCTGCTTCTGCTGCGACACGCGCGCCAGCTCGTCCCACACCACCAGCTCGGCACCGTGGCCGGCGGCCTCGGCCCGCTTGCGGAACGCATCCTCGGCGGCGCGCTTCTTCGCCTGGAACGCCGGGTCGAGCAGCGCACCGTGCTCACCGCGGTACAGCTTCTGGCCGTTCTCGAGGCTCAGGATCGACGTGCGCAGCCGCTTCTCGATCGCCGGCTCGCTGGCGGCGAAGCGCCGCAGCACGTCGAGGCGATGGTCGATCAGCGTGCGCACGCGCGGGTAGCGCGCCTCGCGTTGGTACTCGAGCTGCGACTGCGTCAGCAGGCGCTGCGTGCCGCCGGGATTGCCGGTCAGGAACACCAGTTCGCCGTCCTGCGGCCCGTCGCTCCAGACGAAGTGCGCGTCGCGCGTGTCCGCCGGCTTGCCGTCGACGTAGGCGCGGCAGAACGTGAAGTCGAGCGCGTAGCGCGGGTAGACGAAGTTGTCGGGATCGCCGCCGAAATGCGCGATCTGCAGGTGCGGCGCCATGACGAGGCGCACGTCGTCGAAGACGCGGTACTGGTAGAGCTGCCAGACACCGCCCTGGAACAGCTTGACCAGCTGCGGCTCGAGCCGAGGCTGTGCCTGCCGCGCTTCGGCGAGCAGGCGCTGGCGATTGGCCTCGCGCCGTTGTTCGGCGGCCTCGGCGTCCATCGTCGGCAGCACGCCCGCCGACACGTCGGCCGTGACGTCGCGCATCGCCACCAGCTGCTGCACGGTCAGGCCCGGCAGCTTCACTTCGTCGGCGAGCTCGGCGGCGACGAAGCCGTCGCGCACCCAGTCGCGCTCGCCCTGCACCTGCGCCACCGCGTCGCGCGCGCAGTGGTGGTTGGTCAGGATCAGCCCCTGCGGCGACACGAACGACGCCGAGCAGCCGCGGCCGAAGCGCAGCGACGCGAGGCGCATGCGATTCCACCACGCCTCGTCGGGTCGGCAGCCGTATTCGCGTTCGAGGTAGGCGAGCGGCGGCCGTTCGAACGTCCACATCTTGCCCAAGCCCAGTTCGTCCTGGGCCAAGGCCGGTGCTGCGGCAACCAGCATTGCCGTGAACGCGCGCAGCAGACGCAGCGAGCGCATCACTTGCCCTCCTTGCGCCACTTCGCGATCAGCTCGCGTTCGCGCTCGGCGGGCAGCCCGGTGCGCCCGAACGGCTTGTCGCCGCGCTCCGCCTTCGCCCACTGCAGCGTGTCGCGCACGGTGTCGGCGATCGGCCGGAAGCGCAGGCCGGCAGCGATCGCCTTCTTGCAGTCGACGACGCTGCGCCCGTCGCGCGGGATCCACAGCGGCATCTGCATGTAGGGCTGCACCTTCTCGGCGGCGAGGAACTCCTCCGACACCCACACCAGCTCGACCGGCGTCGACGTCGCACACTTGCAGGCGCCGAGCACCTCCTGCATCGACGTGCGCCCGGCGAAACCGGTCGCGTTGTGCACGCCGGTGACGTTCTGCTCGAGGCAGTGCAGCATCCAAGCCGCGAGGTCGCGCACGTCGAGGAACTGCACGTGGCCGTCGCGGTCGCCGGGCGCCAGCACTTCGCCGCCGCGGTCGATGCGCACGGGCCACCACGTGAAGCGATCCGACGTGTCGCCCGGGCCGACGATGAGGCCCGGCCGGATCGTGCAGACACGCCCAGGCATCGCCGCCGCCGCCGCCGCTTCGCAGCGCGCCTTCAGCGGCCCGTAGAACGACATCGACTGGCGGATCGTGCTGACCTTGGCGACGTCGTCGTCGCCGACCGTCGCCACCTCGGTCGCTTCGTCGATCGTGTCGGGCCGGTCGCCGAACGCGCCATAGACCGAGATCGTGCTGATGAACTGGTAGTGCGAAGCACTCTCGGCGAACAGCTTCGCGGTCGCTTCGACGTGTGCTGGCACGTAGCCCGAGGTGTCGACGATGGCGTCGAACGTGCGGCCCTTCAGCGCGTCGAGCTCGCCCTTCTCGCGGTCGCCGCGCAGCTGCTCGAGGTCCTTGAACAGTTCGGGGTTGGTCTTGCCGCGGTTGAACAGCGTGACGGTGTGCCCGGCCGCCTGCGCCAGACGCACGAAGTGCGGACCGAGGAACGCGGTGCCACCGAGCACCAGGATCTTCTTGCCGCGCGATGGGGCGCGTGGCGACCGTTCGTTCGCCGCGGTGAGCCACGGAGCCGCGGCACCGGCAGCAGCCAACGATCCGAGGAAGGAACGACGCGACGAGAGGGCCATTGCGGCCAATCTACGCACACGGGCCGGCGAACGTTGGCGGCAATCAGCGGCGGCGGGGCCGCGGCAGCCGAGGATGGTACGCCCGGCAGGAGTTGAACCTGCAACCCTCAGATCCGAAGTCTGATGCTCTATCCAATTGAGCTACGGGCGCACGCGGGGCGGGGAGCGTAGCGAGGCCCGCGACTCCTTGGAACAGCGCGGCGGATCAGCGCAGCGCCAGCGACTCGCTGCTGTCGGCGAAGCGTTCGTCCTTGCAGCCCATCGCCCGCGCCACCGCCAGATGCAGGTTCGCCATCGGCGTCGCTTTGCCCGGCAGCACCACGTGGCCGCGCGCGCGAGCGGCACCGCCGCCTTCGCCGGCGAGCAGGACCGGCAGGTCGTCGTGGTTGTGGCGATCGCCGTCGCCGAGGCCGCTGCCGAACACCACAAGGCTCTGCCGCAGCAGGTCGCCGTCGCCGTCGCGCTGGTTGGCGAGCCGCTGCAGGAACGTCGCCAGCTGCTCGACCTGGAAGCGGTTGATCTTCGCCAGTGCCGCCAGCTTCTCCTCCTTCTTGCCGTGGTGGCTGAGGTCGTGGTGGCCGTCCGGCACGCCGAGGAACTTGTAGCTGCGGTTGCTGCCGCCGTTGCCGAGCATCAGCGTCACCACGCGCGTCTTGTCGGTCGCGAACGCCATCGCCACCAGCTCGTACAGAAGCGCCAGCTTCTCGGTGTAGCCGCCGCGCTCGAGCAGGCCGCCGGGCACCGCGACCTGCGGCTCGGCCTGGTCGACGCGTTCGAGCCGCTGCTCGAGTTCGCGCACCGACGTCAGGTACTGCTCGAGCTTCTGGCGATCGGCGCTGCCGAGCGAACCGCGCAGCGCCTTGGCGTCGCCGGCGACGAGATCGAGCAGCGAACGGCGCGTGCGCTGCTCGGCGGCCCGTGCTTCGGCGTCGCTCGCTTGCTGCGGATCGCCGAACAGGCGCGTGAACACCGCCCGTGGCTCGGTCTCCTTCGCCACGGGAACGTTCGGCGTGCGCCAGCTGACGTTGTTGCTGTAGGCGCACGAATAGCCGGAGTCGCAGATGCCGGCCGCGGCGCCGCGCTCCATGCCGAGTTCGAGCGACGCGAACGCGCACGCACCACCGACGGTCGACGCGATCTGCTGGTCGATCGACACACCGACGTGGATGTCGGCGCCGCCGGTCTTGCGAGGATGCGCGCAGGTCAGGTAGGTCGACGCGGCGCGCGCGTGATCGCCAGGCCCGTCGCCATGCGCGAAGCCGGCGTCGATGGCGAGACCGCGGAACACCGACACCCGCGCGCGCAGCGGCTGCAGCGGCGCCAGCGTCGCCTCGAACTTCGCTTCCGGGCCATCGCCGCGCGGCCGCCACTCGGCCATGTTCATGCCGTTCGGCGAGAAGACGAACAGGCTGCGCACCGGCGGTTTCGGCGGCGCCGTCAGCGCCGGCGCCATCGCGTCGAGCCACGGCAAGGCGAGGGCTGCGGCACCACCGCGCAGCAACGCGCGGCGGTCGAGAGCGAGGCGGCGGAGCACGGGCATGGGCCCGGCATCATCGCCGGCGGCAGCGCCGCGCCAAGGGGGCAACGGCGCCGCGAGCGAGCGGCGACAGGATCAGGCGCCCAGGATGATGTCGAACTTGGCCGGCTCACCCACCGGCGCGTCGCCCTTGGTCATGTTGCGGATCTCGATCGGATACTGGCCTTCGCCCACGACGTCACCGACCTCGAACAACCACTTGAACTCACGGGGCGACTTGGCCTGCACGTCCGGCTCACGGTCGACGCCGCGGACAGGCGTCGGCGAAACCTCGCGACCGTTGAACAACAGGCGAACGTCGCCGAGGTCGAAGTTGACGCGCACGTCGTGGTCGTTCCAGATCTTGACCGCGACTTCGACGCGGTCCTTCTTGTTGACCGCCTTCAGCACACTGATGCGGAGGCCGGCGGTCTGGAACTGCGGCAGCTGCGGCGGCGACGACTTGCAACCCGCAGCGGCGAAGGAGACCAGGAGGGCGGAGAGGACCAGGGTGGAACGGGAGCGGCTGAACATGACGGGTAGTGTCGCCGGATGGCGAAGGGGCGCGCAACAACGAGCTCGCCGGAGGGGCATTGCCGCGGCGGTCGCCGGCGTGACCAAGCGGCGGGGGAAGGTTGCGCCCCATGCCCGCGAGCCGGCCCGCTGAGCGCCTTCGCACGGACCGCACGTGCGATCGCGCGCCGACTTTTTCCGGGTCACGAGAACGCATCCGCTGCGCATCCAGGACGCGAACAGCGCGCCGCCGAACGGGTCCTCTCTCTCCTGGTCGGTCTGTTTCCACCACCAACACCACCACGACCCCGCCATGAACCTGTTCCGAAGCTCGCTTGCAGCCCTCTTGCTGCTTGCCACCGTTCCTGCCCAAGACGCCAAGCTGACCGTGTTGCACGGCGTGCCCGGCCTCCCGGCCCCCGTCCAAGTCCTCGCCAACGGCAGCACGTTGTTCTCGTTCGACTACGGCGAACAGCGCGGCCCGCTGTCGCTGCCGGCCGGCAGCTACGCACTCGAAGTGCGCCTCAACGGCAGCCCGATCCTGAGCGCCAACGCCAACGTCGTCGCCGGCGCCGACTACTCGGTGATCGCCAACCTGAACGCGACCGGCACGCCGCAGCTGTCGCTGTTCCAGAACGGCCTCGTGCCGCCGACGCTGCCCGGCTCGCGCCTCTACGTCCGCCACACGGCGCAGGCTCCTGCCGTCGACGTGATCCTCGAGCAGAACGGCGCGCCGGTCGCCACCATCCCGAACGTCACCAACGGCCAGGAAGCCATCGCCGACGTGGCGCCCGGCACCTACGGCGTGCGCCTCAACCTCGCCGGCACCAGCACGACCGCGTTCGGCCCGACCCAGGTCGCGCTCGAGAACGGCAACGGCTACGCCGTGTTCGCCACCGGTGTCGCGCTGACGCCGTCGTTCCGCCTGCAGGTCGCCGGCGTGCCGCTGTGCTCGCGCGTCAACGTCGTGCACGGCATCCCGGGCCTGCCGGCGCCGGTCACGGTGACCGCGAACGGCAACTCGCTGTTCTCCTTCGACTACCGCGACATCCGCAACCAGCTGGTCGTGCCGCCCGGCACCTACGCGTTCGCGGTGCTGCTGAACGGCTCGCCGGTGCTGAACCGCACCGACACCGTGCAGCGCGGTGACGACGTCACCATCGTCGCGCACCTGAACAACGCCGGCGCGCCGGTGCTGTCGGCGTTCGCCAACGACCTGAGCCCGCTGCCGGCGATCGCGTCGCGCCTGACGATCCGCCACCTGGCGCAGGCCCCGGCCGTCGACGTCGTCGCCACGCACAGCGGCGGCGCCGTCACGACGGTGCCGAACCTGACCAACGGCACCAGCGTCACCACCAACTACGGCATCGGCAACACGGCCGTCGACCTGCGTCCGGCTGGCACCAGCACGGTCGTCTTCGGTCCGCTCGGCTTCCGCGCCGCGATCAACGTCAGCTACCAGTTCATCGCGGTCGGCAGCCTCGCCGGCGGCACCTTCGACGTGCTGTCGCTGCAGCGCGACCTGACCCCGGCGGTCCCCGCCGAGATCACCACGACGACCGGCGGCTGGAACTGCGGCCCGAGCATCAGCGCGGTCCCGGCGAACTTCGCCTACGGCGAGAGCTTCCTCGTGCGCGCCACCAACGCCGACGCGAACGCGATGGCGATCGTGCAGTTCGGCAGCAGCAAGACCAGCTTCAACGGCGTGCCGCTGCCGGTGTCGCTGACCAACGCCGGCGCGCCCGGCTGCTTCCTGAACATCGACTACGTCGCCGCGGTGCCGGCGATGGCGAATCCGGCCGGCGTCGTCAACTTCGAGTTCACCGTGCCGCGCGCGGTGTTCGGCCTGGTGCTGCCGGGCTACTTCCAGATCGGCACGACGACCGCGAGCAACCCGCTCGGCCTGCGCACGACCGACTGGCTCGAGCTGCGCTGATCGACGCCCGACCGCGCCGCTTGAGCGCGGTCCCGGAGCGAAACCGCGCCGGTGGCATCGCCGCCACCGGCCAGGCACCGAGCCGGCGCGGACGGCACGCGGCGCCACGGTGGTCGATGCCTCGGCCCGACCACCATGCGCAATCTGCTCCGCACCGCTGCCGCCGCGCTGGCCGTCTTCACGGCCTGGGTCGGCCCGCACTCCAACGCTTGTCCTGGCGAACGCGAACTGCTGACGAGCTTCGGGAACGCAGCCGTCGTCGAGCGCCTCGACGTGCAGTTCCCGGCGCGCCTCGTCGCCGTCGAACCATGCCCGGCCGCGGCGTTCACGCACCGCGGCCAACGCCACGAGTTGCCCACCGACCTGGCCGGCGACGGTGCCCAGCTGCGCCTCGTGCGCGTCGCCCACGCCGGCGGCGAAGGCACGCTGCTGGTGCGCACCGGCGCCGATGCAGCGAGCCTGCCGGCGGCGCCGCCGCGCTGAGCAGGCGTCAGAAGATCTCGCCGGGCCCGGGCCCGCTGCGCAGCAGGTCGAAGCCCGCGTCGACGCCGAAGCGCTGCCGGAACGCCGCACCCACGACCTGCTGCACCGCCTCGGCCGCGCCGGGTCGCACCAGCGCGATCGCGCAGCCGCCGAAGCCAGCGCCGGTCAGCCGCGCGCCGAACACGCCGTCGCTGCCCCGAGCCGCATCGGTGATGACGTCGAGCTCGTCGCAGCTGACCTCGTAGTCCACCGCCGTCGAACGATGGCTCTCGCTGAGCAAGCCGCCGAGCGCCTGGTAGTCGTGGCGGCGCAGCGCCGCAGCGCCGGCGCGCGTGCGCGCCATCTCGGTGACGACGTGGCGCGCGCGCCGCAGCGACACCGGGTCCATCGCCGAACGCGCCGTCGCCAGATCGTTCTCGTCGTAGAGTGCCAGGTGCGGCAGGTCGCGGGCGTGCGTGCGCAGGATCTCGTGCGCCGTCGCGCACTGCGCCACGCGTTCGTTGAAGCCGCTCTTCGCCAGATGGCGCGGCTTCTTGGTGTCGAGCACGAGCACTTCGCACGCCGCCGGATCGAACGGCACGTGCTCCCAGCGCGGGCCGGCGCAGTGCAGCAGCAGCACCTGGCCGGCGCGGCCGAGCGCCGACGCGAACTGGTCCATGATGCCGCAGCGCACGCCGACGAAGCCGGTTTCGGCGCGGTGCGCGAGCAGCGCGATCTGTTGCCGTTCGAGCCGCGTCTGGTGCAGCGCGTCGAGCGCGATCGCGGTCACCACCTCGATCGCCGCCGACGACGACAGGCCCGACGCCATCGGCAGGTCGCCGGCGTAGACGGCGTCGAAGCCGGTCGTGATGCCGGCCTGCTGCTGGAAGCCGTGCCAGACACCGAGCGGATAGCCGGCCCACGCCAGCTCCGGCCTGGTTCGTTCGCCGACGTCGGCGCCGGCGATGTCGATGGCCTGCGGCTGGTCGACGCTGCGCAACCGGAGCCGGCCATCGTCGCGCGCGCGGATCGCCAGGTAGATGCCGCGGTCGACGGCCATCGGCAGCACGTCGCCGCCGTTGTAGTCGAGGTGCGCGCCCAGCAGGTTGATGCGGCCGGGGGCGAAGAAGCGGCGGAACGGCGCCCCGCCGAACTCGGTGCGGAAGCGTGCACCGATGGCATCGAGCATTCGGGAGCGGGGCGATGCGTGCATGCGTTCGGCGCGCGGTCCGACCGGTCCCGCGCGTCCCGCATCGAACCTGCCCGCCGGATCGCGTTCAAGGCGGAGCTCCGGCGACCCGACGAGAGACTGCGCGCGCTTTCGGAGTTACGGCTCCTGGCAGCCGTGGTATCTAGCCGCGCCCGCGTCCACCGCACGATTCCGCCGATGCCAATGCTCCTTCGCTCGTCGCCCCTGCTCGTCGCCGCGGCGTTCGCCGCCATGCTGTCGGCCCAACAGGATCCGCCGGCCAGCGCGCCGGCGGCGACGCCCCCGGCGGCCCCGCCGGCCGCCAAGGCCCGAGCCGAACAGCCGCACTTCCGCGCGCTGCACTGGCCCGCCGACAAGGACGCGGCGATCGCCGTGGTCGGCACGCGCACGCTGACGCTGACCGACCTCGTTGACCACCTCGACGGGCGCCACCACCCGGGCTTCAAGGAAGCGCTGACGGTGACGCCGACGGTCGAGGCCATGCTGCGCTCCGACCTGATGGCGCCGTGGGTGCGCCACTTCGCCGACCTCGAGGCGATGCGGCAGGTGTTCGCCGACGAACTGAAGGACGGCAAGAAGCTCGAGGAAGTGACCAGCGGCGTGCTGAAGAAGAACTTCCAGGCCTACCTCGACAGCTACGTGCAGAGCCTGAAGGAACAGGGCCGCCCGACCGAGCTGAGCCAGCGCCGCGTCAACCTGCTGCTCGCCGACTACCAGCTGCGCAATGGCCTGGCCAACGAGATCCAGGGCATGCTCGACTTCCTCGAGACCGACGACAGGTCGCGCGGCGAGCTGCAGCAGTTCTTCAACGACAATGCGCGCGCGTTCGGCGGCCAGGTGACCATCGAACACATCCTGGTCCAGCACCGCGACGCCGGCACCGGCCTGCTGCTGCGCGAGGAGGGCATCGCCCGCGCCAACGAACGCTTGGCCCAGATCAAGGCGCGATTGAAGCCCGACGGCAGCAACTTCGAGGAGATCGCGCGCCTCTACAGCGAAGACCAGAAGACCGCGCCCGAAGGCGGTCGCCTCGGCGCGCTGCACCGCTACGACGACCGCATGCCGGCCGTGCTGTGCCGCCGTGCGTGGGAGCTGCTCGACGGGGAGGTGAGCCTCGAGCCGGTCGAGACGCAGTACGGCTTCCACCTGGTGAAGCGCGTCGAGTTCGCGCAGCAGATCTTCATCCTGTTCACCGACGACGCGATCCCCTCGATCAAGATCGTCTACCGCCGCGCCCGGCAGGAGGACCGCATGCTCGGCGCCCGCGCCAAGGCCGGCGTGCGCCTGATGCTGTGAACGGCGCGATCAGCGCAGCGACAGCCAGACCAAGAGCCAGAACGGGTTGACGACCGTCCACAGGATCGCCCAGCGGCGGAACGACGCCTTCGCGGTCTTGTGCCGGAACAGCGACATCGCGAGCCAGCAGCCGATCCAGCCGGTGGCGAACAGGAACCAGAGCAGCGTGCGTTCGGGCACGCGCCGGCCTTGCCGCCCAGCGCGCCACTTGTCCCAGCCGTAGACCGGCACGGCGACGAGATTGACCAGCACCACGAGGCCCCAGGCCAGTTCGAGCATGGCCGCATGATGCGGACGGCGGGCCTCTGCAGCAACGCGGCAGCGCGATCGCTACGCTGCCGCCCCGCAATGCAGGTCACCGCCCACGACGTCCAGCAGGCCCACGCCGCGATCAAGAGCCACATCCAGCACACGCCGACGATCGAGGCGCCGCGCCTCGGCGAGATGCTCGGCCTGCGGCTGTGGCTGAAGCTCGAGACGATGCAGTTCACCGGCTCGTTCAAGGACCGCGGCAGCTGCCTGAAGCTGCAGCGCCTGGCGCAGTCGGCGAACCCGCCCGCCGGCGTCGCCGCCGCCTCCGCCGGCAACCACGCGCAGGGCGTTGCCTACCACGCCCGCCGCCTCGGCCTGAAGGCGACGATCGTGATGCCGCTGACGACGCCGTTCTCGAAGATCGAACGCACCGAAGGCCTCGGCGCCGAGGTCGTGCTGCGCGGCGAGTCGGTGGCCGAGTCGACCGTGCACGCGAAAGAACTCGCGGCGCAGCGCGGCTACGCGTTCGTGCACCCGTACGACGACCCGCTGATCGTCGCCGGCCAGGGCACGGCCGCGATCGAGATGCTCGCCGACCAGCCGGCGATCGACACGCTGGTGATTCCCGTCGGCGGCGGCGGCCTGTGCGCCGGCATGGCGGTGTGGGCCAAGCACGTGAACCCCAACTGCCGCGTCTACGGCGTGCAGATGGCGATGTGCCCGTCGATGCGCGCGGCGATCCGCGGCGAACCCGTACCGGCGATGCACACGCACACGCTGGCCGACGGCATCGCGGTGAAGACCCCCGGCGTCGTCACCGCCGAGATCCTGAAGCAGCTCGTCGACGACATCCTGCTGGTCGACGAAGTGGACATCGAGACCGCGGTGCAGGTGCTGGCCGCCCAGCAGAAGGTCGTCGCCGAAGGGGCCGGCGCCGCCGGCTTCGCCGCGGTCACCCGGCACGCGAATCTCCTGCGCGGCCGCAACGTCGGCGTGGTCATCTGCGGCGGCAACATCGACCGCCGCATGCTGGCGACGGTGCTGCTGCGCGGCCTGAAGCGCGACGGCAAGATCGCCAAGCTGCGCATCGCCATCCACGACGTGCCCGGCGTGCTCGCGCGCGTGACGCAGATGATCGGCGCGTCCGGCGCCGACATCATCGACATCGAACACCAACGCCTGTTCACCGGCCTGCCGCCGCGCCAGGCGGAGCTCGACGTCGTCATGGAGACGCGCGGCAAGGTGCACGTCGAGCAGATCCTGGCGACGCTGCAGAACGCGGGCTATCCGGCGCAGTCGCTGTAGCACGACAGCGCGCCGTCATCCGACGAGCGCGGCGACGAAGCCGCGCAACCCTGCGCCAAGTCCGCGGCGCGATCACGCGCTGAGAGCGGACGACGGTCACGAACAGGGCGCCCCCACCCGACCACTCACCCGATCGCAGGTGCCTCGCCACCGAACGCGAGATCCTGTTCCACCAGGGCCCCTTCTGCGATCGAGAAGGCCTCGCCCCTGGCCTCCTCGGCGCAGTCCACCGACGAGAGCACAAGTCGCCACACGCCTGCCGGCACGAGATCGAAGCGGAAGCGGCCGCGGCGATCCGTCGTGGCATACCGCCAGCGCTGGGCGCCGACCGCCTCCGCCATCAGCACCCGCCCCGGCATCGGCACACCACGATCATCGCGCAGCACCCCGCGGATCTCGCTGAACGCAGGAACGACCATCGGCGGCAACTCCACGGTGGAGCCGGACGACACCTGGAACGGGCTGCTCTCGACGACCCGCATGGCTCCCAGGGAGACGCGCATCACGACATCGGCCTCGGCCGAGAAGGCCGCGGACTCGAACCTGCCCGATACGTCCAGCTGCGCTTCGCCGACAGCCGTGGACTGGGACGTGCCCTGCGGCGAGGTCCACTGCGCGCTCAGGATGACCTCGCCATGCTGGTGCGGGCGCCCGTCGCCAGCGACGCAGCGACCTCGAACCAACGCTGCCGGCTGCAGGGTCAGATGCACTGGCCCGACACTGCCGAGATCCACGCGGCATCCCGTCCTCCCGATCACGTCCAACACCCGCCTCGGCGGACGGGGCCCCGTGAAGACCCAACCGCCGCCGACCAGACTGACGTAGACGGCTTCGCTGCCGACCATCGGGAGCGAAACGCTCGCCCGCCCCGATGCCGCGGTGACGGTGCGAATCGCAGGCCCAGCCAGCCCCGCGCGCACCTCCATCGGGATCGCCGACAGCGGATGGCCAGCCGTGTCGACGCACACCAACTCGACGTCCCGAGGCAGGAGCGGCTCGACGTACAGATCG
>JBILEY010000139.1:0-11603 GCA_044351865.1 Planctomycetota bacterium | reverse complement strand
GTGGCGTCGAACAGCGTCGCGCTCGGCGTGTTCGGCGCGAGTGCGACCTCAATGCCGCTGCCGCAGCTGCTGTCGATCGGCGGTGCCGGTTGCACGCTGCGCGCGCAGCCGGACGTGCTGTTGCCACTGCCGATCGTGCACGGCGAAGCGCGCGCGCAGTGGACGCTGCCGAGTGCGCCGTCGCTGCTCGGTGCTTCGTTCGTGCAGCAGACGCTGGTGCTCGAGACAGCGGCTGGCGGCGCCAGCGCGCTGGTCGCCGGCGATGGTACGCAGCTGACCGTTGGAGCCTTCTGATGCGGCGTGCGCCCAGGTTCCCCTGGTCCCGCGCAGTCGCGGCATACTGGGCGCCTATGCGAAGGCTGCCCTCCAGTGTGTGCGTCGTCGTGCTCGGCATCGCGACCTTCGCCGTGTCGCAGCCGTTGATCGCCCAAGCACCGTGCCCGCTCGCCTGGCAACCGGGCGACGGCATCCCCGGCCTCGACGGCAACGCGTACGCGATGGCGAACTGGGACCCCGACGGGGCTGGGCCGCAGCCCGCAGTGGTCGTCGTCGGCGGGCAGTTCACCGTCGCCGGCGACCAGTCCGTCGGCAACATCGCCCTCTACGATCCGGCGCTGCAGCGCTGGTCGTCGCTCGGCGCCGTCGGCGAACGCGTCAACACGATCCTCGTGCGCAACGGTGCGCCCGGCAGCCCGCTCGTCGTCGGCACCAGCTCCGGGGTGCGCGCGTGGAACGGCACCACGTGGCAGGCGCTCGGCCTGACCTTCAACAACGCGGTCAACCATCTGGTCGAGCTGGCGAACGGCGACCTCGTCGCCGGCGGCGCCTTCGGCCTGATCGGCGGGAGCGCGATCCACTCGCTCGCACGCTGGGACGGCAGCCAGTGGCAGGCACTGGGCAACCCGACGCTGTCGTTCAGCATCGGTTCGATCCTCGGCCTCGGCGTGCTGCCGAACGGCGACCTCGTCGCCGGCGGTTCGTTCTCGCAGGTCGGCGGCGTCGCCTGCAACAACATCGGGCGCTGGGACGGCACGCTCTGGCAGCCGCTCGGCGCTGGATCGTCCACACCGGTGCTCGGCCTGGTCGCGACGCCCGCTGGCGATGTGCTGGCGATGGGCGGCTTCGGCACCAGTCCTGCCACCGTGGCGCGGTGGAGCGGTGCGAGCTGGGTGGTGATGCCGCCCGCCCCCTCGTCGACGTCGTTCCCGGTGGCGCCGGTCGGCAACAACGGCGTGCTGTTCCGGACCAACGCTGGCTTGTGGCTGCAAGACGGTGGGGCCTGGAGCCAGTTGGCTGGGTGGACGGGCACTGCCGACGTGCGCTGTGCGGCGCTGCTACCGAACGGCGACGTGTTGGTCGGCGGTGGCTTCCAGCTCTTCGACGGCACGACCGCATGGCGCGTCGCGCAGCGGCGCAGCGGCGTGTTCGAGGCGACCAACAGCGGTGGCGTCGGCGTCGTGCAAGTGGCCGTGCCGGTGCCCGATGGCGGCTACCTGGTCGGCGGCTCGTTCCGCGTGGGCGGCATGCCGAACGCCAACCTCGCGCACTTCGACGGCGTCACCTGGACGCGCCTGTCGGTGCCGGCCTCGACCGTGAACGACATCGTCGTGCGCAACGACGGCTCGGCGCTGCTGTCGGGCGTGTTCTCGCTCGGCGGCACGCAGACGCTGTTGCGCTGGCAGAACGGCGTCGCGACGGCGGTGCCGCTGCCGCTGCCGCTCGGTGCGTTCGCCTCGGTCCTCGCCCCGGGCAGGGGGGCGACGTACGTTTGCACGAACCTCGTCGGCATCGTCGGCGTGGCGCGGTGGGACGGCACCTTCCTGGTGCCCATGCCCTTCTCCCTGGGCGGCCTCTTGTCCGATCTGCTCGAACTGCCGAACGGCGATCTGGTGCTCGCCGGCCAGTTCGATGGCTCGTCCCAACCGCTGCTGCTGCGCTGGGACGGCCACCAACTGCAGGAGATCCCCGGGGCACCTCGCGGCGCCACGACGATCGCCTTGGCGGCCAACGGCAACCTGCTGGTCGGTGGGCAGTTGACGGCGCCGTTCGCGAGCGTGGCGCGTTGGGACGGCACGACGTGGCATGCGCTCGGCTCATTGCCGCTGAACGGGGCCCTGTCGATCGACAGCTTGCCGAACGGAGATGTCGTCCTGGCGCAGCGCGTGCCAGGTGTGCCGGCGGTGACGCGCATCCAGCGCTGGGACGGCGTGCAGTGGACGCTGCTCGGCGAAGCACGCGGCACGGCGCGCGTCGTCTGGTCGCCGGCGGGGGAGCTGGCGGCGTTCGGCGACTTCTCGCGCATCGACAGCACCGTCGCGGCCGTGTTCACGCGCCTGCAGTCGTCGTGCCCATCGACGGCGCAGGACCTCGGCGGTGGCTGCAGCGGCAGTGCGGGACCGCTGACGACGCGCGTCGACGAACGCGCGTGGCTCGGCGGCACGTTCCGCGCGACGACGCGCGGCGTGCCGACGAACGCACTCGCGCTCGGCGTGTTCGGCGCGAGTTCGACGTCGCTGTCGTTGTCGCAGCTGCTGCCGATCGGCGGCGCTGGCTGCACGCTGCGCGCGAACTTGGAGGTCGTCGGCGTCGCTCCGGTGTGGAACGGCGAGGCACAGGTGGCGCTGACGTTGCCGAGTGCGCCGTCGCTGCTCGGTGCGTCGTTCGTGCAGCAGACGTTGGTGCTCGAGACCGCGGCCGGTGTCGGTGCCTCATTGCACGCGAGTGATGCCGTGCAGTTGTCGGTCGGGTCGTTCTAGGCCCGCGCGACGGCGGCGCTGCACCAGGCCCATTCGGCGCGCGCGAGCGACGAGGTGCACCGATGGCGGACGGCGTGACGGCAAGGGACCTGCGGCCGTGGCCAACGCCGTCCCGACGTCAGTCCTGGCGCCATGCTGCCGATAGCATCGACCCAATGGCGACCTTGCCGAAACCATGGCCGATCGTGCTCGTGTTGCTGTCCGCCTCGCTGGCCAAGGCCCAGCTGCCGTGCTCGCTGCAGTGGCAGCCGGGCTTCGGCGTCGCGGGCGTCACCATCGCAGGCCTGCTGCCGTCGGGGACAGGTTTTGTCGCGACGATGGTCCCGTGGGATCCGGATGGAGCGGGACCGGCACCTGCCCGGATCGTCGTCGGTGGTCGGTTCGATGTCGCCGGCGACCAGAACGACGCCAACATCGCCTGCTACGACCCGGTGCAGCGCCGCTTCCTGCCGCTCGGTGGTGGGCTGCCGATGACGGTGCAATCGATCGTCGCGCGCGCGAACGGCCAGCTCGCCGCCTGCTCCGGCAATGCCGTCTTCGCGTGGGACGGCAGCCAGTGGCAAGCGCTCGGCCCGGGCTTCAACCATGAGCCGAATCGGATCGTCGAACTGCCCAACGGCGACCTCGTCGTCGGCGGTCAGTTCGGCTCGGTCGGTGGGGCTCTGGTGTTCGGGATCGCCCGGTGGAACGGCGCGCAGTGGCAGCCGATGGGCGATCCGACGCTGCCGTTCGCCAGCGGCCAGGTCAACGCCATGGGGCTGCTGCCGAACGGCGACCTCGTCGTCGGCGGCATGTTCACCCAGATCGGCGGCGTCGCGTGCAACCATGTCGCGCGCTGGGACGGTGTTGCCTGGCACCCTCTCGGGGCCGGCTCGCAGTGGTTGGTCAGCAGTCTGGCCACGACGGCGTCGGGTGAGGTCGTCGCGTTCGGCAACTTCACTGGCGTCACCGGTTGGTCGCGTTGGCATGGCGCCAACTGGGTCGCCATCACGGCGGGCGCGCCCGGCAACGGCTCCTACGCGCTCGGGACGTTCGGCAGCGACGGGGCTGTGGTGCTCGGCTCCGGTGGCCTGTGGGTCCACGACGCCAACGGCTGGAGCAACGTGCTCGCGTTGCCGACGGGTGTCTGGGCCATGTGCGCGCTGCCCGGCGCCAATGGCGAGTGGCTGGTCGGCGGCCAGTTCCAGCAGATCCAGGGGCAACCAGCCTGGAACCTGGCCTGGTGGAACGGCACCGTTTGGAGCCCCGCGTTCGATGGCACGAGCGGCAGCCTCAATGCTGCGACCGTGCTGCCGAACGGTCGGGTGCTCGTCAGCGGCTCGCTCCGACTGCCGGGGGTGCCGATGGGTTCCCTCGCCGAGTTCGACGGCAGTACGTGGTCGGCCTTCGGGCCACCGTCGACAGGCGCCACCGCCCTGGTGGCGCGCCGCAGCGGTCAGGTGCTCGTCGCCGGCACGATCCCGATCCCCAGTGGTGGCACCGCGGCGCTCGCGGCGATCCACAACGGCACGGTGACGCCGATTCCGCTGCCGGTCGGTCAGTTCTTGCAGCGCATGGCCCTCGCGGCAGACGACTCCGTCTGGGTCGCGACCAGCGACGTCAACGACGTGGTGCGCCTGTTCACCTGGAACGGCGCGAGCCTCGTCGCCTTGCCGGCCGCCGTCACCGGGTTCGTCTTCGACATGGTCGCGACCGCCGGCGGGCAGGTCGTGCTCGCGGGGTCGTTCACGCCAGCGACCGGTTTCGAAGGCTTGCTGCGCTGGGATGGACTGCAGCTGCGGACGATCTTCGGGGCGCCGAGCGAGGTGCTGACTGCGGTCGCCGTGGCGGCGAACGGGGACCTGTTCGTCGGCACTGCTCCGCAGCAGCCCCCGTCGCCGGCGCCGCCGCAGGTCCTGCGCTACGACGGCACGGGCTGGCAGAGCATGGCGCCGACGTGGACCGACCGGATCGCCGCGATCGTGCCGTTGCCCGACGGCGATGTGCTCGCTACTTCGGAAGCGTCGTTTTCGGGGCCGAACGCCTGGCGGACGCGCCTGCATCGTTGGCACGCTGGCCAGTGGACGCAGATTGCCGAGGCCGACAGGCGTGCGAATCTGCTGTGGTCCCCCGACGGCTCGTTGGTCGCCTACGGGAGCTTCCTGCGGATCGCCGGTGGGGTGCGGCTCGCGTTCGCGCGGCTGCTGACGACGTGTCCGTCGGCGGCGCAGGACCTCGGGGGCGGGTGCACCGGCAGTGCCGGGACGCTGACGACGCACATCGACGAACGCGCGTGGCTCGGCGGCACGTTCCGCACGACGACGCGCGGGGTGCCGGCGAACGCGTTGGCGATCGGGGTGTTCGGCGCGAACCAGGTGACGCTGCCGCTCGGTTCGCTGCTGCCGATCGGCGGCGCTGGCTGCACGCTGCGTGTAGCACCCGACGTGTTGCTGTCGGCGTCGGTGGCGAACGGCGTCGCGTCGTCGCAGTGGGCGCTGCCGAATGCGCCGGCGTTGCTCGGTGCGTCGTTCGTGCAGCAGACGCTGGTGCTCGAGACCGCGGCTGGCGGCGCCAGCGCTCTGCGCGCCGGCCCCGGAACACTGCTGACCGTGGGTGCCTGGTAGGGGGCGGACGCCACGTTTCCCCCAGCCGCGCGCCGCCGCGGCATAATGGGCGCCATGAGAAGGTGCCCCGCCAGCGTGTTCGCCGTCGTGCTCGGCATCGCAACCGTCGTGGCGCCGACGTCGCTCGTCGCACAGGCGTCGTGCTCGCTGACCTGGCAACCGGGCGACGGCATCCCCGGCCTCGACGGCAACGCCTACGCGATGGCGAACTGGGACCCCGACGGGGCTGGGCCGCAGCCCGAGGTGGTGGTCGTCGGCGGGCAGTTCACCGTCGCTGGCGACCAGCTCGTCGGCAACGTCGCGCTCTACGACCCGGGGCTGCAGCGCTGGTCGCCGCTTGGGGCTGGCGTCGCGGAACCCGTCAACGCGATCGTCGTGCGCAACGGCGCGGTCGGCGGCCAGCTCGTCGTCGGCACCAACTCCGGTGTGCGCGCGTGGAACGGCACGACGTGGCAGCCGCTCGGCCTCACCTTCGACAGCCCGGTCAACCACCTCGTCGAACTGGCGAACGGCCACCTCGTCGCGGGTGGCGCGTTCGGCCTGGTCGGCGGCAGCGCGATCAACTCGCTCGCCCGCTGGGACGGCAGCCAGTGGTTGGCCCTCGGCAACCCGACGATGTCGTCCAGCATCGGTTCGATCCGCGGCCTCGCCGTGCTGCCGAACGGCGATCTCGTCGCCGGCGGTTCGCTCTCGCAGGTCGGCGGCGTCGCCTGCAACAACGTGGCACGCTGGGACGGCACGATCTGGCACCCGCTCGGCCCCGGTTCGTCGACACCGGTGCTCGGCCTGGTCGCGACACCTGCCGGCGACGTGGTGGCGATGGGCGGCTTCGGCATCAGCCCCCTCACGGTGGCGCGATGGGACGGCGCTGGCTGGCAGGTGATGCCACCTGCGCCATCGCCGACTGCGTTTCCAGTCGCGCCGGTCGGCAGCAACGGCGTGCTGTTCCGTAGCAATTCGGCGCTGTGGCTGCAGGACGCTGGCGGCTGGAGCCAGTGGGCGGTTTGGACGGGCACTGCCGGCGTGCGTTGTGTTGCACTTCTACCGAACGGGGACGCGCTGGTCGGCGGTGCGTTCACGCAGTTCGACGGAAAGAACGCATGGCGGGTCGCGATCCGACGCAACGGCGTGTTCGAGGCTGCCAACAGCGGTGGCGGTGGCGTCGGCACCGTGCAGGCCGCAGTGCCATCCCGCGATGGCGGCTACTTCGTCGGCGGCTCATTCCGTGTCGGCGGCATGCCGAACGCCAACCTCGCTCACTTCGACGGCATCAATTGGACGCACTTGCCGGTACCGGCGACGACCGTGCGTGAAATCGTCGTGCGCGACGACGGCTCACTGCTGCTGCGGGGCGTGTTCTCGCTCGGCGGCACGCAGACGCTGTTGGGCTGGCAGAACGGCGTTGCGTCGGCGGTGCCGCTGCCGCTCGGCGCGGGCGCTTCGGCGCTCGCCGAAGGGCAGGGAGCGACGTGGGTCGCCACCACCCTCGGCATCACGGTCGGTGTGGCGCGTTGGGACGGCACCTTCCTGGTCCCGCTGCCGTTCGCCGTGCCCGGCACGTTGTCGGATCTGGTCGAACTGCCGAACGGCGATCTCGTGCTGGCCGGCGCGTTCCTGACGACGGGCTCGTCGCAACCGTTGCGATGGGACGGCCAGCAACTCGCACCGATTCCTGGTGCTCCCGGCGGTGTACAGATCCTCGCCGTCGCGGCCAACGGCGACCTGTTGGTCGGTGGCATACTGTCGGCGCCGTTCTCCTGCGTGGCGCGTTGGGATGGCTCCACGTGGCATGCACTCGGCGCCTTGCCGCTGAACGACGGCGCCTTGTCGCTCGACACGCTGCCGAACGGCGACGTGGTGCTCAGCCAGCTGATCGGCCTGGCGCCGAACGTGACGCGCATCCAGCGTTGGGACGGACAGTCTTGGACGGTGCTCGGCGAAGCGCGCGGCTCAGCGCGCGTCGTCTGGTCGCCAGCGGGGGAGCTCGCAGCGTTCGGGGACTTCCTCCGCATCGACAGCACCGTCGCCGCGTTGTTCACGCGCCTGCAGTCCTCGTGCGCTGCGGATGCGCAGGATCTCGGCGGCGGCTGCAGCGGCAGCGCTGGCCCGCTGACCACGCGCGTCGACGAACGTGCCTGGCTCGGCGGCACGATGCGTACGACGACGCGTGGCGTGGCGACGAACGCGCTGGCGATCGGTGTGTTCGGTGGGAGCACGACGTCGCTGCCGCTGTCGCAGCTGCTGCCGATCGGCGGTGCCGGCTGCACGCTGCGCGCGACCTTGGACGTCGTCGGCTTCGCCCCGGTGTGGAATGGCGAGGCCGAAATCGCGCTGTCGCTGCCGAATGCGCCGTCGCTGCTCGGTGCGTCGTTCGTGCAGCAGACGTTGGTGCTCGAGACCGCGGCTGGCGGCGCCAGCGCTCTGCGCGCCGGCCCCGGAACACTGCTGACCGTGGGTGCCTGGTAGGGGGCGGACGCCACGTTTCCCCCAGCCGCGCGCCGCCGCGGCATACTGGGCGCCATGAGAAGGTGCCCCGCCAGCGTGTTCGCCGTCGTGCTCGGCATCGCAACCGTCGTGGCGCCGACGTCGCTCGTCGCACAGGCGTCGTGCTCGCTGACCTGGCAACCCGGCGAAGGCATCCCCGGTCTCGACGGCACCGCCTACGCGATGGCGAACTGGGACCCCGACGGGGCTGGGCCGCAGCCCGATGTGGTGGTCGTCGGCGGGCAGTTCACCGTCGCTGGCGACCAGCTCGTCGGCAACGTCGCGCTCTACGACCCGACGCTGCAGCGCTGGTCGCCGCTCGGCACCGGACTCGACCGCGTCAACACGATCCTCGTGCGCGGTGGCACCACCGGCGGCCAACTGGTCGTCGGCACCAACTCCGGCGTGCGCGCGTGGAACGGCACCGTGTGGCAGGCGCTGGGCCCGAGCTTCGACAACTCGGTCAACCAACTGGTCGAGCTGGCGAACGGGCAGCTCGTCGCGGGCGGCGCCTTCGGCCTGATCGGCGCGAGTCCGATCGTGGCGCTCGCGCGCTGGAACGGGACGCAGTGGCAGGCGATGGGCAATCCGTCGCTGCCGGTCGGCAACGGCACGATCCGTGGTCTCGACGTGCTGCCGAACGGCCACCTCGTCGCCGGTGGCGCGTTCGTGCAGGTCGGCGGTGTTGCTTGCAGCCACGTGGCGCGTTGGGACGGCACGACCTGGTTCCCACTCGGCGCTGGTTCGACCTTGCCCGTATCGGGCCTGCAGGCGACCGCCGCCGGCGACGTGGTGGCACTCGGGTTGTTCCTCGGCGGCTCCACCAGCGGGGCGCGCTGGAACGGCAGCAACTGGTCGGCGCTGCCGGCGGGGGCTCCGGGCGGTTGGTTCCCGATCGCTCCGTTCGGC
Organism: Planctomycetota bacterium; assembly: GCA_044351865.1. Taxonomy (GTDB): domain Bacteria; phylum Planctomycetota; class UBA1135; order UBA1135; family UBA2386; genus UBA2386. The sequence continues at coordinate 2,851 of JBILEY010000139.1, read as the reverse complement.
AGCAATGGCGTGTTGTGCCGTGCGGCCTCGGGGTTGTGGGCTCAGGATGCCACGGGCTGGACGTCGTTGGCTGCGTGGACGCTGCCCGTCGACGTGCAGTGTGCGGCGCTGCTGGCGAACGGCGATGCGCTCGTCGGCGGCTCGTTCGTCAACCTCGGCGACCCCGTCACCCTCAACGGCCCGGCGGCGTGGAACGTCGCTCGGCGGCGCAACGGGGTCTTCGGCAGTGCCAACAGCGGCAGTTCCGGCCTCGTGCTGGCCGCGGCACGGGCGGCCGACGGTGGCCTCTTCGCGGTTGGCAGGTTCTCGGTCGGCGGTCTCGCCGATGCCACCTTCGCGCACTTCGACGGCGCGGTGTGGACCGGTCTCCCGGTGTCCGCCGATTCGGTGTTCGACGTCGTGGCGCGGGGTGACGGCTCCGTGCTGTTGGCCGGGTCCTTCCCGTTCGCTGGCGGGCATACGCTCGCGCGCTGGCAGAACGGGGTCGTGACGCCGGTGCCGCTGCCCGCGGGCCAGTCCACGACGCTGTTGGCCAGAGGAGTGGGTGCGACGTACGTCGCCCACAGCCAGTCCGGCTTGAACCGCGTGTCGCGATGGGACGGCACACAGCTCTTCTCGATCCCGTTGGTGGCCGGTGGCCAACTGCTCGATCTGGTGGAACTGCCGAACGGCGACCTGGTGTTCGCCGGCCAGTTCACGACGCCGGTGTCGGCGCAGCTGCTGCGCTGGGATGGTCAGCAACTGCAGGCGATCCCTGGTGCCCCCGGCGGCACCCGCATCCTCGCCGTCGCGGCCAACGGCGACCTGCTGGTCGGGGGCCAGCTGACGGCGCCGTTCTCGAGCGTGGCGCGTTGGGATGGCACGACGTGGCAGGCGTTGGGCTCGTTGCCGACGAACGGAGCCTCGTCGATCGACACGCTGCCGAACGGCGACGTCGTGCTGACGCAGGTCGTTCCGGGGGCGCCAGTGGTGACGCGCATCCAGCGCTGGGACGGCGTGCAGTGGACGCTGCTCGGCGAAGCGCGGGGCACGGCGCGCGTCGTCTGGTCGCCGATGGGCGAGCTGGCCGCGTTCGGCAACTTCGTGCGTGTCGACAGCGCCGTGTCCGCTGTGTTCGCGCGCCTGCAGTCGTCGTGTCCCGCGGTTGCGCAGGACCTCGGCGGTGGCTGCAGCGGCAGTGCCGGACCGCTGACGACGCGCGTCGACGAACGCGCGTGGCTCGGCGGCGCGTTCCGCGCGACGACACGCGGCGTGCCGACGAACGCGCTGGCGATCGGCGTATTCGGCGCGAGCACGCTGTCGCTGCTGCTGCAGCAGGTGCTGCCGATCGCGGGCTTCGGTTGCACGCTGCGCACGGCACCCGACGTGGTGCTGCTGCTGCCGGTGGCGAACGGCGAGGCGTCGGTACAGTGGACGCTGCCGAGCACGCCGTCGCTGGTCGGCGTGTCGTTCGCACAGCAGACGGTCGTGCTCGAGAGCGCTGCTGGTGTCGCCACGCTGGTGACGACGAGCAATGCGGCGCAGTTGTCGGTGGGCTCCTTCTGATCCGGTGGCCATGCAATCGCTCGTCCTCGCGCGCTCCGTCTGCTTCGCCTCGTTCGTGCTGCTGGCGAACGAGCTCGCCGCCCAGTTGCCTTGCGCGCGCGTGTGGCAGCCAGGTCAGCCGCTCGCCGGCGTCGACGGCCGCGTGGATCGGGCCGTGCTCTGGGACCCGGATGGAGCCGGGCCGCAGCTCGAACGAGTCGTCGTCGCCGGCACGTTCACGACCGCCGGCGCTGCCACCACGACCAACCTCGCGGTCTACGACCCGGCGCTGCGCACGTGGTCGGCGCTGCCCGGGGCACCCGCTGGTGAGGTGCGGGCACTGGCCAGCGACCCAGCGGGCCGCCTCTTCGCCGAGTTCGGCACCGGCCAGGTCATGCAGTGGAACGGTGCTGGCTGGCAGCCGTTCGCGCTGTCCTTGGCCACCACTGCGGTCCTGGCGCTGGTCGTCTTGCCGAACGGCGAACTCGTCGCCGGCGGCAATTTCCTGCTACCCGGTGGCACGACCACCGGCAACGGCATCGCGCGTTGGGACGGCGTCGCGTGGCAGTCGATGGGTACCACGGCGCTGGCGTTCACTCTCGGCTACGTCAACCACTTCGCCCTGCTGCCGAACGGCGACCTGCTGGCGGCTGGGTTCTTCACCAGCATCGGCGGTGTCGCCTGCAACTTCGTCGCGCGCTGGGACGGAGTCGCCTGGCATCCACTCGGTGCAGGTGCCCCGGGAGGGGCCTTCGGTCTGTTGGCGACGGCCAACGGCGATGCGCTCGTCGTCTCCAACTTCCCGGGTGTCGCTGGCGGCTCGGTCGGCCGCTTCGACGGCACGACTTGGACTCCGGTGCCTGGCACGGCGAACGGCCAGTTGCTTGCACCCTACGGCACCGACGGTGCGCTGATCGGAACGGCGAGCGGGATCCTGCTGCACCAGCCCAGTGGCGCGACGCTGCTGGCGCCGTGGAACAACTCGGGCCTGCGGCTCGGCGTGAACCTGCCCGGCGGCGACGTGCTGGTCGCCGGCACCTTCGCCGAAGCGGGCGGTGTGCTGGCCCCGAACGTCGCGCGATGGAACGGCAGTGCGTGGTCGGCGGCGAGTGCCGGCGCCACCGGTGCGGTCGCGGCGATGACCACCGACCGCGACGGCGCGGTGCTCGCGGTCGGCGAGTTCACCGGGTTCCCCGGAACCGCCGCGACGCGCATGGCGCGCTTCGACGGTAGTTCCTGGACACCGCTGCCGCTGCCGGCGAAGGGAACGCTGGTGGCCGCGCGCCCGAACGGCGAACTGGTCGTCGCCGGCGAGTTCGTGGCACCC